>CAZPHK010000004.1:0-61101 GCA_964586015.1 uncultured Acidobacteriota bacterium | reverse complement strand
TGACGGCTCCGGAAAAAATCTTTGTTTCCTTTCCGGATATATTCATCACCTTTGTGATGAACAGCTTTTTTCACAAACTTGCCCCTTTTCTGGAAGAGGCCGAGAAAGCCGGAATCCCTTACGGCTGCCGTCATTGCGCCCTGAATAAAACACGATATGCCGCCCGCAGGCTGGGCATTATTCCCTCCCCGGATATAAACTGGATATGGGGATTCGTATGCGATGAAGGCCCTAAAACAGACGAATTCATCCGACTCTACCATGATCCCGAGTGGAAAACGTACGTCACACGCCTGCCCCATGACCAGCCCATGGGTACGGTGGAGGATGAGGTTATCGAAAGGGTAGAGTATCTGGCCGCCCAAATGAAAGACGGATTCGAATCCGTCCAGAAAGAAATCGGGGTTAAGGTATCGGAGGAAACGATACAGAAGGTCATCGAATTCTGGCAGAGATATGCGGCGAAAGTATCGGAATTGGGCCGTCTGATGAGCGCAGACCCGCAGCCTCTGGGCGCCGTCAGCGGACGTTTTTTCTGGGAAGGCCTGTTCACGCCGCTCAACACCGGCATTGAATCCATGGAGGAGGCGCTGGATATTACCCTGAAAGAGGTTAAGCAGCGGGTGCGCAACAAGACAGGCATATTGCCCCAGGGTGCCCCCAAATTGTTGATTTACAGTATCCACCCGTCCGTTCCCTGGGTAGCCAGGATGTTTGAGGAAAACGGCGTCGGCATACCCCTCAGCGAGTTTTTCATACTTACGGAGAAACAGCTGAAGCCGCCGTCTTTCGATGATCCTTATATGGCCGCGGCTGAAGGCTGGCTCAGAACTTCCGGAATGGTCAATCCCGGCTATCAGGCCGAACAAATCTGCGAAAAGATTGTGACGCACAAATTCGACGGGATGGTTTTCGGTTTAATGGATTTCGACCGCTGGCTCGGCAGCAGCCACAGACTATTGGGCAGAATGGTGGAAGAAAAGACGCAATTGCCTGTATTTTACATCGAGGGAGACAATTGGGAGGACAGAGACTACAGTCCGGAAGCTTTGCGAACAAGAATTGAAAGCATATGCGAAATAATGAAGATAAGGAAAGCCTGATCCAGACATGTTTGCGGGTATTGATATAGGTTCCGTTACCACAAAAGCGGCGATCATTAATGAGGAAGAAGAGATCCTGGCATTTTCGCTGATAAGAACCCGCTATGACCGCGGGGAGAGCGGGAGTGAAGCTCTTAAGCTGGCTCTGGACAAAACCGGCGAATCAACCGACGGCATAAAATATATTGTATCCACCGGCTACGGGCGCAGAGCTTTCAGCCGGTCCGATAAGGTGCTGCCCGAGATCGTGTGCCACGCCAGGGGAACAAAACTACTATTTCCGGAAGCGAGAACTATTATTGATATCGGCGGGCAGGACAGTAAAGTCATCGAACTGGACGGAAACGGAGTGGCTGTACGGTTCGAGATGAACGATAAGTGCGCTGCCGGAACCGGACGATTTCTGGAAGTTCTGACCGAAAGAATACTGAATCTCCCCATCGATGAACTCGGTCCGTTTGCCTTAAAGTCCAGGCAGCCCTGTACTCTGAGCAGCGTCTGCACCGTATTCGCCGAGTCGGAGATAATTTCCCTTCTATCGGAGAATCGGGCAAAAGAGGACATCGCCTGCGGCATCAGCAGGGCCATTGCCAAAAGAGTTGTCGGTATGGGGGCCGGAGGGCAGATTGAGTACGGGGAACCCATCGTATTTTCCGGTGGAGTGGCGAAAAATACCGGAGTTGTTAAAGCCCTGGAAGAAGAATTAGGCAAGAGAGTATTATGCCCCGAAAATCCGCAGTTGACGGCCGCCCTGGGAGCGGCTCTTTTTGCTAAAGAATACAGCCATCAAAACGGCGGCCCGTCTGAAAACTATTGATGTCCGCATAATATTGTGACATTACCCAAGGAATATCCGTCGTCTCTTTCCGGGCTTGTCCATAAAGAAACCGCGTGCGGCTTGTCTCGCCGTTTGTCCTTTTTATCCGGCCGGGGTGACCCGGGTTTCCCGGTGAATGCCTCCCGTCTGCAGATCGCAAAGCCTCAGCTTGAGCTGCCTGGCGCTTCCGGGACGCCGGCGCGGATCTCTTGATAAAGCATCCTTAAAAAACTGCGCGACATCGTCCGGACATTCCGGGACAAAATCCCGGACATCCGGCACCGGCACTGAAACTATGCACTCAAGCGTTTCAGGAATCGTATTTCTTTTCAGCGGATTGTTGCCGGCCAGCGATTCATATAAAACAATTGCCGCAGACCAGAGATCAAAAGAGGAATCCGCGGGCTTTCCTTCAATCGCTTCAGGCGACAGGTACGCCGGCGTTCCAAGCAGCCGTCCTGAGCCGAAATGCGACGGGACGTATGCCAGAGTAGTCGCCGTCGATCCATCCGGAAGGCCGGCTGCGTCGGACGATTGTTCGTGAGAGATCTCTGGACGCGCCTCCGTTAAAAGATGCGCCAATCCGAAATCCATCAGTTTCGGAACATCCCCCGGCAATTGATACCCGATGTTGCCGGGTTTGATATCACGGTGGAGCATGCTCCTGGAATGCAGATACTCAAGCACCTCCGCGAGTATGACTCCAAGATTCAGAGTCTCCTGTATCGGCAAACGGGCTTTACGAAGCCTGTCCGCGAGAGTGCCTCCTTCCAGAAGCTCAAAAACGAGCATGGGCAAGCCGCGCCAGGTTTCGGCGCCGAATATCAGCGCCAGGTTGGGATGTTTGACCGAAGCAATAACGCGCGCCTCCCTGCGCAGCCTGAAGGAGCGTTCCGGTGAAGCCATTGGAAGCGTCTTGATTGCAACCACACGGTCAAGCACCAAATCAACCGCGCGATAAACGACTCCCATGCCTCCGGCCCCAATCTGTTTCTCGAACCGGAATTTTCCCATTAAAGTATAAGGGACGATTGCCTCCACGAGTTCTCTGCCGCAGGATTTGCAGGCCGCCGTGCCTGCCGGATACAGGTTGCCGCAGCGTTTGCACTCGACTGCTTCTACTGGAGACATTTCAGCGACCAACTCCTTGCTCTGCCTGAGCTCGACTGTTAGAGCGGCTGAAGAGGCGATGGCCTTCAGCAGGAGCCTGTCTTCCTTCGAGAAAGGCAACTCACTTTTCTTTTCGCCCGCGGCCAGCAGGCCGAGCAATGTTCCGTCAGATGCAAGCAGCGGGACAAGCAGACGCACTCCGCCGTCCACGAGCCATTGCTGTTCATCAAGGGGCAACCGGCGAAAAGCCGACGCTTCATCATCAAAACTGATTTCAAGAGGCTCCGCGGTTTTCTCCATGCGCATTGCCAGGCTCGAACTGCATGAGAGTGCCCGTAAACGGCCGCTAAGGGCTATCATTTTTGAAACGGCAAAATCCGCGACAAGCACTACAAACGATTCAAGGTGCAGGGCCTTGTTGACTTCCGTGGTCAACACAATTCTCAGTTTCTCAAGATCGCGGGCTTCCTTGCACTTGTCCGCAAGCAGCGCGAGTATCTGCCGCGCGTCGTATTGCTCGCGAAAAAAACGGCGATCCAGAGAGTCGAACAAAGCGTGTCTCCATCGAAGTCCAGCCAGCCCCAGCGCAATCGCGGCACCGAACCATAAAAGATTTGGAGCGGAAAAAAAAACTGCAATAGTCTGATCCCGGTGCGTGTATATGTAATAGATCAGAAGGAACGCGGGTGCGCTCACGACCGCAACAAGCACCGAGCGGGCAAGAGCGTACTGGACAGCCCTCCGGATAATCAGCTGAACATCCAGAACACGATGAACCAGCACGGAGTAAGCCGTCAGCAGGGGAACCAGGAGCAGAAGAGGGTAGAGAATCAGCCCGCTTATATGCCTTGCTTCGGGTTGTAAAACCAGGTCGCGGTATGATGGAATCAGCGCCTCGAGCATGACCGCAATCATCAACGGGACAATGCCGATCAGTATGGCTGAAATAAAAACGCGGACCCTTCGCTGCTCGTCGACTGGGGCAAAACGGGTCTTCCAGAGGGCAAACGGCACGGCGGGCAAGGCCACCGCAAACAGAAGCGTCCAGTAGATCGGAATAGTGGCGGTCCGGCTGAAAAGGCTCAGGGTGCGAGCGAAAGCTAGTGGGAACGACAGAAGAGAAGCAAACAGCATCAGGCAATTCAACGCGAATAATACCGCGCCGATGATCAGGGCCGTCTGTGTTGTCCGCCTTACTACATGCTCAGCCCGAAAACTTGTCGTTGCACGGGGAAACTTCCGAACGAAAACCCAGAAGAAGAAGGAGACAAACGCGTCGGGATGCACATGGAAAAGGATGCTGCCGCATCGGGCTAAAATGCCCTGCGGCAGGTATGCCAGCCGCTCAATCCCGGGGTGGGCGAATGCGGAGGCAATCAGTAAAAAGACAATTCCTAGATAGACGGACCTCGTGTCGCGCCTGCCGGCAAAGATGAGAACTAACGTCGTGACGCCAAATGCGAGAAGCAGCGTCAGGTGCCATCCGTTTAGCAGAGGCAGGTCCGGCACTCCTACAGTCACGGCAAATCCCAGAAGACCAGCCAGGATTTTTACGCCGGCCAGCATCATACATACTACGACCCAAAACGGAATCGCCAAATTATCTCCATTATCGTAAAATTCTTAATCAGAATCTTGGGCAGTAGGATTCTGGCAATAGGCGCCCGGCACAGGACCTCCATATCGGCTTACGACCATCTCCATGGCACCTTTGGCGTCATCCTCCCAGTTGATTGCAAAGGATCCCCTGGCTACGGCCTTTTGAGCCGACAGACGCCCGATTGCCCTGGCGCACTCGAGTATGAACAGTTTTTGTGTATCCCATTGGCCGGGGTCGTTCGTAATCTGAGTTACAAAATTCTCCAAAAAGCGGTCTTTAAGTTCTTTTGCTACTTCCGGCTTAATATAAAGTCCCCCAGTGCCGGAGCCGAAGGCCACCAGGGCCATGTCATATGCTTCCTCTGGAGTTATGTCTGTTCCCATGATCATTTTCTCCTCATTTCATAGGATGAAAGGCAGTTAAGGCAACTCATTTGAGATTGCGCTTCCTGGATCTGCCTTTTTGTTGTTTTTTAGGTTTCCTTGCTTTTTTCTGAAGCGGCTTGACTAATCTCCATGTAATACGTCCTATTTCCCGGTTTTTATAAAGCTGCCGGACATAACACTCGTAAGAGCCGGTAATGTCGCTGCTTCCCGGTATGTGCACCTGCAGTCTCAGAGGCATACGGACTCCTGGCTGCCGTAGGATTGGATTCAGTGCATTGAGACCATGGGGATTAAGCCGAACGCTGGTGATCTCGCCATCCTTCGACTCCAAATTAAAAAGCGACTCATCGCAGAGCTGTTTGGCGAGAGGCGAACGCGCCTCCAGCCAGAGTTTGGAGCCCACAGGAAGTTTGGCGCAGATCTCAATGTTCGCTTCAAATCCCCGACCGGCAGGGCCTGAGATTTCAAACGGGAGTGCTGCATACTGATCCTGGCTGTCGGGACCGGCTGGAACCAAAGCCATCGGCAGGGGAGGCGATGGCTGCAGCATTACGACATTGAAGTTTCTCCATGTCACATTGTTGTTTTCCGAGACATAGCCAAGAAAGGATGTCCAATCCGTCAACACCGCGGGATCAGGGGCAGGATCATCCGGAGTGTCGATCAAAGCGATAAAACAGTAGTGGCCCGGACCCGGTATATCGTTCTTCGACCACGTAATCGCATCGGAGACGGTCAGAATGTTGCCCGGAGGCACATTAGGAATTACGCTGGATCCTATGAGTTTCCAGTCACTGGGCATTGGAAGCGTGGACACAGTCGCCCAATACACCTTGACCTGTACATTGGCGGCCGGGTATGCCCCACGGTTCCTGACGCGAAGGTACAGGTAATTGTCCTGCTGAGGATCCGCTTCGTCGCTCAAGCTCTGGCTGTTTTCGGTGCCGCTCCCTTCACCGTAGACTTGTTGGGGAGTCTGGGGAAGCCCGATTTGGCTTGTGCGCAAGATAATGTCCGGACTGCACGACAGGGGGCCGTTGTGAGGGTCCCCGGTATCGCCGATCCAGTCGCGCATGTATGTGTCCGGCGCAATACCCAGAGTATCCCGGCTGATCTTTCTGAGGTCGGGCATGACGCCTATCTCATTGTTTACTGAAGGAGTGCCTGTGGAGGGATCGGACAGGATGCTTCGGAGCTTCGGCGGATCGTATCGGAATCCGGCGTTGTTTTCCGAAAGCCCCTGTATTGCCAACGCAGCGCCGGCAATAATGGCTGAACCCGATGACGTACCCCAAAATTGGTCTGTATAGAGCTTCGTTGCAGGATTTGAAGAAGCGGTCGAATCGCACGTTGTAACTTTCTCTCCCAGTCCATAACAATCCACACGACTTCCAAAGTTGCAGTGCGGTTCGCGAGGGTGGGCATTTCCGTTCATGGCCACTTGAGAGCCGCCGACCAAAACAGCGCCCGAATCGCGAAATCCTGCGGATGCCCCACCGTTGCGATCGAAGACCCGCGATTTCACGCCGCCGGGACCGTCTACTTCAAACGTATCGAGGTTGAGGCCGTCAAGGATGGGTTGCGTACCCGCCGCTTCGATCACCACTATCTTGTTGCTGGAAGCAAGCTGAATCAATTCGAAAACAGCGTCGTCGGCTTCTACAGGGACCCACATTAACGGATTTGGCGGATGGTCATCTTTGGCATGCAGTTCAATCAACAAAACATCGCCCGGTGAGAGGCAGTCGATTGCCAGCATAAGAACGTCTTCAAGCGAGTCGTTTTTTACGGAAGCCACTTTAATGGACCCGATCTCAGGAACGATTCCCAGACAGCCCCGGTCATTGTCCGCGGCGGCGATCACTCCAAGGACCCTGGTGCCGTGGTATCTGTAGTTGATGTCAATAGAATTTACGCCGGTCAATGGAGCCGGAATGCCGTGGGGAATCAGATCTTCATGTTCCAGCGTCCATCCCAGCTCTATGTCCATCAGGCTTTGGTTGTACCCGCTGCCGCCGGCGAACCCCCCTCCGTACGTCTTCGGCCAGACATAGATCGCATCCACTCCGTCCGGCGCCGCCTTCAGGTATCCCTGAAAAAAATAATGACCTCGAGTGCCCATTTCATCCGTATCGTTGACGGGGGAAGCAACTTCGAGAGGCCTGCTAACATAGGCGTGTTCGACGATTTGCCACTCCCTGAACGCTTTTACCAGTTTTTCGGGATGCGCTCCGGGGGGGCAGTCGACAACATAGTACTTCAGAAAATCAGGCGCTACATAGGATGGAGAGAAGTGCTGTGCCTGCAGTGCTAATTTTTGAATTCTCTCGGGCGCTACCCAGGTGAAAACTCTCCGGAGGCTCATCGGGCCGTACTGAGCCGATATCTGCTCCCAGAATAGCGTATTGGTTTTGTCCAGGTAGAGTTGCGCGTCATCTTTGTAGGGCAATACGGATCCACTTTTGAATCTCAGAATTATCCTTGGAAGAGTCTGCGTGATTGGAGTCGAGCTACCGGGACGCACCCGCCGTCGGATTTTATTTCGTGGTGACAAGGTGCCCTCCATGAACCACCCAGCTTTCGGGTGATATAGTCAATCGTTTCTATTTTTTATAAGACACTACCATTAGATAGTTTTATCGGAAACTGAAGATGGAGCATTCCGCAACCTGCAGCCATACCTCTTTCTTGGCGGATTGCGGATATGAAGTAACTATTGTACTTCTTGGCGCTTCTGTCAAGCGGCCTGTGGGCAGAAAAACAGGTCCGGATTTTTCGGAAAATTTCTCCTGTCAGACCCGAAGACAGCCGACAGAGCCGTGAAAATTCATTCAACGGGAATGGAAAGGGTCCTTTCCGTTCCATTTCCCGCCGCCGGCAAGCACCGTGTAGAGTGCGTCGTAATGCATGGTTTCAAATATTGTAAACTCGTTGAAGGATATGATTTCCCTGTCGTCCACATACTGGCGCTCTTTCGGCAGTTCGTTTATCGGCGGGATAACCTTTATGTTGCGGCTCCATCCTGCAACTCCGGGCCCGAACACCGTTATTCCGGGCTTCGGTCCCCATCCTCTGGATATCGTATAGGCGCTTTCACGGTCGTGAACATTGTGAACCTGGCGAAATCCGAGGCCGGTGATGAAACTGATGCCGATCGGATTCAGCCCCGTTTTGTAATCCATCAGTTCGGAAGCGGCGTCAAAATAGCTCCGGTCTCCCGACAGCCTCCATTGAAGCAGGGATGCTGCGGCATACTGCGGCTGACGCACGTTATGCCCCCAGGCTCTGCCATCGGGATTGTTGCCGACAGGATAGGCATGGCGGCGCAATTCGGCGATGTTCGCGTCTGCGGCATCCTTTATCGCCTGTTTGAAAAAGTCCACTATTTCCCGATCGGTGGGAACCTCATTTTCCAGGATATAGGAGAGTATGTACGCCGGATTGTCGAACTTGTCGTCATTCAACGAGTATCCCGGGGTCAGGTATAAATTCTCATTTAAACCGCCGGCTATCCGGTACAGTTCCCTGATTTTCCGATGATCCGATTCATCCCGCAGCAGAAGATAGCGCTGGATGTGATAGTACAGCCTTTCCGGATCCGCCATGGTCTCGCTTCCGAACTCCATGGCTTTTTCCGCCCGTTTTACAAGCGCCTCGGAACGCTTCGAATCATACGGCTTTATAATGCGCGCCAGGTGCATGAACAGGCCCGCCCCCGCGCTTGTGGCGCGGGCGTCTGTTTTGACCGTCCCGTACTTCTTGTCGTCCAGATCCAGAGGCGCCGCGAAAGGTTCCGGGTATCCGCTCGTTTCCGTTCCGAAATGGATGCTCCCGTCTTCGTTCTGCAGATACTCCCATGCCAGGGTTCCCCATGCCGCTTCGTCAATAAGATCCGGAATGCCGTTCGTATAATTCAGGATGCGATAATCTTCGTCGAAATCGCCGGGAATGTCGTATTGACCGTCCGTAAAATATTCCGGGAACGCTTCATATATCATCAGATTGACAGCGGGATTGGACATGTGATACGCCCGGCGGTCCGCATCGCCGGCGTCGTGATATCCTCCATATACGCTGAAGGTCCGCTCGTCCCCTTTCACATCGATATTCGCCTCTCCGATCGGACCGTCGACATCGTAGATCAGCGTATGGCAGGCATGTTTCCGGATATCCGGTTTGAGGATGGGACATCCGCAGCGCTGCAAATACTGTGCGCGAAAAAGAACATAGGCAAGCCTTCTGGAAAACTCGCCCCCAACTCCGAAGGGATGGGAACTCCCATAGCCCTGAACCGCAATCTTATAGGGTCCCCCCTCGGGTACGGACGCCAGGTCTATGCGGTAAACATAATCTCCGGAGCCCTCATCTTTCCCGACCCCGGTCAATGCCCCGGAAGCAACGGTTTTATTCGTTTCCGTTTCAAAAACTTCATAGGAAGGCAGAATTCCCTCTATCTTTCGGGCGCCGCCGGTTCCGAGCCAGACGGCAAAATTCGCATAGCGCGTCCTGGAAAACGCGCTGTAGCCGACCTGGTTGGTCTTAACGGCTTCGCAGAAAATCTCCCTTTCATTAAAACGGATAGTCTTTTCCCCATAGGGGGTCTCTACCCTGTACTGCGCTCCTTCCACCAGACGGGAGGTCTTCAGGTAAACATGATAGTCGCAGGGATCGGCGGCGACGGCGTAAATGAAAATCTCGGATGCCGGTTCCCCGTTGATCTTCCATTGTGATTTATCCTCGATATCGACCGCATTCACATCGGCCGAATCGCCCGAGATATAGGCCACCAGAACGTCATTGGATGCGGTACGGATCTCATTTAGAGTCGCTTCCGCATGCAGCCACGCAACTCCGCACAACACCCAGAAAATAAAAAGAGTAACCAGTCTCTTAATCATGGTATTCACCCTTCAGGACCCATTCAGTCCTTTAATCGATACAATGCTCCGGTAGCCGGGCATTTATAAATATCCGACCTGTTTCCGTATTCAGCAATTTTTAATTTGACCTTCGTTTACGCAATAAGCATCTCCACGCCCTGGGAGGCCTTGTACTATTGGATCCAAAATGACTCGTCTCCATTAAAAGCACCTCAAAACAGGGCTCCACTGCCAGAACTATGTCTTTAGCCGATCGCTGAGGAGGGCCCGGAATTTCCCTCTGTTCATCGGCATTTCCGACTATTGTAAGCCATAAGCCGGATTCTTCCAGGTGTGCTGCGACATTGCGGGCAAACGTATTGCGATCTTCCCCTGAATTGAACGAATGAAAGCAGCCTCTATCGAACACGAAACCGAACGGAGCCCCTTCAACTTTCCGGTCAAAAAAATTAAGATTCAGAAACCTGCAGGGAGCTTTTGCCTGCAAGGCTTTATCCCTGGCCTTTTCCAGGGCGATTTCGGAAGTATCCGTGCCGCATACGTTAAATCCATTCTGCGAAAGCCAGATGGAATTATCTCCGGTTCCGCAACCGATATCCAGCGCCTTGCATTTCTGTACCGGTGTTTGCTCTACAACCTCGATGAGATTGAAATCAGGTTTCCCGATATCCCAGGGAGTGTTTTTTGTTTTGTATCGCTCATCATACTTGTCTTCTATTTTCATTGGATTGCCCCGGCAAAATTAAAGTCAAAATGTACAACACTGCGAATCAGGAAGCGAAGCTTGAAGCCCGAGTGCATTTGCTCATGAGCCGTTCAAGTCTCCATTTCTCTTTCGGGCTTACTCGATGATTATTTTTATTTTACTACAAGCCGGACATCAGACATGGTTCCAGCCTGATAAATTCAGCCGCCGATATTTCAATTGAAGGGCAGGTTATCGTAATATGCATCTCATTAATTTAAACCGTTACATTGAAAAAAGGAGGATCTTATTATGGGCGCCCGTTCTACAGGTCGAACAATCACCGAACCGGCCAGAGAGATAGACGTAGTCAGGGAAGCGGATGTCGTTGTTGTAGGGGGCGGTCCCGGTGGGATCGGGTCTGCGCTCGCGGCCCGGCGCTGCGGGGCGGACACGGTGCTCGTGGAACGCTACGGCCATATGGGAGGAATGGCGACCGGCGGGCTCGTTACCATCATTCCGAACCTGAGCGACATCAGCGGCGAACAGCAGATAGCCGGAATCTGCCAGGAGCTCGTGGACCGGCTGGACAGGAAAGGCGCAACACATTACCCGAAGAAGGCGGACTGGGGATCTGCGGACGAAAAGCTGGTTCAATATTATATCGACTCCAACCTGGCCTGGTTCTACATTCGCGACGACCTGAATATCGGACGCAAACGGGTGCTCTACACGGCTCTCATAGACCCGGAGATCATGAAATGCGAACTGAATACCATGATGGAAGAAGCCGGCGTAAAACTGTATCTCCACTCCTGGGGAGTCCGGCCCATCGTTGAAGGGAACACGGTCAGAGGCGTCTTTATCGAAAACAAATCGGGTCGCCAGGCTGTTCTGGCCAAAGTCGTCATCGATTCCACCGGGGACGGCGATCTCCTGCAGCCTGCCGGCGCCGAGTGCGACACCCGGATGGTGGCCGGGCTCAGAATCGCGGCGTTTGCTTTCCCGTTCTGGATCGGCAACGTCGACATGAAAAAATTCGAGGATTTCAGAGTCACATGTCCGAAAAAATGGGACGAACTGGTACGGGAGCTGGAAAGCCTTGGAGGCGCCTTCTTTTACATGAAGGATCTTGTGAAAAATCACAGCGGCGTCGTCTGGTTTCACCCCTTCTTTCCCAGTACGAATCAAGCCGATATTGATGAGATCAACCGCGTCGAGCTTGAAGGCCGGAAGAAGATGCTCCTTTCCTATGAATACTACCGGGACCATGTGCCCGGTTTCGAAAAAAGTTATATTGCCCTCAGTTCGCCGCAGCTGGGCACACAGGGCGGTCAGCGAGTTGTCGGAGAGTACGTCTGCAGCGCTAAGGACATGACATCGGATGAAGTTTTTGAGGACACCATCGCAATATTTCCCGACAACGACAATGAAGAGATTTCGGCCAAGCACCCCAACGTGTGCATTCCCTATCGGGCGCTCGTGCCGAAGAAAATCGACGGTCTGCTGGTGGCCTGCCGCGCCTTTTCGTCCGATTACCGGTTCAACGAATATTTCAACCTGATCCCGCACTGTATCGCATTCGGACAGGCGGCGGGCACAGCGGCCGCCATGGCGTCGAACTCGGGGATAAAACCGAGAGACGTGAACTACGCGGACCTGCGAAAGAATTTGGCGCACCAGGGAGTGAAATTACCGTCATTGTAGGGGCGAACCTTGTGTTCGCCCTTGGAACTAACAGGAGTAAGGAGTAAATAGCCGGCTTCCTGCTTTTTTTATCTTATTCAACCGAAACACCGATTACAGGCAAACATTCAATTTCCAGCCCATCGTATCTGTGCCCGATCAGAAATCGACCGAATCGAGGATTTTCTCGAATACATTATCGTATTCGTCGAAATACCGTTCCGGTGCAGTAAAAGCGAAAACCGTCAGCCCCTCGGGACGCAGCACCGTTACGATCCAGTCGTTTTCGCGCCCCCCCACCGGGGATTCGTTTTCGTACAGCCTCGACAGGCCTTTTTTCCCGTCAACACGGATACTCCCCAGATCTCTCTTTAACCGCATGGCGGGATTGGATCTTTGAAGAGATACTATCACCCGATTGGTCGCTTCATTCAGGTCGATGCCCGCGGGCATATCAACCAGACTCACCGAAACACCATAGGCGACCGTCGATGTATCGGCGCTCCGGAGAATCCCTCCCTCGGGAGTCAGAGTAAATTCCTTTTCATGCCCGAATATCTTCCAGTTTTCGGGATACCGAAGCTTGAGATGCTCGCTGTAAAACCTGCGGAAGCTTTTCGATGGAGCCGGCGGGCGCGTCTCCTGTTGCCGTCCCGTCTGCGATGATGGAGTTCCGTTTTCCCCTTGTGACGCCTGTGCCTGAACCTCGCTCTGCTCCGGAGCGGGGGGAAGGGACTGCACGAGTTTCTTGATTTCCCGAAACTCCCTTGTATCGTTCACCCTTTTGCCGGGATGCGATCCCAGCCTGGCGATTTCCACATCTATATTCTCGATCCGGTTCCCGGGATTGGGGTGGCTGCTGAAAAAATCGGTGCCGCGGTTCCCGCCCTCCAGTTTTTCGAAAAACCTGGCCATATAGACGGGATTGTAGTTCGCATCGAACAGTATCTGCGTCCCGATCAGATCGGCCTGACGCTCAGCGTCCCGGGAATACTTCAAAAGGACGGAATTCACTGCAAATTCGGCGCCGAGCTGCGCAAGGGCCGCGCCTATCGAATCGCCCCCCAGAACGCCCCCCAGAATGGCAAGCGGCGCTTGGTACACCTGCGCCTTGCTGGCCTGGTTCGTCCCGTGCCTGAGAGCCACATGTCCGATTTCATGCCCGATAACTCCCGCCAGTTCCGCCTCGTTGTCCGCGGCTTCAATAACGCCACGGTTGATGAAAAGAAAGCCCCCGGGCAGTGCAAACGCATTGATACTGGAATCGTTGACACACTTAAACTGGTAGGGATATTTTGCTCCCGGTGCATAGGCCGCCAGTTTTTTCCCCAACCGGTTCAGGTAATCATCCACACGGGCATTGTTCAGCATCGGGAGTTTCTTCTCGGCATCCTGGGCGACACTTCTTCCCAACTCAACATCCTGCTGAACGGAAAACAGGTTGAATCCCGGCTTCATCTGTGTGCGCTGCCCGTAAACAAACGGCAGCGACAACAAGATCCCCAGTCCGACAAAAACCGCCCGTAAAGTCAAATTTCTGCCGAATCTTGTTTTGATGGTCATCATGTCCCTCCCTGGTCTGTTTGTGGCTCCTATAAATAATTTATCCGACTTTTACCTGCAACTCCAGCATTGAAGATTGGAGCTGAATTGGAGCCAGCAGTCCGCGGTCGGAATTATTGTTCCGACATTATTGTCCGTAGGGGCGAACCTTGTGTTCGCCCTTTGAAGGGTACTGCCCTAGTAAGCAGGCTACGATGAATTTTGGAATTTCAAGTTGAAGGTCCGTTCGAACGTTCAAAGTCAGAGGTTCAACGTTCAACGTTAGAACGTTCAACATCGAATATTGAACGTTCTTTCTTTGATTCTCAACCTCTCCGCAGTTAAAATGATCGCCGTAAACCAATGCCCGGCGCATACCGCTGAAGAGATGTTCCAATGCGGGAGCCGTTTTCCAGGGAATCGTTGAAACTCGGAAACCTATGACTCAAAGCGAACAGAAAATGAAAGTAGTGGTGACCGGAGGTGCCGGCTACATAGGATCGCACACGGTTGTTGCCCTGCAACAACACGGTTTCCAGGTAATCGTCATCGACAACCTGTCCAATTCCCACGGGGGGGTGATTGACCGAATCGGTGAGATTACCGGCACAAGGCCGGAATTCCACGAGTTCGACCTTGTCGATACCGATAAAACGGACTCCTTTTTCGCATCGAATGCCGACCTGGCGGGCGTCGTCCATTTCGCCGCCCATAAAGCGGTCGGCGAATCGATGGAAAAACCCCTGATGTACTATCGCAACAACCTGGTATCCCTGATGAATATCCTTGAAGGGATGCAAAAGTACAAGGTTGCCAATCTGGTATTCTCTTCATCCTGTACCGTATACGGCCAGCCGGACGAGCTGCCGGTCAAGGAAACGTCCCCCATCAAGAAAGCCTTGTCCGCTTACGGCAATACGAAGCAAATGTCGGAAGAAATCCTTCGTTTTTCAGTCGATGCCTACGGCATCAAAACCATCGCCCTCAGGTACTTCAATCCCGTAGGAGCCCACGAATCGGCCCTGATCGGAGAGCTTCCGCGGGGAATTCCCAACAACCTTGCACCCTTTATTACACAGACAGGAATCGGAAAGCGCGATTGCTTAAATGTTTTCGGGTCCGATTACAACACTCCGGACGGCACACCGATCCGGGATTACATTCATGTTGTCGATCTGGCCGAGGCGCACGTTGTCGCCGTCAGCCGGATGATCGAAAACAAAACAAAAGCGGACTACGAAATTTTCAATCTCGGCACCGGCAAAGGATACAGCGTCCTCGAAGCAATCCGGTCGTTCGAACGAGTATCGGGGCGGAAACTGAACTATCGTTTCGTCGGCCGCCGCTATGGCGACATCGTCAAGGTGTGGGCGGATACTTCCCTTGCGAACAGCGAACTCGGCTGGAAGGCCGAAAGGGATCTTGACGACATGATGCGCTCCGCCTGGCGATGGGAGCAGGCATTGGCGGAAACAAAAAATTAAATAAAATTCTATTGATTCTGCCCGGGCAACTTGAAGGAGATGATTTGCTCCGAACCGTTGCGGTCGACTTTCATCGTGACCGTCGATCCCGATTGAAGCGATTGCAGATAGGAAAAAAATTGAGATGCGTCCGAGAAGGGTTGTTCGTTGACCGAGACGATAACGTCCCCGTTCTTTATTCCGGCCAGTCCCGCGGGGGTCTGTTTCACAAGGTTATAGACCAGAAGTCCCGACCGCCTCTGAATTTGAAGCTCGTCGGCGACCGCCGGCGTCAGGACAACCGTATTAAATCCGACTGCATGCATGCGAGGCTGCCCCCCCTGTGGGGGGAAAATATCGGCCAATTCCGAATTGATCGTATTCTGAATATTCTTCAGCAGGAAATCCATCGGATCCCCGAGCTTCCGCGTCTGAATCTGTGCGTTCAGGATCGTAGGCTTTCCCCTTCTCAGAACTCTGATTTCCACGTCGGATCCGACAGACGTTGCCTGCACGAGATCAACAAACTGGGAAGCATTCAGGACATCCCGGCCATCGTACTGGAGCACGATATCGTGAACGGCGAGTCCGGCTTTCTGGGCGGGACTGCCGGGCGTAACGCTTTTGATAATGACGCCGGAAACCTGGCCGCTGCGATAATCATCCGGAAGAATTCCCAGATAGCCGTTGCGGATATCTCCATTGTTATCAATGATTTTCTCGACTGAAGAGAGCAGCTCGGAAACGGGATGGAGGACATACCGCACACTTTCATCCTTTTCAATAAACCCAAGCGCCTGCCGGTCCTGTGTAAACACCGGGTACCGTTCCTCAAGAAACGGCCGATTCATCCTGATTTTCCAGGCGCTCTGTCCCTGAGCATCCCTGTTTAATTCAGTGGAAATAATCCGGGCTTCCTGGAATAGTGTTCCGGACGGCCCTTTAAACGGTGCGAGAACAACAGTCCCTGCACCGATTGCGCATCCGACACAAACGTGGGTCTTTTTGAGGGTATGGTCCGGGATTCGGATTAAGGCCGCACCGTTGCCCCGGTCGATACCGACCAGTTTCCCTGTATAAAGCTGACCTTTCGAAGTGACAATCTCGTACTTGGCACTGTCCGGGATAAAATATTTGCCGACTCCCAGAAAGGCCATGACCTGATCCCGTCGATCCAGAATAATGCCTGTTGAAGGAAAATTCTGTATAAAAACAGGTTTGTAATCGTCGAGAAGTCGTTTTCTGAACTCCAGAACATCTTCCGCACCGCGAATTTCGAACGTCACATTCACGCGGACCAGCGCATCATTCAATGCCTCCGAGGAAGACTGCGTATAGCCGATATGGGCCGTGAACAGGCAGGCTGCGATCGTAAAAAGAGCGGGAAAACCGGCAAGACGGATTGAACGAGTTGGAATCATGGGTGCCATAACCGATTCAATGGCTGACATTTCTAATAAAGTACTCTTCCGAAGGAGGAGTCACCAGCATATGGATCCTGTCCGGTAACGACATAATCATCGGAAGATTATCCGGACCTATTGCCCGGTATTCCCTGTAACCCGATTCGCTTGTACGATAATCGGAATATGGTCCTTCATCGGAAACAGCGTCAAAGGGCCGGTCCTTAGTGAATCCGGTATTTTCCCCGGACATCCCCGCATTCGCCATGGAGGGAACGCGGCCTTTCTCATTCCGGTCGATATCGGTACGGTCGACGGAATCGGCATTCGTCCATTTTGAAGGGTCAGGCTGATTTCGGTCCTCAAGACTCTTCCAGTAGAGAAATCCCGATCCGAGAACAAGAACAACAGAGGCCGCCAATGCGTATTGTTTCCAGGACAGCATGCCGAAGCCGAATACCAGGAAACTGCGCAACATCGGGAAACGGCTGTGCAGCTTGCGCTCTCCTATTTCATTGAGAACAACCGTTTCGAAATTCGGAGGGGCCTTTACCTTATCGAGTCCGCGAACCAGCCGGCTCAATCGCTGAGCGGCGGCCAATTCACGGCCGCATCGGGCGCATTGCCGTGCGTGCCTTTCCATCCCGAAACGGCCTGCAAAATCCAATCCGTTTTCCAGGTAATCTTCAAGGTTCTTTTGAAATGTACGGCAGTTCATAATGTTCTTTCCATTCCATAAGGGGCTTGAACCCTGAATAGTTCTTGGCCGTGATACATAACCGGGCAAGAGGAATTACCTGTAGTGTTCCAATTTCCTTTGGAGCAATTCCCGCGCCCGATGAAGCCGGGACTTTATCGTCCCGGCCGAACACTTCAATATTGTAGAAATCGCCTCGTAGGGCAATTCCTGAACTTCTCTCATTATAAATGCGGTCCTGTACTTCTCGGGCAGCGACCTTATGGCGTCCTTCAGAACCCGGCCGCTTTCCTTCCGCAATATTTCGTCTCTGGGATCGGACCGGACATCCGCGACTTCGTATTCCGGAGCGCTGTCCTCCTCCGAATTTCTTTTACCCCAGACGTTTCGATGAAAAACACGACCGCGACGTTTACGGTACCGCAGCTCATCGATCGCAAGATTCGTGGCTATCCGGTAAATCCATGTGGAAAACTGGTAAAGATTGCTGTATCGGCCGATATTCCGGTACACCCTGAGAAATGTCTCCTGGCAGAGATCGACGGACGTATCGTAATCTCCGATAATCATATTGATATAGTTGGTTATCGCGTCCTTGTACTTGCCGACAAGCTGTGCGAAGGCCTCGTCGTTGCCGGAAATGAAATCCCTCACCAGGTCATTGTCGGTGGTTCGTGCATCCTCGGAAATACCCCGTCCGATGGCAGGGAGTCTTATGGATTCTTCCCGGAGTTCTGAAGGCAATATTTTCTCCTCTTTTCGGAAACCCATCGGCTTCAGTTGTTTTCTTTATAAATCTTTATACTACAATAGTTTAGAATCATCAAAATGCCGGTTTCATGTCTGCCCCGAATCCGCACCTATATCCGGCTTTTTTAGTAGACGTAAACCGGCGACCCCGGTTCCGATTTATTTTGCGTCCATCCAATTATCCGCAACCTTTAAATCCACTTTAAGCGGCACGGCGAGTGATGCCGCTCCTTCCATCTCCTCCCGAACAAGCGCGGCCACTTTTTCCGCTTCCGGTTCAGGAACTTCAAGAACCAGCTCGTCATGGACCTGCAATAGAATTTTAGACGAAAGCCGTCTTTGCAGTAAAGCCTTATGGACCCGGATCATGGCGATCTTGATTATATCCGCCGCGGTACCCTGAATCGGGCTGTTCACCGCAGTTCGCTCGGCAAATTGCCTCGTATTGTAATCCTTGCTGTGGATATCCGGGATGGGGCGTATTCTTCCGAAAAGAGTCCTTACGATGCCGGTGCGGCGGGTTTCTTCGATTGTCTCGTCCAGCCAGACCCGCACGCCTCGATAACGCTGGAAATAGGCATCGATAAAAGCCTGTGACTTCTCTCTCGAAATACCCAGCGTCTGAGAAAGCCCGAACGCAGAGAGCCCGTAAATAATCCCGAAGTTGATCACTTTGGCACGCCGGCGGCATTCGGCCGGATTTTCCATTTCAGCGGCGCTGAAAACTTCACGCGCCGTTCGGTCGTGTATGTCCTCGTTCGCCTGAAAGGCATCGACCAGAACTTCGTCCCCGGAAAGGTGCGCCAGAACACGCAATTCCACCTGGGAATAATCCGCCGAAATCAGTACGTTTCCCTCTTCGGCGACAAAAGCCCTCCGGATCCGGCGCCCCGCTTCAGACCGGATTGGGATATTCTGCAGGTTCGGATCGGAACTCGACAGGCGTCCCGTCGCGGCCCCGGTCTGGTTGAAGGATGTGTGCACTCTGCCGGTCCGCGGATGGATCAGTGCAGGAAGGGCATCCACATAGGTGGACTTGAGCTTGGCTATCTGCCGGAACTCGAGAACCAGCTTCGGCAGTTCATAGGTTTGAGCGAGCTCCTCAAGCACGGCCTGGTCCGTACTGTAGGATCCCGTCTTGCGCGTTTTCTTTCGGATCGGAAGGTTCAGTTTCTCGAACAGGATGGCTCCGAGCTGTTTCGGTGAGTTGATATTGAATTCCTCTCCAGCGGCTTCGTAAATACCGGTTGTCAGCCCGTCGAGCTGTTTTTCCATTTCGGAAGACATTCGCCGCAGTATTTCACGATCCACTTTGATTCCCGTGTCTTCCATATCCGCCAGCACGGGAACCAGAGGGTGTTCAATCTCTCTGTAAAGATTGTGCAGCTGCTGCTGGTCCAGCCGCGGCCGCAGCGCTTCGTACAGCTTCCGGAGGGACTCAACCTGGCGGCACAGGCCGTCGGCCGTCTTGTCCGGATCCGGAGGAAGCAGGCGTCCATTTTCAATCTTCTCATCGGATAATGAAACATCCAGCTGGTCCATCGCCCAACGCTTCAGGGAATAATCTCCGGCGTTCGGGGCCGTTAAAAAAGCCATCAGCATTGCATCTTCCGGCGCGTCCGCCGCCTGCACTTCAATATGCTGCTGGGAAAGCAGCCAGAGCTTGGAATCCCAGCATATTTTCTTCAACGCAGCGTCTTCCATGAGCCGGCGCCAGAATCCGGTATCGGCCTTTTTGCTGAAATCGAACAGGACGGCATCTCCGGAATCGCCGAGAATGCATCCGAATCTGGCGCTTTTTCGTCCGAAAGAATCTTCGGTACAGCCCAGCTGCACGTACAACCCCGATTCGGCCGCCGGTTTTTCCTTGAGGCCGTCGGATCCGGAATCCGAAAGCCATTTTGCTTTCACGGGAGGACGCTTCTGCTCATCGTGGAATTCCTGCTTCAGAGAATTGAATTCCAGCTCCGAAAACAATGCATACGCGGATTTTCTGTCCGGCTCGGAAAGTACCAGCGATTGAAGGTCAAGATCGATTGGAAGGTCTTTGCGGATTGTAGCCAGATCCCGGCTCATTCGAATGAGATCGGCATTATTGCGCAGGCTTTCCCGATAGGACTTTTTTTCGACCTTGTCCGGATCCTGCAGCAGGGCCTCGATGCTGCCGAATGCCTGAATCAGCTCGCGCGCGCCTTTTTCACCGATGCCGGGCGCACCCGGTATATTGTCCGATGCGTCTCCCCATAAACCCAGCAAATCGTTTACCTGGTCCGGACGGACGCCCAGTTTCTCCATAACCTTCAAACTGTCCAGTACAAGATTATTCTTCATTGTGTCGAGAACGCGTACGTGATTCGACACCAGCTGCAGCATATCCTTGTCGCTCGTCACAATCACGGTTTCCAGCCCCCGCTCCGTCGCCTGGGACGCAAGAGTCCCGATCACATCATCGGCCTCGTATCCTTCGTATCCGATAACCGGAACACGAAACACCTCGCAGACCTTTCTTATATACGGTATCTGCTGGATAAGATCCGGGGGCGTCGGTTTGCGGGTCGCCTTGTAATCCTCATATTTCTCATGGCGGACGGTGGGCCCCTCCAGATCCAGCGCCACGCCTATGTATTCCGGCTTCTGCTCCTGTATCAATTTACGCAACATGGAAGTGAAGCCGAAAACGGCATTCGTAGGCATTCCGCTGGAATTGCTCAGGCTGCGTATCGCATAGAAAGCGCGGTAGATATGGGACATGCCGTCGATCAGGAAAAGACGCTTGGGAGTCACGGGATTCCTTCCAAAAAAAGATTAAAAATTGAAGATTCCGGATTGAAAATTAAAAACAAAGTTACGTGAATCACAAGTATCAACAGCCACTCAGTCTGTTTTCCGGAACGCAGTCAGGCTCCAGCTGTCGTCGCCTTCGTCATGGCATAGAATATAAATGTTACCGTCGCCTGCAAGGACTTTAAAGTATTGTTCCGAAGGACTATACCATTGATCTTCGACCCGCACGACTTCCAATACGAGGTCCCGCAGGGAAAAACGAAGCGGGTACTGGCTTCCCTTAAATCCGGCATAACATTCGACTTTGATTGAGCTCATGGCTTAATCGATTTATTTCCGGCTCGAGGATGACAGGACTCATAAACCCGGATCAACTGCTCCACGGAGACATGAGTGTATTTCTGGGTCGTCGACAGGCTTTCATGCCCCAGAAGCTCCTGGATAGTGCGCAGATCGGCGCCTGCATTCAGCATGTGGGTTGCAAAGGTATGGCGGAGCGTATGGGGATGCACTTTCAGCCTTTCGGCAAGGCATCCGACATGGCAGTCGACGATATTCCACACACTTCTGGCCGTCAATCTCCCGCCGCGGGCATTCAGAAAAACGGCCGCCCCTTCGGTACAGCGCTTCCCGGATTGCGGCAATCCTTTGGCCCGGATGAGATTTCCCCTGACCCTCAGGTACGCCTCCAGGGTTTCGCGCGCCCGTGTGCCGAACGGAACTATGCGTTCCTTGGAGCCCTTTCCCAGAACGCGCACAAGCCCTTCATCCAGGCTGACATCACCCAGATTCAGCCCGACCAGTTCGCCGACACGGATACCTGCGGCATACAGCAGCTCCAGAATCGCGCGGTCGCGCTTTCCCAGGTCGGTGCCCGTATCGGGAGATTCGACCAGGCTTACAACAGAATCGATTGCCAGGTAGTCCGGAAGCCGGCTTTCCTGTTTCGGGGAAACAACGCTCCTGGCGGGATTTGTCCCGATCGCCTCCTGCATGGACAGAAATTTCATAAAGGAACGGACGGATGCAAGCTTCCTGGCGATTGAAGATTTCTTGTTCCTCTTCTGATAGAGGGTCCCGAGAAATTCCCGAATTGTGAGATTGTCTATCTGCTCCAGTTCCGGCTCTGATCGCTGCCCTCCCTCCGGCGTGTGCGTCAGGCATTCGAGGAACTGCTGCAGGTCGGAAGCATAGTTTCGTATAGTATGGGATGAGGCATTTTTTTGATAACGCAGGTAATCCAGATATTTCGCAATCCAGCCCGGCAGTTTCCCATCCATGCCGCAATCATAACACGTTCCCGGTCTCCCGTTTCCGGTTCCCCGCTAAAAACTACAAGGCATCGATTGATTTTATCCACTCTTCCATACTTTGAAGAGCCTCGCTCACCTGTATCCGGTGCCTCTCCTTTTTATCGCGAACCCGCTTTTTCAGGCCCTCGTCCGCCTCCAGCAGTCCGAACGTTATGTTGGCCGGCTGAAAATTCTTCAACCCCTGAAAGGTTATATAGCGCAGAAGGCTGCCGCAGGCGGTTTGTCGCGGCGGGGACACCGGTGTTTTTCCACGGGCCAGACGCCCTGCATTGATTCCGGCAACGAGTCCCATGGCAATGGATTCGATATATCCTTCCACCCCGCATATCTGTCCTGCAAAAAAGAGACGGGGCGAAGCCCTGGTCTGAAGAGTCGGACGCAGAAGACGGGGTGAATGAATATAGGAATTCCGGTGTATTTGTCCGAATCGCATAAACCCGGCCTTTTCAAGTCCGGGAATCATCCGGAAAACCCGCGACTGCTCCGGATATTTCATGTGATTCTGAAATCCAACCAGATTGTAGCAATCGGCCATCAAGTTTTCCCGGCGCAGCTGCACGGCCGCGTAAGGCCGCTTTCCCGTATTAGGATCGATCAGCCCCACCGGCTTCATCGGTCCGAACCGCAGGGTATCCACACCTCTGCGCGCCAGTTCCTCAATCGGAAGGCAGCTTTCGAAATAAACCGGTTCTTCAAATTCCCTCAGGGGCATGGATCCGGCATGAATCAGGGCATCATAAAATCGTTGATAGTCTTCACGGGACAGGGGAGCGTTCAGGTAGTCCTCGCCTCCTTTGCCGTAACGCGACGCAAAAAAGAGCTTCGAGGGATTCAGCGTTCCTGCGTCGACGATAGGGGAGATCGCATCATAGAAATACAGGTTCCGCTCCCCCGCAAAACGGGCTATGGCTTCGGAAAGCGGCTTCGATGTCAGGGGGCCCGAAGCTACTACTGCGATACAGTCGTCGGGAAGGTTGTGGATCTCCTCGCGAACGACTCTAATCCCGGGAACCTTCAGAATTTCCTCCGTAATGCGCCGGCTGAACTGCGCCCGGTCCACTGCCAGTGCATGTCCGGCGGGAATCCTTGTCTCGTCGGCTACCCGCAGCAACAGACTGTCCATTCGCCGCAGTTCCTGCTTCAGCAGAAACGGAGCTGTTCCTTCCTGTTCCGACTTCAGCGAGTTGCTGCAAACCAGTTCGCCGAGCCTGTCCGTGGTGTGAGCCGGAGTCATTACATCGGGACGCATTTCATAAAGCACGACATCCAGTCCCTGCCGGGCTATCTGCCAGGCAGCCTCCGACCCGGCAAGTCCTCCGCCGATTACTTTGATTTCCGGCCTCATTGGGAGATTCCAGTGGATAAGTGATTCAAGATTAAAGATTGAAGATTAAAAACACAAGAGTGCGCCGTTCCGGAGCGATAATGGACAGAGGTGCTTCCCGGCCGTTACCTGTTCAGGAACATGAACAAGCCGACAGCGAGGGAAAAGGTGATGGCCGCCGCGGTAACAATCAGGCAGACTACGGTAAAAATCCCTACGTAACGCCAGAAAGATTTCTGATATTTCAGGGCACTTTCAAGAGCGCTGGAAGTGCCTTCAGATTCCAGAGTTCTTATCGCCGACGCATAACGGCTCAGGAACATTCCGGGCGGAATATAGAAGATCGCCATAATAAAATATATCAATCCTAAAATAAAACCGCCTCCGGACAGCCCTTCGAAAACTTGGCTTCTTGCACTAACCAGGCCTCCTGTTACTTCCAGAAGAAATGACATTAAACCGGCAAGTAACGATACGGCGGCCCCAATAAACACCATTATGGACATGAACCGTACCCACGGTCTTGTCTGGTTAAGAAATTTCTGTCCATCCGCCGTCAAAAGGACATTTTCAGGCTCCATCGTTTTGACATCCGCCCTGTCGGTGATTTCCGGCTCCATCGGATTCTCGTCCATTTCGTCTCTCCGTTTTTCAAGCATGCAATTGAGGACCGCATTTACCAAAACCTTGAGAATAGCCCTATATTGAACCTTTGTATCAGGCATTGTAAACAGCAAAACAATTACCTGAAGGGGCGAACCTTGTGTTCGCCCTTCCTCCATCTTCCGACAGCCTCACTTACTGTTACAGGGCGAACACCGACTTGTCCGCCTTCGCCTCTACCTTCTGCGCTTCGGCCAGCGCAGATGCAGAACCTGCCTGGCTATCTCCTCGACGGCAAGATAGGAAACATCAACGGTGCTCCACCTATGCCTGTCCATCAGACGGTTGGCCTCATTGACTTCCGCTGCAACAGCCCTCCGGTCGACATAAGCCTGATCGACATCCAGTCCCAGGTCGGGCATCCTCGCCTCCCGGACGCTTAAAAGACGCTGCACACTGATTCGAAGTCCGATTACCCGGCTGGGAGGAAGTTTCAACAATTGTTGGGGGGGATCTATTCCCGGCACCAGAGGCACATTCGCCGCGCGGACTCCCTGGAAGGCAAGATAAAAACAGGTGGAACTTTTAGAGGATCGCGACACGCCCGCAAGAACTACATCCGCCCGCTTCAGCTCGTGGATGCGCTGCCCATCGTCATGCGTCAATACGTAATCGAATGCGGTCATGCGATCGTAACGGTCCCGATCCTGATCGTAGAGCAGTCCCGGAATGGCTCCCGGCGCCCTCTTGAAGCGGTTGTGCAGCGCGGTTATGACGGGGCCGAGCAGGTCTATAATCTCGATATTTCTTCCCATTGCCAGGTGCATGGCTTTGCGCGTTTCAATCCCGACCAGGGTAAAGAAAATGATCGCATCCAACTTTTCAGCTTCCTCGACAACCCGGCGAACCGCTTCCGGCGTTCTGATATTCCGCCGAAGTTCAACATTGAATTTTTCTCCCTCAAACTGCACCGCCGCCGCCTGCAGAACCCTGGCGGCTGTTTCGGCTCTCCCGTCGGACACCAGGAATATCGTCGGTTTCTTCTCCATAGGCGTTACCACTCCCGGAAGAATACTGTTTCGTCAGCCGTTAGACTACAATACGGAGTAAGCGGCAAAGATCGCCAATAATGTTTTCTTCACACAACCGGAGCTATCACCTTATATCACAGTTTTATGAGCAGACGGAATTTGCTGCCATACGTCTTAAATAAATGATATTTTCAGCTTCACCGTTATCCTGAAAAAACGACAAGGGAGGCAGAAGTGGAATATCGGCCATGGACATGGAAAGTTCCCGACAGCAGCGGAGCATTGCAGAGGGATCTCACCAGGCAGGATGCCTATGAGAGAGTCAGCGGACAGGCGGTTTTTACCAGGGACGTTTATCTTCCAGGAATGCTGTATGCGAAAATACTTCTCTCGCCCCATGCACATGCGAGAATCGTGAGCATCGACGCGAGCGAAGCCGAAGCGCTGACAGGCGTCCGGGATATTTTGAAGTTTGACGATCCGGACATCGACTATGAAAACGGAATCCATCCCGGTTTCGAAGTTTCCCGCAATTACAATCTTCTTACCTTACCCGGAACATCCGAATTTTACCAGCATCCCATGGGAGTCGTAATTGTTGCCGACAGCGAAGAAATCTGCGACCGGGCATTGAGGCTCCTTAAAATAGAATGGGAAGAGCGGCCGTTCATCCTGGAAATGGAAGAAGCGCTAAAGCCGGACGCGCCCAAAATTATGCCTGAAGTCAAGTTCATGAACCCGAGAGCCGAAGAGCCGAACACGGTATTGACCGACCGCGCGGAATTCGGAGACGTCGAAAAAGGCTTCGCGGAAGCCGACAAAGTGATGGAGTACACGATCACCCGCGCCCGGAATACGCCGGCAGGTGTGGAGCCTATCGTATGCGTCGCGCAGTGGCGGGGAGAGTTTCTTGACGTCTGGGTTCATCACCAGGATCTCCCTCTCAACGTCCTTACATCTCCAAACAACGCCCGTGAAAAGCCTCAGCCTCCCATCGCCGACTGGAACAAAATCACCGTCACCATGCCATACCAGGGCTCGTGGTACGGCGGATTATCCTGGCTCTCCTACTCCTACTCCTTTATCCGGCTCGCCGCAATACTGGCGAAGAGAGCCTCCGGAAAACCCGTGAAACTGCTGTGGGATGAGAGCGGCTATTACTGCGGCGGCGATGACTACGGATCCTACAAATGCAAGGTAGGAGCCCAAAAAGACGGAACCATTACGGCCCTGCACTGGCACATGCAGGGAATAAGAAATCCCGCGATTGAAAAAACGCACGAGAGTACGAAGATTCCCAACATTCTGGCCACACAGGAGTGGGCGCTGATCAATAAAGGCCACTGTATGTGTTTCCGGCACGGCTCCCACTCCTGCGTCCCCCAAAACGTGATGTTCGATCGTGTCTCGGCAGAAATGGGGCTGGATCCGACAGAGGTCGCTCTGAAAAACGACGGCTGCAAGGGACATGACTGGGACTGGGTTACGCGCTACCAGAAAGAGAATGAATTCCCGCAGAGGTGGAGCCTCAAGGAAGTGATCGACAAAGGGAAGAAAGCCATAGGGTGGGATGAGAAATGGCACCCTCCCGGAACCCGGAAGCTGGCCGACGGAAAGATGCACGGCCTGGGTTTTATGCACATCAACGAATGGCACTGGCACGCTCCGATCCCGGGGATTTCCTATGCCTGCCTCACGCTGCGCAACGGCAAGGTTGCCATCATTGCCGTGCGCTGCGACATGGGAGTCGATACGGAGTCCGGCGCGCGTCTGACCGTAGCCTCAGAAATCGGACTTAAATATGAAGACACCGTCATTCAGGAGCGGCGATCCGACAACAGCAACTTCTTTTTCTGGCAGCCGGGCGGATCCTTCGGAACCGGCTATATCACGACTCAACTGGTCCTTGCAGCCAGGGAACTCAGGCAGAAAATTCTGGAGTACGCCGTGTCCCCGAAGCCGGGGCTGTATACCAGCCCGGCAAGGCCTCCGCTCTTCCCCGACCTGAAACCCGAAGATCTGGACATCAGAGACAGTATGGTTTTTGAAAAGGCAAACCCGGACAACAGAAAAACGATTCGGGAAGTGGCCGATGCATTCTGGGTCCTGGATCCTCCGATCGTTCACCCGCCCGCCGGCACGCTGTACGGACTGACCGTCGACGGCAAGCCTCACCCCGATCTTTATGCCATGGCCCGGCAGGCGCATTTTATCGAGGTTGCCGTAGATGCCGAAACCGGTGTGGTCGATGTGCTGCAAATCGTTTGCGTAAACGATGTAGGACACCTCTTCAATCCCAGGGGAGCGGAAGCCCAGCAATACGGAGGCGCCATTATGGGTTTAGGCAGAAGCGGGACCGAGGAGCATGTCTTTTGTCCGCAAACCGGAGTGGCCCTGAACTACGACCTGGTCGGATACCATATGGGCACAATGAACGATTATCCGCCCGCTCAATGCCTTATCAACGAGAGCCATTTGGGATACGCCGCCTATGGAGCGTATGGAATAGGCGAGAATGTAGGCGCCGGCATGTCCGGGATTACGGTTTCCGCAATATACAACGCGACCGGCAAGTGGATTCTCGATTATCCCACAACCCCGGACAAGGTCCTCAAAGCTCTGGGTCGCATATGAAAAAAGCCGGAAGTCAGAATTTAGAATGCCCGACTTCCGGCTTTTAATCTTCAATCTTGAATTTTCAATCTTTAATTGATTATTTCGCGGATGCCTCCATGGGCGTGGAATTGAAATCCATTCCTTTCTGCGTTTTATCGTTCATTTCAATACGGCCGTTGAATTCCCCGCCTTCCACTACAAGGAGTTTGTCCGTGAAAACATCCCCTTTCACCCTGCCTTTTGCCAGGATCTCGACAAGCTCGGAAGCTTTAAGTTTGCCTACTACTCTACCCCCGACGATAATCTTCTTTGCCAGGAGATCCCCTTCCACTTCGGCCGTTTCACTCAGAATCAACTGATCCGCCTGTATCTTCCCCTTAACGGATCCTTCCACACGCAGGAGTCCTTTAACCGCCAAATCTCCCTTAAATTCTGATTGGGGACCGAACAGAGAATTCGGTTTATGTATCTCTTTGCCGAACATCAGGATTTCCCGGAGACATACTTCTGGGCATTGACCGTTTTCCCATTCTTCCAGACCTCGTAATGGACATGGGGGCCCGTGGACTTTCCGGTGGAACCGACGTATCCGATAATATCCCCTCTCTTTACCCTCGTGCCTATCTTCACCGTATTGGATTTATTATGGGCGTAAAGAGTCGAGAAACCGCAACCGTGCTCGATGACAACAACGAATCCGCTTCGGTTCGTCCATCCCGAATGGCTTACGACGCCATCGGCCGTGGCGCGCACCGGAGATCCGGGTTTGCTCGATATGTCTATGCCGGAATGGAAAGTCATTTCGCCGCTGAAAGGATCTTTTCTTTTACCGTATTTGGAACTGATGTGGCCGGATGCCGGATAACCCTTCGGTGTCGCAACATAGATGTCTTTCTGAGTCTTCAGGTAATCCTTGATTTCCTCAACCGTGTCGATGGTCTTTTTCAGCTCATCAATAAGGTCGGGAACCTCCAGGGATCCGATGAAGGAGGTATCCACATTCTCAAGAACCTCGTCCTTGGATTCCAGAGAAAATAGCTGCCGGAATTCCCCCTCAACCGTCTTAAGGGCCGTCACCGTCGAATCCCACTGGTTGAATTGCTCCGAATAGAAATCAACCTTTTTAGCCATGGCATAATGCTGTGCTTTGTATTCCAGGCCGTCCGCGGCAAGGTAGAAGAGGTAGCCGCTCCCGACAGCAGCCAGCAAAAACAGAATTAAGATCCCGGCCAGGGGAACCTTAAGATTCAATGATCGGTGGTTGTCATGGGGAACCACCATGATCGTTATGGAAGTGAACGCTTTTTTAAAAAAATTTCCCAATTTTTTCATTTTAGCCTCATCGTTCGCTTCTTGAACATATGCAGCTGAAACATCCCTGCTGCCGATGCCGATGTCCGCCGGCAGTTCTCTGTACCGCGAGGATATCACCCGGCCGATATGTTGTCGGTGATCAAGATCACCAAATCGTTCCTCGGATTTCTGGTCCGCAATCCAGTGTCAGCCCAACAATATACTCTTCGGCATCGAAAACAGATATCTCACTAATTTCGCGCAGCAAACACCCGGCGAGTCCACCTGAGGATAAGCGAAAAAATCCCGGGAGCCAAATTATTTTTTAAGGTTTCAGAGAAAAGAATGCGCCGCTAATTCTCCCGGGAGCGCTACCGAAACCATGAATTCATTGCACTTACGGCATAGCAGCAATCATTCGGCAGCGTGAAGGCTGGGGACTAGGACAGTTCAAATACTCAGTCCCCGCTTTTGGAAGGACATGGTCCCCCTGCCTGCGGCATTGGGGAAACGTGTTTACAAAAAAATCGGAGGCTCCGGCTGACCGGAGCCTCCATGGTTTCAGATTAAAGCTTGGCCACATTCTGGGCCTGGAAGCCCTTTGGACCGGACACTACATCGAATTCAACATTATCGCCTTCATTGAGGGATTTGAAACCCTCACCCTGAATGGCACTGTGGTGTACAAATACGTCATCACCGGAATCGCGGCTGATGAAACCATAACCTTTTTCGTTGTTAAACCACTTAACGGTTCCTTGTTCTTTCATTTATTATCCTGATCTGATTCCCCTATTCCGCAGGGGGGTAAATTTGTTTATTTTGGGGTTTCAGTAATCATCCGCAATTTCCGGCCAAAAAAAAGCCGCTTCATCCCCCAGGAATCTGCAGCCCATCCATCAACGAAATCCTACAAAAACCTGACTGAGAAGGCATTATAGCTTATCTGCCGGGGGAAAACATGAAAAATTTGTGTTTCTACTCAACGTTTTTCGATCGCCGCAGCCGGCATTATCTTCAGTTATCGCGACCGGCAGGCCACCAGAACTGTGTATCCATACCGTAGGATCGGAAAGCCGCGATTTTCGCCTGTGTTTCCGGCTTCAGAAGGTATTTCAGAAAGGCCTCGGCACCGTCGGAATTTACACTCCCAATTTTGTTCGGATTCACGACAATCGCGGCCATTACTCTCTGCAGGACCGGATCCGAGGAAACAAGTATCTCCAGCTTCGATCCGCTGCTTTTTTTATACCTTAGAAAAGGGTAGGCTCCCCACAGAAAATACCCTCCCTTTTCCTCGGCAAGCCGGACAGCGTCCGCTTTCTCAATGCCCGCATCGTGATGCCAGGCGCCTTTTGCCGGATTTCCGGCGGAAGCCCACAACAGGGCTTCCAGGTATTGCATGCCCTCAATGGAATTGACGATAAAGGGAGCCCTGGCTTCAGCGATACGTCTGAAAGCCGCAGCCGCGCTTGAAAGGCCCTTGATTTTGGCCGGATCGCTTTCCGGGCCGACTATGGCCGCCTGGTTCGAAAAAACCATCCTGGGCCAGGTCCCGTATCCGTCCAGGACGAACTTTTCCACCTCATCCCTGCCGTAATGGGAAATGACGATATCCGCTTTCCCGTCGCGCGCTCTTTTGTATACATCGCTGGAGCTCGTGACTTCGACCTGAAACTTCGAATCCTTTTCAAAATCTTCAACCAGGAAATCGATCAGGCCGCTGTATTCAGGCGTATTTACAACAGCCAGCCGGATTACACCGTTGTTCGCGGCCCCGTTTTGAGCCGATGCGATCCGGGCAACAACCGGACACAACAAAACCAGCAAAGCTACATACTTAAAAACCCGCTTCACGGAATTTCCCTTTCTTAACCTATCTTGGAGGACTACAATTCCCCGCGGCTCCGAATGCCCGGAGCAACAGGTATCGTGGCCCTGATCCGGCCTATTCCTTAAAATGCGCCACCGTCTGGGCCAGAATGAACTTCTGGCTCGGGCGCAGTTTCAGCGTCTTTGCGATTGCATCCGCATCGGCCATGGCCCGGACGATGCAGGCCAGGTTTTCCGATGCGCAGAAGAGATACACATTCTGGCCGATGAAACCGACATTGGCGAAAGACCAGGTATCTGACACTTCGGGCATCGCCCGACCGCCGAACTGAGCCTTGTCGGTGTCGGCTATGTAGATAAGGTTCAAAGGGGCCCCGGCGACAAAATCCTGCTGTCCGGCAACGGCGCGGACGTCCTCCCTGCCGAGCACCTTCAATTCATGCTTTTCCGGATCATAAAGAAAGAGCCCGTCGGCCGTCGTAACATAGATATCAATGTTCTGCCAATCCGCGGCCGAGGGTGCTGTCCTGTGGTTGGTTCCCGGCCTGTTAATGCCGTCCGCGGCCCAGAGCAGATTCGAAATCGTCTGCAATGACAGCGGCGTATCGGGTCCGAAACCGCCCCGGGTACTCTTTCTCAAGCTCAAAGCCTTCATCAACGGCATGCCGCCGTCCTTCTGGGGAGGCGGAAGCTTGATGACTTCCGGTTCCTGGGCCAGGGAAAAGGAAGAACTCAAACATAAAACCAGGCCGATCATCAAACATGCAACAACAGCTTTTCTCATAATCGTTCTCCTTGACGCTGTGTCCTGCAATTGAAAATTCAATCCTAGCAATGCAGCATAGAGTTAAATCCGGCATTGAACAGAGCCGGCGTTTCCTGCCGTTAGATTTTATTGTAACAGGCTGAGTCTCCGGATTGGACAAATTTCAAAAAAATACAGCCGTGATTTTGGATATATTCTCGATTTTTTAGTAAAATCAGGTAACAGTTAAAATATGTATCTGCAGATCAGGTTTTTGCCTGTATTCGATTTTTAAACGTGAAAGGGGGGAAGCATGCGCGCTAGATGGGCAATTTTAGGCATTTTTTTATTACTCGCCACGCCGTTGATGGCTCAGAAAAAGGAAAAGGAAAGACTAGAAAATTGTACCACCGTCCTTGAGGAAATACTCAACGTACCCGACAATGTTCCCCAGGAATTGCTGGATAAAGCGGAATGCGTGGTTATTTTTCCTTCCGTGAAAAAGGCTGCCTTCGGATTCGGCGGCAGTTACGGCCGCGGAGCCATAACCTGCAGATCGGGGAAGAATTTTACAGGCCCCTGGAGCGCTCCGGCGCTTTTCGCTCTTGAAGGTTTCAGTTTCGGATTCCAGCTCGGCGGGCAGGCGACCGATTTCCTGCTGCTTATAATGAATGAGAAGGGCGCGGAATCCGTCATGGGCAGCAAGGTCAAGCTGGGCGCGGACGCATCCGCCGCCGCCGGTCCCAAGGGCCGGAACCTGGCGGCTGCGACAGATGTTGTCATGGCTGCTGAAATTTTATCTTATTCGAGAGCCAAGGGTCTCTTCGCGGGCGTGTCGCTGGAGGGCTCCACGTTAAGGTCCGACGGAGGCGCCAATAAAAACCTTTATGGCCGCAAACTCGACGCCCGGGAAATCGTTCGTGACGGCGCCGTACAGGTTCCTCCTGCCGCAAAGGAAATGATCGATTATCTGAACAAGAAATCGCCCAAAAACCTCAGCGATTAAGCACCTAATGCACTGCTGTTGTGGGGGCAAACCTTGTGTTCGCCCCCTGCCGGATTCCATAAGAATCCCGAAATATAATATTTAAATCTGACCGATTTTCCCGGTCTCCTTGTTCTTCCAATAACCACGCGCCTGCAACGGCCAGTTGAATTTTATGGCCCCGGGGCACGGACAGTCGACTGCGCAGCTGCCGCAATACCAGCACTCTTCAGGATGCAGGATTATCGGGGGTTTCCCTTCTTCGGGATGCGGTATGTACACGTCTATCGGGCACACTTCCACGCAGATATTGCACCCGGTGCAGCAATCCTCATCGAAAATAACCGGCTGGTTCGGCGTCTGGACATTGGGTAAAGCAACTAATTCTTTTCTGGCCACATTCCCCTCCTAATCAATTCTTCAGACATACCCTGAGCAGGATCGGTTACTTTCCCCGATACACGCCTTCGTAGTCCTTGTTGTGCGCCTCGTACTGTTGTTTCATGTCGCCCCAGAATTCCGGGGGCAGCTCGCCGATTTTCACCCTGTCGTTCTCCAGCTTGATGGTAAGAAATTTATCCCATTCCGGCGGGTCGACATCGGGGTAATCTATCCGCTGGAATTGAAGCGGCATGCTGCTGGCCTTGCGGGCCTGCGAAGCCTGAATGATAATTTTGGCATATTCGAGCATGCTCAGATCTTCCAGAGTGCGCATCAGTTTATGCGGATCGAGCGCATAGAGCATGGGCACCGATTCCCTTTCAATTTTTTGCAGGGCATCCATTCCCATCTTGAAAAGGGATTCGGTCCTGAACTCGCTGACATAATACTGCATGACCCTGGCGATTCCGGCGTGCAGCTCTTTCCATTCTATGCCGCTCGTGCGCCTGACAGGAGCGTATATCCTGTTCTTAATGCTTTCAATCTGATCCCGCGACACTTTGGATCCATCGATTTCCCGGGCATAGGCTACCGCTTTACGTCCGGCATACCGTCCGGTGGCGGCGGCATAACTGTGATCTTCCGGAGCGAACATCTGGGTTCCGGCGGCATACAGCCCGTCGAGCGTCGTCTTCAAGTTCCAGTCCACAAGCAGTCCACCGCCGTAACCCGCCTCCCGCCATTGCGGCAGGCTCTGTCCCTCGATGAACTTGTAACTTTGAAGCATGTCCTTCCTTGTATCGAAACCCGCCTCATTGAAGGTCTTGATAATGATCTTCGTAGTGGCTTCTTCCCCCAGCATCAGTTTCCAGGTTGCATCCTGTTCGGCTTTCGGCATGGCGGGAAAGTCCGCATAGAAAGGCAAAGCGTACTCGCCTTTCATGATGCCTTCGCGGATTTTTTCTTCGACTCCGGGTGCAGGCACCATAGCTCCGGCATCCACCCAGCCCTGGATGGGATAAGGCAGACGCTTGCCGTTGGCATCGACCAGGGGGACATTTTCATAACTGGCATCCCCTCCACCGGTATACCACTTGTGCTTGTATCCCGTGGCAATCCGCACAACCCCGCCGGCTTCCATCTTGGTCAGCCCGGCTCCCGCTTTGAAAGCCATGACCGTACCGTCGCCCGAAATCGCCCGGGAATGCATATTGGAAAATCCGCCCAGTTCCATGCTCATGAACCAGATGGATCCGGCCCCGGCTGTGGACAGTATCGTGGCTTTGGATTTGAAAATTACAAACTCGCCTGTTCGTGTATTCAGTCCGGTAGCCCCGATCACCCGGGCGCCCTGCAACCCGTTTTCCGTAAGCAGGCCTGTTCCCATTACCCGGTCGAAAATTTTGACCCCCAGGCGCTGGCATTCCTTTTTCAGGGCAGGTTTGAAGGTGCTGCCCCAGACCCGGATAACAACATTATTTCTTGCTTCCGGCGGGTTGAAATTCGGCTCCCCCATGCGGGGATCCGGGAAATAGCTGTGGATCGTGCCGTAGCGCGGAGAAATCATGAATTTTGTCTTGTCGTCCCTGCCCTCCACGCCGACATATTCATCCTCGGTATCCCGGATTTTTCCTCCCATCTGCTCCATTTCGAGCAGGGTATCGAAATCCTCCCGGCACTGGATCTGTATGCCGATGCCGTTGCTGTAAGGGCGGGAAGCCATATGCTGCGCCCAGCCGTCCGGATCTACCCGGGAAAGAGGATTAGCCGGGGCATTGCACCAGTGGTCGCATCCCGGCCCCCCGGAACCGCTTCGAACCGTATCGCTCTTTTCCACAAGCGCTACCCGCATTCCCTGCCTGGCGGCGCTGATGGCTGCCCAGCAGCCGGCGATACCCCCTCCAATCACAAGGATATCGGTATCAACTTCCTGCTCCTCTTCGAATCGGACGGGATAAGGCCAACTCGGCGGCTGCCCTTCTTCTTTCAGATAATCATGCCACGTAGTCATATTCACGACCTCCTTAATGAACAGAGGGATTTTCTCTTTGATCGATGGAACGGATCATATGGGAACAGTCTTTTTCGAGTCAAGGAATAAACCAGTCTGCAGTCTGCAGTAATCTGATTGAGATGCGTGTAAGGATGAAAGAGAGGACCGGTGACCATAAGGGGCGAACCTTCCGGCTTCGCTTTCAGCTGCGCCGGACAAGTTGGTGTTCGCCCTGGGAACAAAACGCAGTCAGCGTCCCTGTGGTTAATACGCTGTTTTCAGGCCGCTATTCGATGGGAATCCGGTTTTTATTCCGGCTGAGCCATTGCCTGAAGTTCTGGAGTTCCGGATTCAGCGCCCTTGAAACCTCGATGTTGCGCAGGCCGCAAAAATCCGCCTCAAAATCCCGTTTGAACTGGAACATGCTGCCGAGGTCTTCAGCGCCCGGAAAGCCGAGCCCGCGGTATACTTCGGGCGTTACATCGTTGTAATGAATCTTTCTGCCCAAGGCCTCACTCAATGCAGACGCCATCTGCTCCCCGGACAAATGCTCTCCGGCGATACCCACGCTTTTCCCGATATACTCCTTCTCTTTTTTGAAGATTCCGTAGGCGCATTTGCCGATGTCTTCGGACGCAATCCCCGGCATTTTCTTGTCGCCCAGAGGAAACGTAATAGCCATGCTGCCGTCGGGACCTTTCCTGGGCCCCATTCCGAAATGAATGAAGTTATCCCAGTAAAAGGAGGCGTAAAGGAAGGTAGTGGGAAGCCCGAAATCGGTAAAAAATCGATTCGCTTCTCCCTTGGCGTCGAAATGAGGGACTTTGTACTTTCCCATCAGCGTAGGCATCCGATCGTCGTCAAGCGGCACCCATTTGCGTGTATCTTCAAGCGTCGACCAGATAACATGCTGCACCCCGGCATCCCTGGCAGCCTGAGCCAGCGTTCCGGCATGGGTAAATTCCTTTTCGGGCGAAAAGTGCTCCCAGAAAAACGTGACGCAATATGCCCCATGGGCGCCGTCGAAAGCTTTTCTCACGCTCTCCATGTCCCCGACATCCGCCCGTACAACTTCCGCGCCCAACTCCGCGAGTTTGCGGCTCTTATCGGAATTCACGCTTCTGGTCAGCGCCCTCACCTTAAAAATACTTTTACTGTCGGAGAGGATGGCCCGCGCCAAACCGCCCCCCTGGGCTCCTGTTGCGCCTACAATGGCAATTATCTTCTTTCCGTGCATAGGTTCCACCTTTCCCTGATTCTTTCCATTTTCTTTCAATGTATCCGGATGTCCTGAATTGGGGGGCTTTATGAATTGACTTCAAAGGCATCTTCTTATCTATAAGATTGCCCGGAAGCCCTGTCGACTTCAAGCTGCGACAAGCATGTCATCAGTCAATGGGAAATGTGAGTGAATCCTGCTCCGGCCGCGCACAACTTACATTTGTTGCAGGCTTCTACGGGGATTCAACAGGCATTCGGGAGTGTAAAACACGCAAATCATCTATCTGCAACTGAAGACCTGTGGGATACAAGCATCAGTGTCATGTCGTCCTTAAGCCTGGCGGATCCGCTGTGCTCCAGGACGTCATCCAGCAGTTCCTGGATCAGCGCATCGATGGGACTATTCCGGTGCTCCGATAGAAATGTCGCGATTCTTTCTTCCCCGTACTCCTCCTCATTCGGATTGAACGCTTCGGATATGCCGTCGGTAAAGAGAAGGAGAAGATCTCCGGAACCAATCCTCTTCGTCGCGATGGGAAACCCGGCGCCGGGATTGAAGCCGAGAATCATGCTGTTGGAATTCAGCCGTTCGAAAGTCTGATTCTCCCGGAGGACCATAGGAGCATTGTGGCCCGCGTTTACGTAAGTCAGATTTCCGGATAACGTATCCAGCTCTCCATAAAAAAGCGTGATCAGGCTGTTGTCCGGTATGCTGGAGCATAGATAGGCATTAAGCTTTGCGATCAAGTCGGAATTCCTGTGCCCTGCCGTTATAAGTGTTCGTAAACTTCCCTGAAGCAGGGCCATGAGCAGGGCGGCAGGCATCCCTTTGCCGGCAACATCCGCTATGACCAGCCCCAGCCGATTGGCTTCGAGTTTAATCACGTCGTAGTAATCTCCGCCGACCGTATTTGCGGGCCGCATGCGGCAATAAATTTGGAACTCATCCAGGTAGAACGGACCCTGAGGCACGAGCCCGAACTGGATCTCACGGGCGATTTCCAAATCGTCCTTAAGGGCAAGCTTGTCGTGAAGCTCCAGCAGAAGGACAAGAAACAGGAGAACAAAAGAAATCAGCAGCCATGGAACACCGTTGTTTATGCCCTCAAAACGAGCTCGTAAAACCAGGAGCTGGATATAACTGAACAGGAAGAGCACCGTGGCGACGGCGAACGTGATCCGGCGAACCGGACTCAATCTGTACGCCAAAGCCATAAATCCCCGCCAGACGATTGTCGGGTATCGCCTGTACCAGGGGAGAAATTTGATTTCTTCAAAATCGATCTCGCGTGTGTAAAACCGCAACGCTTCCCGGGCATCGCGATCCACCATATCCTTGAAATCTCTTTTTGTTACGCCGTGTGTAAACAGGTCGAGAAGATTCGAGGAGAAGGACCTGTCGTTGCCGGGCCTGCCGCGAGCCGATTTTGACTTCTTCATTGTCCGCCTCAATTACCGGAATCTCATCACAGGAATCGATGGGAAAAAATAGCTGCTCTTTTTCAAGACTGCTTCAGTATCGAATCCTTCCCGGACTTCGATAGGGGATTTCACGTTCACCGTTCCCGGATTTTCGGCTGTGATTCTACTATAATTGCGAAAGGTTTTTGGCCCAATAACCCGTGAATTCGCACAAGTCCATTTTTCAGGACTTCCGGTCCTGAATGAACTCATAAGTTTGTGGGAAGTCTCCTTCGAGGAATGAAAATCCCAATTTTTAAATATCAAGTTGAAAATATAATATTTTTATGAATTGAACTGATTATCAACCTTGAACCTTCTCAGATGACGTTTCACCTGCAGCTTCGCTTATTCCACAACAGCGTCTATTTTAGGTTATGGAGCGAGGAGATATGGAAGGCGATGACCGCAAAAGCATTGGCAACATTTACCGAATTTTTGAAACCCGACATGGGAAGATGAACGAAATCATCGCATGCTTTCGTTACATCTTCAGTGAGTCCATATTCCTCATTACCCAGAACTAAGACACCTCTACCGGGCCACGGATATTCGGCATAGCCGATAGAACCCGCAACAGTTTCGATTCCGATAACGGAATAGCCCTCTTCTTTCGCCCGCATCAAAGCTTCAACCAGGTCTTTATGCCTGGTCTGAGGAATCCATTCGGCGCAACCCATCGCGGTTTTACGGACCTGTCCGTTTTCCCTGCCCGGCGTCCAGGACGACAGCATTACCGATTCGAAACCGACGGCATCCACTACACGGATTATCGATCCGACATTGAACGCGCTCCGCATGTGGTCCATCGCCACCCGGTATTGCAGGCTGGGATTCCACGGACCGTCAGGGGGACGATCCCCCGTGATGATCCTGGGCAGGAAGTTGGCTTCCGCCAAACCTTTCCCTGATTTTTTCCGATGTTCATGGAAGTGTTCTGAAAGGAACTCCAGCCACTTTCTGTAGCTCCGCGGCTTTCTTATGGAAGATATCGGTTCGTCGATCCAGGACCGGACATTTAAATACTTATCAAAGAACCTTTCCAGGCTTTTTTCGTTGAAACGCCTCTTAAGCAGTTCTTCATAGTTTTTCTGCAGCCAGATTGCGATCCACTTATGGCGTCTGGCCTGAGGAAGGGCGGCAAACCGCTTCTGTGAAAACGGAAAGTTTTCCATTGGAACAGTCTTTTTGAATCGCGGCAAATCCGGAGGATTTTAACGGCTGACGGCTTGCCCGAGATTGGTGAACTCGTCCGTGACTTCGTACTCGTATTCCGGGTACTCGTAGAGCGGGATCCTCGGCTCCGTCTCCCCGATGGAATACCCCCAGATGCTCGAATAGTCGGACGGCTCTTCGCCGATATCCTCCAGCTGCCGGAGATACTCGCTGATGGACTTGGATTCGATGATGATCACCTTGTCCATCCGCTCCATAACCGGACTGTGGTTGCGCGTGTGATCCAGCTCGAATTCGAGGATTCTCCGGCCGTACCGGGTAATGCCGATTGTCCGGAACGTCAGGCTTTTCCCGACTCCGGGAAGGTTCAGGACGTTCCTGTCGGATCCGAGGAACGGAAGCTTCGATCGGCTCAGAAGGCTTGCAATGCTATCCGTCATCATTTCGGCGTTGTCGGGAAACTTCCTGATCTCTTCATAGTATTTAGGATCGATTGTCCCGATCACCTTTTCTTCCATCTGCTCCTGGACCGCCCGTTCGTTCGTGGCGAAATTAAAGTAGTTCTCCATGTAGCCTTTAACGCTGAAGGTGTAATAATTGAGAATTCCGATTTCGTTCAGAACCTTCCGAAGTTTTGAGGCATGCCCCCGCCTGGAAGCCGCGGCACTGAAAACATGCTGATTGGTAACCATCCATCCCGCTTCATTCAACCGTCTCACGGCATCCCTGGCTTCGGGCGTCACCTCCATAGGAGATTCGAAATGTGTCTGGATGATAAACTGCCGGATGCCTATTTCGGTTGCTTTTCTTTTGAAGTCGCCGAGTGATCGGGCCAACTCGGGCGTTATACGCTGAGGAAGGTAAACCGGCAGTCTTGTTCCCAGCCGCACCCTGACAATTTCCGCGTATTTTTTCCCCGGCGCGCGCTTCTCATTCGCGGTCCGTTTATTTAAAGCCATCTGATAAACCGCGTCCAGTATCCGCGTCAGCGACCCGTCGGAGCTCATCAGGGCATCCCCTCCGGTAATCAGGATGTCTCGCAACTGGGAATCCTGTTCAAAGTAGCCTAAAAGTTCTTTCAGTTTCTCATCCCAGGTCTGTTTCGGCTTCAGCTTGTCGAGGTTAAAATTGAGGTTTCCGCGCTGGAAATCGTACATCCGCTGGCAAGAAGCGCACAGTCCCCCGCAGGCCCTTCCCATGGTGTCGGGAATCAGGATTGCCACCTCCGGATAGCGCCGGTGGATGTTATGCTCGTTCGGGAGGATCCATCCGGCCGCGTTGGGCTTGCCGGGCTCCACCCTGTCCTCCTTCTCCCAGGCGACAATATGGCCGTATTCGTCAATCAACTGTTGGCTGTATACGACATAGTAGCGAATGGCAAGGTCCGCGCCGACCGCGAAATAGGGAACCCGGACATGGAGAAGGGAGAGATAATACGGATTCACAAAAAACGGAATCCCTTTCCCTTCCGCTTCATACAGCACTTTCATGGTATCCGGATCGAGCGAATTTCCCAGGAACTCGTTCAATAAATCGGCCGACCGCACCGCAAATCTGAGGTGGAACAATCTGTCGTCCCACCACTCCAGGGTACGGAGGTACTTTTGCTCCTGCGACATTCCCGGTTCGAAAAAGAACTTGCTGTCGTTAATCTCCCCTTTATCGATTTTGTCTATAATTATTTTCAGAATCCGTTCCCGATTTTCCTCACGCAGCTTGATAATCCGCGGATCGAGGCCCGACGGCCACCGGTCCATCCACTCTTCCACCTTCTCTTTAGCCGGAAAATCCCTCTTGTATTCGCCGGAGAACTGGCGGAACAGCATCAGCATATCCTGGAAAAAATAGGGCTTCGCCCCGCCGGTCCCGTGGGTTACGGCCAGCCAGATAAGGTGAATAGGATTGCTTATGGCTTTTTCTCCACGCAGATTCTGATCTTCGAATTCCCTTCCCGCGTTGTCTACATAGTCCAGCAGGCGAATGGCCGCAAAATCCTTCCATGTCAGCTTCTCAAACGCATCCCTGCCGTGAACTTCACGCTTATAAAATTTGTAAGCGTCCGGATCCTGTTTTATCTCCCCCAGCACCCAGTTGCGGACGCCGACGAGGGCTTCGGTCTCATTCCGCGCATTCCGCATAATCTCTTCAAGGGCGGGATTTTCCCTCAGAAGCTGCCGGAGCAGCATGTGGGATTTGACGGTAATGGCTATTTGATCGAGTTCGTGGGTTTTTGTCTCCATGATTCCTTACAGCATAAACCAGACGCGGATGCCGTTAAAGAAATAACTGCCCCGTTACATGTTCACTGTCTGGAACGCCGTCAGGAGGATTTATGACGATGGGATTATGCAGGGGAGACTTATGAATATCGTTCGTTTAACAACACCGCAATACTGCGCTCGATTTATTCCGTTTCTTCGATCTCTTCGATTTCCTCAAAACCATCAAGTTCCTCGAAATCTTCCACGGATTCATCCGCGACCGGCCGGGCCGGAATTCCCTTCCGGCTGTTGATCTGCCGGATGATAGGCTCCAATCTTTCGGGCAGCAGGTTTACACCCCTTGAAGGCATCAGTTCATTTTTCTCCAGGTAGTCCTCGGCCCCTACCTGGATCAATTTATCACGGTTCTTTTCGGAGAGACTGCTGACGACGACAACCGGAATCTCTGAAGTTGCGGGATCCTTCTTCAACTGCTGCAGGACTTCCGGACCGTTTATCTTCGGAATGATCATATCCAGGAGTATCAGATCGGGCGTTAATTCCAGCGCCATTTGCAGGGCGGCTTCCCCGTCTTCGGCGCATACTACTTCGTATCCTGCTTTTAAGAGCGCCGCCTGATTCTCCCTGCGTATAACCCTGCTGTCTTCCACTAAAAGAATTCTCACGGTTTTCTCCATCCTCTGGATTCCATTATCGACAGCTCCGGCTGGTATCATTAGCTTGGTTGATAAATGTATGCATTGTTATTTATTCCTCAAATCGAACGCCATTTCCAACTTCTAACAGTGTTTCCCTTCAACGGCGGATTCAAACCTTTCGGGAAAATATTTCCGCTTTGGACTACTCCCCCTTTGCGCTGATGGTTTCCAGGATCTTCTGTTCGTTCTGTTGCAGCAGACGGCCCTGCCAGTTGAGTGTCTTGCGATACAGCCGGATTACTAAGAATGCCTGAACCAGGTTCAGTATTAAAAAAACCGGGAAATGCGTCATCCATCCTATTGCAAACAGGAGGCTTTCAACTCCCAACGGAATCAACGTCAAGCCGATGGGAATGGGAATAAGGAACATAAAGACCATTTGCCCCAGAGTCCGGATTCCCTGATGGGAAGCCGGCATACCTGATCCTGATCTGAGGGTGATCGGAGTAAGAATCGAAAATATATTTCCTCCCATGCAAAACAACAGATAGATGGGAATAATCTGAATGAGGACTGCCGCCAGGTGATCCGGCCGCATCGGATATATCCATTGAGAAACCCCGACGGCTAAAGCCATCAACGCAGCGGCGAACGGAAGGTACGAAAGGTTTTTACCCAGAAGAATCTCGCGGCGGGAAACGCCGCTCAGAACAAATACACGGAAACCTTGCCGATCGAAAGCGAATTGGTTCCCGACGAATCCCGTCATGCTGATTATTTCAATACCGGCAGCGAGACCCAATGCAATCAGCGGGCGGAGGTAGCCGGACACGCTGCCCTCCCGGCTTACAAGCATTCCCCCAAAGACAATCAGCAAAATTAAAGGCGTCAGCAGCATCATTTTCACTTCAGTCGCGCGCAGCAGAGATCGAATGCCGGCTAAGGCGATTGCGGAGGCGTGTTCCGAAATCCGGGGAAGTTTCTTTTCAATGAATCCGGCGGAGGCAGCCGAACCGGTTTTGGCTTTTGAAGAATCTTGGGAAACGGATTTTGGCTTAGCCTTGCGCCGGATCCGCCCTTTGTTGAACTCTCCCGTATACAGACGGACTGTAGTCTTATAGGAACGACGCAGGCTGCCGGCGCCGATCAGTCCCATTCCCAGAATACAGGCCAGCACCGGCAGGCCCCGTCCCTGAACCGCGGCGGCAGCTCCATACGGCAGCCACCCTGGAGGCGCCGCCATGTTGACCGATTGAAGCACATTAAAGCCTCTCTCCAGACGCTCTTTACGGTCTGCATTCAACGCCTCCCGTTTCGCGGCCGACTGTTCTGCATACTCCTCTCTTGTGATCCGGCCGCTGGCAAGCTCTTTATCCAGAGCTGCGAATTCTTCAGCCGCTTCCCGGCTTGCCTCTTTACCCGCTTTGGCGCCGGGTCCGAAATGGGTCAACATGTTGGGAATCTGAAACACAAGGATGAATGCCAGAGATACGATGGCAATAATGGTTCGACGGCGCCTTGGATTAGTCATCATGCCGGCAAGCCATCCGCGGAACTGGTATGTTACGGCCGTCACCATCAGAAAAAAGGCCGCAACCAGGGGGAACAACAGGAGCATCGCCAATCCACGCGACAGGGTCAACCCGATTGAAAGACCGATCATGGCCGGCAGGAACAGGATAAGACTCAGGCCCATGCTCGAACCCACATAATTGATCAAAAACGCGCCCGAAGGGGAAACGGGCAGGTGCATGAAATTGTCGAGCGACAGCAGCTCCGAGCGCTGCAGCTCGGACATCAGGCCGATCATCCAGAAGAAAATAAAGCCGACCGCGGCAACATCCCACGCGATCAACACGATTCTCGGCTCGGCCCGGCTTAATGCAAAGAAGCCGATCAGCAGCCCGGCAATAAATGTAAGGACTCCGCCCAAAATCCTCAGCCCCGTCAGGATTGCCGCAATGACAGTGCCAATGGCTCCGGAACGCTTGACCTGATTTGCGGAAAGGCGCCAGCGCACCCAGATGTAAGTCTTAAGATGTTCCCAGTTCACGGCGTCTCCTCGTGCAGCCAGGAAAGCTTGTGCGTCGCCCCTTCATCAACGCCTACCTTCTCGAGAAACCGTTCCTCCAGGGAGCTTCCCCGGCGAAGTTCGTCGAGCCCAGCCTGTTCGACGAGCCTGCCTTCCGCAATAATGCCTACGTGGGTGCACAGTTTCTCGACAACATCGAGAACGTGAGAGGTCAGAAATATTGTCGACCCGCGTCCGGTATAGTCCGTCAACATGTCGCGAATAATGCGCGAGGTCACCGCATCCACGCCTTCAAACGGCTCGTCCAGAAACAGCAGATCCGGATCGGGGAGGAGTGCGGCCGCCAGCGCCAGTTTCTTTTTCATCCCGTGGGAATATTCCAGAACGAGTTTATTTTCGGCATCCGCCAGACCAAGCATGTCGAGGAGTTCGTCAATTCGCGTACGGACGGTTTCGGCGGGCAACAGGTACATCCGCCCGATGAAAGTCAAATGTTCCCGCGCCTTCAGATTTTCGAAAAGAGCCAGGTCCTCGGGTACGACACCGATCCTTTTCTTGGCTTCAAGAGAATCGCCCATATCGGACATGTTCCTTCCCAGAACCCAGGACTCGCCTTCCGAAGCGGCCAGCAGGCCGGTCAGCATTTTAATCGTCGTGGATTTGCCGGCTCCGTTCGGGCCCAGGAAACCGTAAAAAGTACCCGTTTCTACACGGAGATCGATATGATCCACCGCGCAGAATCCGTCAAACATTCTCGTTAAACCTTTTGTTTCAATTGCAAGTTCCATATTGTTCCTATCTCGCCCTGGGACCGTAATGGGGAAGCGGTTTTCCGAATTCGTATGCCCCGAGATCGGGAGCTTTTCCCCGGAAGCCGTCCGTGACGTTCGGCAGTTCGATGCCGGCGTCAACGGCTGCCGCATCTTCACGCAACCGAAGGTCGACCGAGTCCGCGGCGACAACCCTGGTAGGATCCGTAAAATCGGGCTTCGGGGCATTGACGAAGATGTCGTAGTCGACCAGCCGGCTGTGGCGATCCTGGCCCGTTGCTTCCGAATAGGCCTGAAGCGTAGGGTAAACCCGTTGCGTGAGTGTAACGGATGCATTCCGCTCCGGATCGCGACGTTCCGGATAAAAATTCCGTGTTTCTCCAAACGGCGGGGAATTCCAGGCAAACGCTTCCTTCGACTCCGGATTGGGCCGGAAGCCGTTATAGTCGGAGGAGCTGTAGTTGGTATAAGTATCCACCGACAGCACCCGGGGCGCGGTGCCCTGCCCCAGCAGCAGGTTATTGCGCAAATGGACGTTGGACATGGGCGTGAGTTGCCGGAACTCCCCGACATAGGTATTGTTCAGATAATAAACGCCGGACGGATCGGCGTGCACCTTGACCGGTCCCCACCAGGCGTTGTAGACGACGTTGCGGATGAAATATACGGGCCCACCCAGTACGGGTTGCGGGCTCATCGCACCAAGCGGCGCATTGAAACAGCGGTTGCGCAGGACGCGCACATTGCGCACGGACCCGTCCGCTTCGAAGCAGTTGTCGTGAACGACCGAAACATCATTGTTGTAAATGTCGATGGATACGGGCAGCCGGTCGGGGGGAGTATCCGGCCAGCCGTCCGGCATACCGTAGGTGGCGTGATCGATTCCGTCGTGAAATCCGCGCACCCGGTTGTAGGCAATTACGTGCCCCCGGCCGTAGACTGAAACGGCGTAGAAGGATTTCATTTTGGAGCGTTCGGCGAAATCGGGGCGCGAGGACCAGGGTTCAATCGCGAACCATGTAAAGACATAGCCCAGGCCTTCCCGGCCGAGCATGTCGTTGTCGGCAATGTAGAAGCCGCTCGAACCGGACCAGTCCGAATGCACGGCCGTTCCTATATTTTCGAAACGGCAGCGCTTAACCGTAACTCCCTCTGCACCGGCAATGTCCTTCATGCCGGCTTCGATGGCAGTGTCCGTATTGCGGAACGTAACGCCTTCAAAATAGTGATACTGAGCCCCCATGAGATTGAACAGCACGGTATTGCCGTCCCCGTCGAAAACCACCTCCCCGTCGCCCGCCGCAACGATGGCGATCGGACGCTCCTCGGTGCCGTCCTGCGTCAGATAATAGGTGCCGTCCCACGGTGTCCCGCAGCATGTAGTGAAACCGGAATTGATTTCGTGGGAGTAGTGATCGTGCTTGCTCAGGTAAACGCCGGCGTGAACCTTGATGATATCGCCCGGCCGTACCCGCGGTGGAGAAGCCCGGCTCCAGTCCCCGCCCAACGAGGCCATATAGTAAGCTTCCAGCAATCCGGAAAAAGCCGGTTCTTCGCGATCCCCTCTGTATCCCGGCGGGTAAACATGAAATACCCTGCCGCCGGATGCCGGCTTCGGCTCTGGGCGCGTTCGCACCTTTACCTTCTTCTCTGCTTCACCGTTGACGCCGTCCGGGTCCTCGAGCCGCAGCCGCACTTCATACCCGGTATCCTCCTCCAGGTCGAAGAGGCTTCCGGCAAACATGTTGGGCGCGGCATAGTCGAGCGAGCCGCGCATGTAGGTCTCCTCGTTCTGCAGGCGCAGAAGATCAAGCCCGCGGGACCACTGGGACTCGCCCTCCCTGCGGTATTCGATCGTAACTACGGCATTGCGGTTGTCGTCGCCTTCGATGGGCCATGCAAAACCGAGGGCCATAAGCGTCGGCGGGTCGATAATCAGATCGCCGGTGGTGGTGCCGTCGACCGCTCGCAGAACACAGGGCGAAAGGAGCAGCATCAGAACCGCTGGACACAGCTTCTTCATCCTTCCCTCCTAAGAATCATCGTTGTGGTAAAAGCCGTGAATCATTCCTGCAAAAACTTCCCGGTACTCCCGATCAGTCGCCGATCCGGTGAGTGTATCATTGACCGTTCACCCGCCGGCAAGTGTTTTCCGTTTGAACTCTTTAAATCAGCTGAGTATCATCGTCTCAAAGAGGGGCAATGGCATGAAACCGCCGATTTTAAGCCTGGCTGCCAAATTCCCGGCAATAGCCGTCTTTATTATCCTGTTCTACGTATCAGCTCCTGCCCAGCAATTAATCAGTGCAAAAGCCGGAATGGTCCAATTTCTTTTGGGAGAAGCTTATATAAATGGAACAGCTCTCCGGTTGCAGGACGGACAATATTTCCAACTGGAAAACGATCAGGTCTTAAGCACCGGGAAAGGCTATGCGGAACTGCTTCTGGCGCCTGACGCCTGCCTGAGGCTGGGCAAAAACGCTTCGCTGATAATGCGGCAAAACGAGCTCGCAGACATTCGTCTGGAACTGGATCGGGGTTCGGCCATTATCGAGATCTTAAAAAAGCTGGATACGGATCCGATACAGGTGCATATTTCGGAAAGCGTTGTGGAAATAAAAAAGGAAGGCCTGTATCGCCTTGATGCCGAATCGCGAATGCTTCGGGTGTACGGCGGAGATGCCCACGCAATAAAAGGGGGAAAAAACATCCGGGTAAAAAGCGGCAGGAAGGTTGTTCTGAGCGGCGAACCGAGACCTGAAAAATTTGACGCGCATGTCACGGATACGCTGCATCGTTGGGCGGCTCAAAGATCGTTTGCGTTGTTTGCAAAAAGTCTCTTCTTTACCAGGCCGGTTTATCCAAGAGCATTAGCCTGGAAATCGAGGCCGAAAGGATTATACAATTCCTATTATCGTGTAACCGTTGCCGCCAACGAAGACTGGAACAGATATTGGCTCGGCGTCTGGAGTGTGTTCAGGAGAAGGGCTGAAGAAATGGCACGCAGGCTGCGGACCGATCCGGACTCAATCCTGACGCCGGAGCAAAGAAGGCTCGTGGATCTTCCGAAAGAACAGTAAAAAAGGCTACCTTCATGCTGCCCCCAGGTACCGATCGGCTGAGCTCGCAACGTAGAAACGGAACAAATACCGCCGCATGCTGAAACGAAATAAAATATGAGAAGGATTCATTCAGGCTCGGGAGAACGGAATCCATTAACGGCAAAGGGAAGAATTTGGGCCAGGGTCGATTCCAGGTCATTGGGATCGCAGCGTCCTTTTGAAAAGGCACGCAGCGGACCGGGAACCCGGATGCCGAAAGCAACAGCCCCAATAATGAAATGGAGCCGCCACCTCAATGTATCCCTGGATAAATGCGGCAGGCATCGATGCAGGGCATCGATAAACATATTGTGCGCCCGTTGCGTAAACTGAGCAGCCTTAGTGGTATATTTCCATCGTTCTATGGCCAGGTTGGCCGTAAAACGCACATAAAACGCACTCTGTCTGGGATCATCCCCGGTTTGAAGCAATGGAAGAAGCCAGGCTTTCAGTACATCTTCAATTGACGGCTTCTTTTTGTTTTTGGTCAGTTCCGTAAGCCTTTTCATCCGTTCCCGGGCCAGGGGCTCCGAATAGGAACGATAGACTTCATCGAACAATTCCTGCTTGTTTCCGAAATGATAGCCGACCAGGGCTGAATTCACGCCTGCATGAGCCGCTATTTCACGCACCGTCACTTCGCGAAATCCTTTTTCGGCAAACAGCACTCTGGCCGCTTTGAGAATCCTGTCTTTTGTTTTCATGCCGTTCTCGTCCTGCACTCCTCCGATTCAGCCACGACGCTTCGATGCCCGCATCAATTCCCCGCAAATTATTTATTATGTATCATACATTACCGCATTGAAAAAGAACCCTCCAGCCGGATATCGCGCGACGAGCTTCCAATCATGACCGAATAAGCGCCGGGCCGGATCCGCCAGTCATGGATTTCCCTATCCCAGGCGGCAAGGTCGCTGCCGTCAAGCTCCATGGCTACAATACGGCTATCGCCCGGCTGCAGCCGGACCTTCTCAAATCCTTTCAACTGCTTCGGAGGTTCTCCCACCTCGGACGGACTGCCCAGATAAAGTTGAACGACTTCCGCACCCTCACGCTTTCCGGTATTCGTAATCCGGGCTTTTACAGTTATCCGGTTGCCGTCTGAATGATCCACCTGCAGGTCGTTATAACGGAAAGCGGAGTACGAAAGGCCGTGGCCGAATGGAAAGAGAGGCTCCTGGTTTTTGGCGTCGTACCATCGGTAGCCTACCAGAACTCCTTCGGAATAATTTACGGTCATGCCGTCGCCGGGATAGTCCAGGAAAAACGTTCCAGGTCCCTGGGCCTCGTTTGCCGGAAAGGTCATTGCAAGCTTTCCGGACGGGTTGACATCCCCAAAAAGCAGTCGCGCAATCGAACTGCCGGCTTCCTGCCCGGGATAGAAGGCTTCGATTACGGCTTCCACCTCGTCCAGCCACGGCATGGAAACCGGATTGGAAGTGTGCAGAACAACCACCGTTCGCGGATTAGCCTGCGCGACCGCACGAACGAGACTGTCCTGGCCACCAGGCAAAGCCAGCCTTACCTTATCCTGTCCCTCTCCCATCTGTTCGGCCGCGAAAACAATTGCGATATCGGCCTGTTTTGCCGCACGGACGGCCTCGGCCAGCATGTCGGGATCGGGAGGCTGCCAGCCGAGCGCAAGTCCCGGTCCCAGAATGGTCGAGGCGTTGGAATATTTGACTTCGATGGGGACCTGCCGCCGGGATTTTAAATCGATCGTTCCCTGCACGGTTTGTCCGAAATCCGCCCGCATCATGGTTGCAACCGGCTTGTTGTCGACATACAGCTGCGCGGTGCCGGATCCCGTAAGGGAGAACAGGTAGGTTCCCTCCACGGGAGGCGTCAGCGTACCGGTCCATCGCGCGGACCAGACGATTCGGGCCGGCCTGGACGGAGGCGCTCCCGCGGCAGGCTTTGCCTGACCGGCGCCCGGTGCGGTCTTGGAAGAGGATTTGCTTTTGGGAGACTGCTTTGGAGGCGCGGCCCCGAATGCAACCGGCAACGGCAGGCCCTGAATGGAATAAAATTCGTCCGGCGGCCTTGCCGCATCCAGGATGCCGGGCTCCACACGGGTTACGACCGGGAGTCCGGTCGCGTCGCCGCTGCTGAAGTAACTTGCCCGAAGACCGGAACCCCGGCCTGTCGTCGGCTTGAGCACGTTTTCAGGCACGGCCGGAAGCGGGCCGATCCCTACGGTCCCCCTGGCATAGGAAACCCGAATCGAATCGCCGGCGCGCTCCCTTATCGCGTCGATCGGAACGCTGACCCTGATGGCATACACATGGCCGCTGCCGTTCAGTCCGATGGTGACATTCGGGCCCGCATCATCGCCGATGACTGCGATGGAACGGACCCCGGCCGGATCAATCGGCAGCACGGCATCCTTATTTTTCAGCAGCACGGCGCCTTCCTCCGCAACCGTGCGGGCGAGAGCCCGGTGATCGGCTGTGGAGACATCCGCTTCCTGATTTCCCTGCGCGGGAGAGTCATAGATCCCTATGCGGAAATAGGGAGTCAGGTTGTAATAGAGCATCCTGTCCAGGTCGGTCGTTGTAAGTTTTCCTTCCTCGATAAAGGACCCTGCTTCCCGCCCGCCTACACGCGTGACGCCGGCCAGCGCTCCTGTAAGCGGGTCGCGCAGCGCGAACGCGGCATCGGGAGCTATAAAACCGTCGAATCCCCACGTGCGCAGATATCCGAGCAGTTCCGGGTGATTGCACGCGAACATGCCGTTCACCTGGTTGTAGGAACACATGATGCCGCCGGTGCCCGCTTTCTGCACGGCCGCCTTGAATGCCGGAAGATAAATTTCGTGCAGCGCCTTTTCGGAAATCCTGGCGTCGATGCCGGCGTTGTCCGGGATAATGCCGCAGCGCGTATTTTCCTGATTGTTCGCGACATAGTGCTTCAGGACGGTCAGGACCTTCTGCTCGTTGAGAGCCTTGATTTCAGCCACGGCCATCTCCGCCGTAAGATAGGAATCTTCGCTGAAGGTTTCGCCGTTCCGTCCCCAGTGCCACGTTCGCATAATATTAATGGTAGGTCCAAGAACGGAGTTGGAACCCTTGCCGGTAAATTCTTCCCCGAGGGCCTTGCCGTATCGCGCCGCCAGATCCCGGTTCCAGGTAGCGGCCAGCGTCACGGCATTGGCGAAAGCAGTGACATTTTTACCTCTGGCTCTCGGAGGCCCCGAGCCCATGGTGGCGATACCGTTGGGGCCGTCCGATCCGCCGCCCGCGACCAATTCGAGGCGCTTGTTTGTGCTGCGTCCGGTAATGCCGCCCAGTTCGGCAAGCTTCTCCTCCAGCGTCATGCTCGCGATAACCTCGAGAGCGCGGCATCCCGGAGTCTGGTCGGGATTGAGCCACGGCTTCTCTTCCGGCCCCGGATTGCAGGGTCCGGGATCGATGCCTGGTATACGGGCGACGCGCGACGCGGTCTGCGAGAATGCAGACCGGGCGGCCGGTCCTGCTGCCGGCAACAGAAGCGCAAAAATAATAAGTACGGAGAATTTGAATTTTCCGGAAACGTTCATAATCCCTCCCGATATCGAACTGTCTTGACAGAGGAAAGCAAATCGAAGCACAATCCGATGATATTACACGTTTGTTTAAAACAAGTGTAAATAAATGGAGCGATGACCGCTGAAACTGAATAATAGCGTAAATCCAGAGAAAGGGAGTTTCCATGACTCGTATCCGTTTTCAGAAAACCTTTGCTGTGTTACTCGCGGCTGTAATTATTTCGGCTTTATCCGTCGGCGTCTTTGCGCAGGAAAAGAAACCCAGTTTTCCCCAGAGACCGATGGTGAATTCTCCCGAGGTAATGGAGGATGGCAGTGTTGTGTTCCGTATTCTTGCACCGGATGCTGCAAGCGTCGGGCTGCAGGGTTCCGACATTCCGGGATTGATGCAGGCAGCACCCAAATTTACAAAAAACGACGAAGGCGTTTGGGAAGCCGCAGTCGGACCGATTCCTCCGGGTGCTTACCGGTATGTTTTTACGGTAGACGGAGCATCCGTCGTGGATCCGCGCAATACGTCCACCAGCGAATCCAACAACAACGTCTGGAGCATGTTCTATATACCGGGCGCGGACTTCATGGAAATGAAGACCGTTCCTCACGGCGCGGTGGCGGAGATCTACTACTACTCCAAATCCCTGAAAAGTCATCGCCGCATGCACATCTATACTCCGCCCGGATACGAGCTGGGTTCCGGCAAATACCCGGTTTTTTACCTTCTGCACGGAGCCGGGGACTGCGACGACTCCTGGACGACGGTCGGCCGCGCCGGATTCATCATGGATAACCTGATTGCGGCCGGGAAGGCGAAGCCGATGATTATCGTCATGCCGGCGGGGCACACTCCCGGAGGATCCGCGAGGGGGGGAGGCGGTATTTCGGGCATGGTGGATGCATTTTCCGAGGATTTTATAAACGACATCATGCCCTATGTCGAGGCCTATTACCGCATACAGGATGAAAGGGGCAGCCGCGCCATAGCCGGTTTGTCGATGGGAGGCATGCAGACCCTCAACGTCGCCATGTCGGATCTCGGCGTTTTTTCCTACATCGGAGTTTTCAGTTCCGGCGTATTCGGCATGGCCCCCAGAAATCCCGCCAAAAAGCAGGAGGCCAAACCTTCCGAAGGCGATGCGCCACCCAGCTGGGAGCTGGAGCATCTCGCCATGCTGGACAATGCGGAACTGAAAAAAGGTTTGAAGTTGTTGTGGTTCGCCACCGGCTCGGAAGATTTCCTGATACAGACCACCCGGGAAACCGTGGAGATGCTGAAGAAACACGGTTTTTCTCCGGTCTTTAAAGAATCGGGCGGCGGTCACACCTGGGCCAACTGGCGCGACTATCTTTACGAATTCGCCCCGCAGCTTTTCCAATAGCGGGATCCAACGTCACAACAGCGGAATTATGCGGTTGTGATTGCCGCCGAGCCGGGCTTCAGACCGGGAGATAGGGCTTTCAGACGAATCCGGCCCGGTTCGGCGGCGGCCTGCACTATGGCCAGGCACAGACCGTGAAAGGCTTTCCGGTTTTTGGCCCTGTAATCTTCGTGACTTCGCATGTCGCCGTTGTCGACTCCGATCAGTTTACCCGGCCCCTCGATTTCGAAGGCCACCTCGCTGTCGGCCGTCGGGACAACGATTCCCCGGGCATCCACGATTCTGGCCGTGAAATGCGCAACATCGCACCGGTCAGCCGAAATGTTGTTCCGGTCCGCCGACAGCTCAACGGCCGCCGGTTCCCCGGCTGTGGAAACCTCCCGCGTAGCGACGACATTCCCGTCTTTGGTTCCCACCGCCTTCAATGTTCCCGGTTCGTAGGGCACATCCCACGACAAATGCAGGTCGGCCGTAGTCCGAAGAACCCGGGCCCGCGCCGGCACGTTGCCCCATCGTTCTTCCATTCCCGGACGGGGAAAGGCGTATCCCTTCACGCCGACGGAGCGGCCGTTGAGAAACAACTCCACCGTATCGCAGTTGGTGTAGCAGGTCACCGGCACGAACTGCCCTTCCCTGCCTTTCCAGTTCCAGTGGGGAAACAGGTGAAGGACCGGCTTGTCTGTCCATTGGCTCTGGTAGAAATAGAATCCGTCTTTGGGAAAACCGCAGCTGTCGATGACGCCGCTTGCGGCCCCTTTGGAGGGCCAGAATGCCTCTCCAAGGTAATCGATGCCGGTCCACATGAAATCGCCCGCGACGTAGTCGTATGTCCGTACAAACTTCCACTGCTGTTCCACATCGATCCCCCGGCCCGGCGAGTACCCGAAAAAACCGCCGGGAGACTCCGAGGGGAAAAGCCCGCTGTAGTCGCCCCGGATGCCTCCCATGGAGCCGCTTTCCGTGCCGATGACGCGCCTGTCGGGAAACGCTTCACGGTCGATGCTGTAATACTTCTCTTTCCGATCGCGCCAGCGGTCGACGTAGTTGTAGCCGACCACATCGAGCAGGGCGAGAAACTCGGGTCGGACCCGGTTGGCGAGCGGTTCCGACATGATCTGATCGCATCCTACGGTCACCGGCCGGGTCGGGTCTTCCCGGTGGAAGATGTCGAGCAGCTTGCGCAATGTCCCGGCGCCCCGGGCATGCGACTGGTCGGGGACCTCGTTGCCGGCGCTCCATATTACTACCGAGGGATGGTTCCTGTCGCGGTGAATCAGGTTTTTGACATCCCGCTCATGCCATTCATCAAAATAGTTGCTGTAGCCGTTTCCGCGGACCTGCCCCTTGCCGACTTTCCACTCGTCGAAGGCTTCGTCCATAACCAGGAATCCCATACGGTCGCAGAGGTCCATAAACTCCGCGGAATAGGGATTATGGCTGGTGCGGACGGCGTTGCAGCCCATTTCGCGCAGTATCTTCAGACGGCGCTCCCAGACGGCGTCGGGGACGGCCGCGCCCACACAGCCCGCGTCATGGTGCAGACAGACTCCGTTCAACTTGACCCGCTTCCCGTTCAGCAGAAATCCCCTGTCGGCATCGAACGCGGCTTCGCGAATTCCGACGGGCGTATCGTATTCGTCCACAACCCGGCCCGCCTGCCGGACCGTGCTGCGAACGCGATAGAGACAGGGATCTTCCACGGACCAGAGGTTGGGATCCTTTACCGTTATCTGCTGCACGAACAGGTATTCCTGTCCGGCGCCTATTTGCTGCGCTGTTTCCTCAGACTGGACGGTATTTCCATCCCGGTCGATGATGCAGCTGAGCAGTGTGCAGTCGTCAGAGACCGGCCCATCGTTTTCAACCCTGGTTTTGATTCGCACCGTCGCCGTATCTTCGGCTATTTTGGGAAAGGTTATGAATGTGCCCCAGTAACCCACATGAAGCGGATTTGTCGACAGAAGCCATGCGTGCCGGTAGATTCCCGACCCGGAGTACCACCTGCAGCCGGGCTGGCGTGAATTGTCCACCTTTACGGTCAGCACATTCTCCCGGTTGAAAGATATATGGGGCGTCAAATCGCAGGAAAACGGGATATACCCGTAGGGGCGCCTCCCCAGATACTCCCCGTTGATCCATACTTCGCTGTTTTGATAGATGCCGTCAAATTCGACAACGATCCGGCGGCCCTTAAAGGATTCAGGCAGCTCGAATCGTTTGCGGTACCAGCCGATTCCGGTCGGAAAGTATCCGCCCGCCCCCCCGGACGGCTCCGTTTCATCGACCGGTCCTTCAATGCTCCAGTCATGCGGGAGGTCGACGCTGCGCCAGGAGGCGTCGTCAAATCCGGGATTCTGGGCGCCGGGCACATCTCCACGAATAAATTTCCAGCCGAAGTCGAAACTTTCCCGCATCCTTGGGGGAAGTTCCCTGCTTGAATCCGGCGCCTGCCCATGAACAAAATTAGAAGATTTCAACACCGATAAGAACGCCATGCTTCCGGCCGCCTGTTTGAAAAGACTGCGTCGGCTGATATCCATTGGTCTGCTCCTCCATGCCTGAGCCGCATTTTGGGAAAAATGAATGCCCGTTTTCTGAAAAATCGTTTACTATCGGGTTGCTCCCGTTTGTTTCAATAAGGTGGATTATGAAATTTCACCCCGATTTCGGAAGCGATTTTACTACAGATCCGGTAATAACTTTTATTTTTACACCGGCCCGTTCGCCGGCGAGCCGGCTTATACGGCATAAAACATTCGAACATACAGGGATGCGGCACAGCTATATATTCCTCACAAACCTTTCGTTCATCATCCGGAGAATAGAGCCATGGAACTGAGCCTTTTCGATATTGCATCCTTTCTGCTCTTCTTTCTGATCGTCGTCGGGGTGAGCATGTACAAAAGCCGCAAGGAGGAGTCGGGCGAAGACTTCTTTCTTGCAGGCCGCGGGCTCCTCTGGCCCATGATCGGCCTGTCCCTGATAGCGGCCAATATCTCGACGGAACAAATTGTCGGACAGGCCGGTCAGGGCGCCAGCAATGTCGGCCTGGCGGTCGCCAGCTACGAATGGATGGCTGCGATTACGCTCGTTTTCGTTGCTTTCTTTTTCCTGCCGCGGTTTTTAAGGAGCGGCATCTTTACAATGCCCGAATATCTCGAACACCGGTACAACACCGCTGCGCGGGGATTGATGGCATTATATACGCTTGTCATTTACGTCGGCGTGACCATTTCAGCCGTGATCTATTCCGGTGCCCTGACAATCAAAACGATATTTGACATGAATCTCTGGACCGCCGTCTGGCTGATCGGCGGCATTGCGGCCCTGTACACAACCTGGGGAGGCTTGAAAGCGGTTGCCTGGGCCGACCTGTTCCAGGGCGGCGCACTGCTTGTAGGCGGCCTTGTCGTACTGGGAATCGGTTTCTCCGCGGTCGGCGGCGTGGACAGTTTCATGACCGCGAACGCGGACCGTCTTCACATGATCCTGCCCGCCGATCACCCGGTATTGCCATGGACGGCCCTGATCGTCGGGCTCTGGATTCCCAATTTCTACTACTGGGGACTCAACCAGTACATCACACAGCGCAGTCTCGCGGCCAAGTCGATTCGCCAGGGCCAGATGGGCGTCATGTTCGCGGCGTTTCTGAAACTCCTGATCCCGTTTATTGTAATTTTTCCGGGCATCATGGCCTATCAGCTTTACAGCGACCAGCTGGCGGCGACGCCGGATGCCGCCTATCCGCTTTTGATCCGTCACCTGATTCCCATAGGCGTCCGCGGATTTATCTTCGCCGCCATTGCGGGCGCGGTCATCAGCTCGCTGGCTTCGATGCTCAACTCGGCGTCCACAATATTCACGATGGACCTGTACAAGCGCCACATGAAGAAAGACGCCTCCCCAAAATCGCTGGTTACGATGGGACGCGTAATGACGCTGGTCCTCGTGGTTCTGGGATGCTTCATCGCGCCGCAGTTGGGGAATCCGCGTTTCCAGGGAATCTTCAACTATATCCAGGAGTTCCAGGGCTTCGTTTCGCCCGGAATTCTCGCGGCGTTCGTGTTCGGAATGGTGTTTAAGAAAAGCCCCCCGTCAGCGGGGGTAACGGCCCTGATCGCCAGTCCCGTGATTTATGGAATCCTATTTTTCACCGCAAAGAACGTGGCGTTTTTAAACAGAATGGCTATAACCTTCGCTCTGATTCTGGCAATTATGGCTCTGCTTACGATACTGAAACCGCTCGAGTCGCCGAAAGTGATGCCGGTACGTGAGGGATTTGAAGACATCAGGCTGGCAAAGTCGGTTCAATACATCGGGATTGCGGTCATCGCAGTGACTCTGGTCCTTTACGTTATCTTCTGGTAGGCATAGAACCATGGGCATACAGGACGACAGGCTGGTTGAGCTCTACGGAGCCGCCGGCCTGAGTGCGCAGCGAAAAAAATATCATGCCCTGACACGCGAATATTCCGAACGTTTCGGAGCCCCGGACTCGCCGCGTTACGTTTCGGCTCCGGGAAGAACGGAACTGGGCGGGAACCACACAGACCACAACCATGGGAAAGTGCTCTGTGCCGCGGTCAACCGGGATGCGTTCGGAGCATTCGAACCCCGATCCGACAATCAGGTCAAACTGAAGTCCTCGGCCTTTCCACAACTGTGCGAAATCAACCTTTCTTCACTTGATCCGAGAAAAGAGGAGAAAGGAACCACGGACGCCCTGATCCGCGGGGTAGCGGCTGGATTGAAAAAGCGGGGATTTCAAACAGGAGGTTTCAACGCAGTCGTTCACAGCGATGTCTCCATCGGTTCAGGACTTTCGTCCTCGGCCGGCTTCGAAGTTCTTATCGGCGGAATATTTAACGCGTTGTATAACGAAAGCGCGATCGATCCGGTTGCATTAGCCAGAATCGGGCAGTATGCCGAGAATGTCCATTTCGACAAGCCGTGCGGTCTAATGGATCAATTGGCGTCCGCAGTCGGCGGCGTTCTGGCCATCGATTTCGAGGACGACGAAAACCCGGCTATTGAAAAGGTCCCTGTGGATTTCGGTCAAACGGACTATATTCTCGTTGTCGTCGATACCGGAGGAAGTCATGCGGATCTCACCGCGGCGTATGCGTCCATTCCGAATGAAATGAAGCAGGCAGCATCCTTATTCGGGAAAAACACGTTACGCGAGGTCGGGGAGGAAACGTTTCGCGCAAACATCGGCAGGGTCCGGGCGAACGCCGGAGACCGCGCCGTGCTCAGGGCGCTGCACTTCTATGCGGAAAATCGCCGTGTCGCCATGATGGTGGAAGCCCTGAAAGCCAAAAGGTTCGACGCCTATCTGCGTTTGGTGGCCGAAAGCGGAGCGTCTTCAAACAGCATGCTTCAGAACACCGTCCCTCCGGACAAAGCCGCAAACGTTCAACCGGCGGCGCTTGCGATCGGTATATCCAACGATTTTTTCCAGTCACGAGGCCGCGGGGTGTCCCGGATTCACGGAGGCGGATTCGCCGGTACCGTTCAGTCCTATATCCACAAGGATCATTTCGAGGATTATTCGCGTCTCATGACGGCAATATTCGGGAAAGACTGCATCCAGCCGCTCACACTCAGGACGCAGGGAGTGCTGGAAATCCGCTGAAGTCCCTTTGAGAAATGCGGATTGCCGCCTTAAGCAAAGCGTTATGAGGTGCTACACTTTACTTGAAGGGTGTGTTGCCATGGAAGAACGGATCCGGTCCAAAGTCAGCTTTTACAGTCGAGCCGGATGGATGCTGCTGGCGGTTATTTTATCCGCAATCGGAGCAAACAGCGCGTACCCGTTTTCCTCACACGCCGCACCGCACATAAGCCTCGTGCAATCCACTGAGGCTGTCATTTACACCAAAGTGAACGCAATCAGGAAAAAACACGGCCTTCCGGAGCTGACATGGGCGTCCGACGTCGCGGAGGTTGCGCGCAAATATTCGGAAGATATGGCCGTCAGGGATTATTTTGCGCACGTGAATCCGGAAGGAGAACAGGTCCATGACCGCCTGGAAAAAGCCGGCATTGTCTTTACCGTCTCCGCTGAAAATCTATTCACAAGCAACGAATTTACGGAAATCGCGGAAGAGTCCATCAGGCGTTGGATGGAAAGCCCGGGCCACCGGGACAATATTCTGAACGCCGATGTAACCGAAACAGGCGTGGGCGTCTACAAGACCGCAGGGGACAATAATTACTACATCACGCAGGTGTTCATTAAAAGAGCGCTGAAAATTATTCCCACTCCTTCCCAATTATCTTCCCGGGAGATTGATACGATATTTGATATAGTAAAGGACTCCATTGAAAAGTCAAAATACGAATTCGATTATTCCGCGGTAAAGAAAAGTATTTTAAAGGAACTGACGCATATAGGAGTGCCGGCCAGGGAGAACATGCATATAGAAGGTTTTCTTAAAGACTACCAGGTATTGGATCTGACAATCGACATAATTGTCGACGACGGGTTTATTGTCGATTTTACGAAGGACGATCCGGACAACGATCTGGATTTATACGCCAGGCTGGTGCATCCCCAGGGCTATTCCGCCGCCGTCCTTATAAATAAGGTTAATGGAAAGGTCCGGTTTCCTCTGATAAAGATCAAACAATCCGAACCGGAATAACAAAGCTCTTTATTGCATTCGAAAGAACTTCCCTTATCTTCGGAAAACACGGTTCCGGTTCATGCCGGGTTGAATATCGCGGGCAATTCCATCAGTGTGCCGTTGCCGTCGATGGCAACCACATCCACTTCACCACTCACAAGGGCTTCGGTCTCTCCCTTGCGCCTGATCCCCTGCCGGAAGCTGAGCCGGTACGCCGATTCGCGCCGCATGGAAGTCAATACCTCGATTCTGTCCCCGAACAGGACAGGACGACGGAATTTGATGCGGACCTCGTATACTACCAGCCTGCAATCCGGCCGGGCTATCCGGTCCATCGGGATCCCGAGCGATTCGAAAATCTCGCTCCTCCCGCGTTCGAAATAACGAAGATAGTTGCCATGATACACAATGCCCTGGGCATCGGTGTCTTCCAGGTAAACACGCAATTCCAGTATATGATCCTCGTTTTGCATAGGGCACGATTTTACCTCATATCCCGGCACTTTGCCGGATATATCTCGCACAGGTTGATGGAGCACTGGATGCGGGGGTATATTGCAATGAAGATTATCTGGAGGAAACATGGCGGGAGAAAAGGATCTCTTCGGAAACGATAACACCCCGGATGCCCCGGAAAAGACCCGGAAGCCGTGGCAGCTGAATGCCCTGATACTGGCGGGAGTATTCCTGCTCGGTGCGCTGTTGCCCCTTGAATATAAAGCCTATGCACCGTTACTCTTTGTAGTTCCGTTTATCGTCAACATAGCAAAAAAAATCCGTCGGGACAGCGAAGACTCCGCGAATCGTCCGCGGGACTATAATTACTCTCCGCCTATGGCGGACCATGTGCCTTCACCCGAGCCCTATTCATACAAGCCGAAAAATCCTAAGGATCCGAGAAAATACAAACCGATCGGCTAGTCCGAGATACAGCCTGATTTCAGATTAAAAAAGCGTATAATGCAAGGAAAACGCAAAAGGAGGTATCCCATGAAACCCTCGGCCGTTGCTTGTGGTTTGGCGGTACTATTCCTGGCGCTGAATGCAGGGGCGGAAGACGGAAACTCCGATTTTTCCGGAACGTGGATTCTCGACATCGAAGAAAGCGATCCCGTTCCAAAGCCTGTCAACATAATGAACATGGGGGGAACACCTGTTGACGTCAGCAGGGGCAGCGGCGGAATGGGTGGCAGCGGATACTCCGTAAGCATTCCCATAGGAGGCGTGCGGCCGCAGCAGCAGGACCCGAATGCTCCTTTGGTCATCAAACAATCCCGGAACGCGATAACAATCATCACCAGGATTAACGTCAATGGAAAAGAAACGTTGATTACCGATCGCTATATTCTCGACGGAAAGAAGCGCGAGAAAACGGTTCAAATACCTGATACTCCGGAAGGAGTCGAGCAGACGGTCAAAGCAAGCTCGAAGAAAAGGAAGATCAAGCTCGAAATCAAAACACCCTATCCTCAAGGGGAAAGCACCCTGACAAAAGAGTTTTCCCTTTCGAAAGACGGCCGGACGCTGAAACTGGAAATATCGAACAGCATGTCGGTAAAGAGTAGAGTTCCTACGATCCGGACTGTCCAGAAACAGGTCTATAGAAAACAATAGCGCCGGATTCGAATACAGGCATCAACGCACCGCGGTCTTCCGCGAAAGCAACCTGGAAATCGTTCTGTACAGGAATTTGAAAAACCACTCCCAGAAGCCCGGTGGGCTGGCATCCCCACGGATGTAGCTGTCGTATCTCATAACCAGGTCCAGCGACAGAATAATCACAAGCCGGATCAATGAAGGAATAGAGAAAACGTTTGCCTGGACATGAAAGTTCACAAAGGTAAAAATCAGCAGTAGGGCGCCAACTGCAAAAAGCAGGTACAGCTCGACGATGATGGAAATGAATGTTGCGTTCCTTGCCGGGAC
>CAZPHK010000003.1:71057-75736 GCA_964586015.1 uncultured Acidobacteriota bacterium | reverse complement strand
CCCGGACCGCCGGCGACTAAAATCATCAGTCCGCTGGTATCAACGGCTCTCGGCGGTACGGAAAGGACGTCCGAATCCTCCCGGTTCGATCGGAAAGGATCCGAAGCATTCTTCAGGATGAACTCCTTGAGTTTTTTCTTGGACCAGCCTGCATCCGCCAGGACCCTGGCATGCGACGGAATCACGATGAGGCACGACATGCTCCATGGCCCCATGGCCGCGAGCGATTGCGCAATGCCCTCCGCGCTGGTTCCCCGGGGCACGGACTGCATGTAGCTGTTGGGGAAGAATACGGTCAGAGTATTGTCTTCCCTGTTGAATCCCCGCTCCACGCTCAACGGCTCCCAGGGGCTCTCTTCCTCGTTTTCACCGATCACGAGCGTGTACTTGGACGGGTTGCCGATCACGCCCATATCCTCGATTCCTTTTCGCGCGCCGCCGATATTCTTGACGATCAACCCTATTGCCCTCCCGATGGCCGCATTGGCGATATCCCCGGGGCTGAGGGCGCCCGAACTGCAATTGATGTGGATGTCGTTGCGGACGGGTCCGTTGATCGCAAAGAAAGGCGCCCAGGAACCGGTGCTGACTTCAAATGTGTCGAACCGGGTTTTCTGAATCATGAGGGCTTCTACCGCGGCGATCAGGACCGGCATGTGGGTGGGAAGAGCGCCCGCCATGACCGCGTTGACGGCGATTTTTTCGACAGAGGCTTTGCCCATTCTCGGAATGAGCTTGGTCACTACCTGATCCGCCGGCAGGTCGGTGCCGGTCATCATTTCGGCCACGGCTTTTTCGGTGGGCGGCACTATCGGAAGACCGTCGGTCCAGCCTTTTCGATAAAAGAACTCGTTGACCTTTTCGTAGTTTCCTTTGAAAGCAATCCTGGGGGGCGCTGACGTCGATTGCAGGGGTGATTTCTCTTCAGCGGTCAGGGGCTTGGTCAGCGCTTCGGCAATACTCGGCATCGCTTCAGCGGTGCCGGCTTCAATATCCTCGGCCACCGTGGATTCGCATGCCACATTCAGCGGAAGGATTCGAATTCCGGGAACACCTTTACTGGACGCCGCGGAATGAGCGTCCTGAACAAAACCTGGATTCGCCAGTAACACGACCGGCGTGCCAAAGTCCTCGATCGATATCCCGTTATAGACGAGGAACTTTGTGCAGGACCCTCAATCGCCCACCACAAGGATGGCGGCGTCCACTCCTTTTGCCCATTCGGTGAATTTTTCCCGGTTATCCGTTTCGACTTCGGTGACGTTCCAACGTGTTGAATGGTAAAGGCTGACCGTGGAGTCGGGATACATCGATTCCAGCCTTCTTTGAAGCGCTTCAGCAATAGGCATGGCGGCCCGCTTGTAGTTGGCGAACAGCCCGATCTTCTTCCCCGCCAGGGAATCCACCCTCGGGGAGATTCCCCGGAGAGGAACCGGGTCGACCTCGGCCCACGGGCTGAGAACTTCATATTGAGCTTCAGACGCATCCTGATCTTCGGCGCGCTGGTTCTGGCATCCCGGAAATGCCGCCACAACAGCAGCAAACAAACCCAGGGCCAGCAAATACCGGAATCCGGTCATAACTGCTACCTCCTTCTATTTATTTGGATCGACACAGGTGAAATTGGCGGCGTCATTAGGATCTCCGCTGCCGTTATACCTGGCCTGCTTGGGATACACGCATAGAGGCCGGGTCCGGTAGACCTCTCTTCCTCCTCCTCCCATCGTGTCTCCCCCGCTCGTATGCGGATAGATGATTCTTTCCGGGGCAATGCCTTCTTCGACCCATGCCTGAAGGGCGTCAAAAACATTGAAACCCTGGGGATTCGAAAATGCAGGGCAGCCGCCGGAGCCGGGCACCGTGAACATACGTGCAAAATCATGTGTCTGCTCGGGACCCCCCATGGTTTTTTCCACCGCTTCGTAGTACTTGACGTACTGCCTGGGAGGAAGAGCCAGGCTGTTCCAGGATGAAATCATCATGATTTTGCCGCCTGCATCCTTGAAAGGTTTCAGGTTCGGGTCGTTCGCATCCACTGCTGCTGCAGCTTTCTTCATGCCCAGACGCGTGTCCCGGTCCACATCGAACGTGTGGAAATCCCAGTCGGGATCCTCAAACACGATTCCTTTGAAATAGTTCATGTTTACCGAGAAAGGTTCCTTCTCAATCATGAAGGCCCATGTCATCTCGCTTCCCCGTTCAAAGCCGGTATAGATCGGTGCGCCGAAATTGAACTTTGCGCCTTCATAGATTTTCCGGACCGTATCCACCTGGGCGGCCGTGAGACAGGACGGGCCGTCCGGGCCGGCGCACTGGATGGTTGCGGGATCGAAATCACAGCTCGGAGGATCTTCGATAAGCCCGTCCAAAAGTCCGTCATTCATATCACAGGCGTCAAGAGCCGCCCTATTTATTACGGCAAGCTTTTCAACCGGAATATATCCGGGTCCGTCAACGCCGTCCTTGAGAGCTACCCAGCTGATATACAGGGAGCCCGGCTGCAGGTGGGTTATATAGAACGCGGGATCCTCGGCGATAATTCCGTCAAAGTCCTCGGGGTAGCGCTGGGCTTCGTTGAGACCCTGGTTGCCGCCGTTGTGGCAGCTGTTCCAGTAGGAGTACTGAATGGGCTTGCCGTAGTAAGCGTTGGCAAGAGTCTTGGTCACGACAACCATTTCATGCACGGCGCGATGGCCCCAATCGGCCCATTTTTCGGGATGGCCGATGGCCCACTCGAATCCCGGGTCCACGTGGCCGGTATCGGTTCCCGCGGAGACATACCCCTGCTCCATGTTGCGCGCAATACCGGCGCTGGCGATGGAACCGATAAATCCGGGATTTCCCACGGCCAGGAACCTGCCGTTCCAGTCGGAGGCGTCGGGAAGCCAGACCTCGATGCCGATATGCGAGTCGCCGGTCGGAGCCGAAAAGGCCTGGATCCGGCAGAACGGCGCCTGGATCTTCTGGGCCGGCGCATTCATAAATCCGCCCCCCTGAGCGGCCAGCTCGTATCCCGGCTCGCCTTTTTCCACCGACGTGATGGTGACGTTAGGGATTTTGATCGACTTCAGGCTCTCGCACGACTGCTGCGCGGAGGCGGGAATCGTGAAAATAAGAATTGCAAGGAAAACGGCACACAGGATGAAACCCTTGGGATTCTTCATATTGATGTCTCCTTGAACGGCTTGCAGATCTATAACGGGCTTTTACAGACAGCGGGTATTATACACTACGATCCCGATCCGCTAATACCTGGCTTTTAACCAGTCGGAGATAATGTTTTCGAAAGCCGGCTTGCTATTCTTGAACCATGCGGCCTGCGTTAGGGCGATATTCTCGGGAGTCTGGTTCTCGGTCCAGTATTCCAGAAGCTTGATCTTGAACCCCGTGTCCTCCGCCGGCACAAGAGTGTAGTGAGCGCTTGCCTGGAAGGGGGGCACGATGTCCCTGCCGCTCGCCTCATCCACGGTACGGTCATTGAAGCGCACACAGACGATCAGCTTTTCCAGGTTGATCGCGTAGTAGTCCGGCTCGATGATCTCGCGAAGACCGGGATGTACCATCTGCATGAGCAGCCCCTCGCGGGAGGCTCTTTTCCCCGTAAACTCCGCGGTTGACGGGGGCGTGTAGTAGACGAACTCGAAATCCTCGGTGAACAGCTTGCCGAGTTCCGGCACCTTTTCGAGAGGACCGATGCATTCGCGGACCGCCGCGAAATACCTGTCCATCCATGCGGAAACCTGTTCCTGAGTGGTATCCATCATCATCACCTCCAAATATGGGAGAGATTTGGTGACCGTCGCCGAACTTACGATACTATCGCTTTCCCCGCGCGGCGATCAGAAAGGAACCGAAGTACCGCTGCCAGCTCTCCGGGGTAGACTTGTAGTAGTTGTCGAAGTAGAAATGATCCGAAACAGCCTCACGGACCCGGAGCAGTTCCCTCAAACGCGGGCGGTTCCTCGGATCGTCAACGGTCAGGTCCAGCAGCTCCAGCGCCCGCTCGAAAGCCCGGCCGCTGATTTCCGGACGCCCCTTCCTTTTCCAGGATATGGTTCGTTCGATCTCGCTGCCGATATTGGCCATTTGTTCGGCAAAGGAGAGCCGGTTCCATCCACCTGCGGCCAGTTCTCTGTGTTGATGCGTCATCGGATCACCATGCGGTTTACTATATTCAGGATGCGGTCCCGGATTGCAGTGTCCTCCACCCCGCGGCTCCGGTTTCCGCGAGACGGGCGGAGATTGATCATCGAATCGAACTCCACGAAATCCTCACCCTCCAGTTCCGGGTACAGGTTGATTCCCCAGAGATCGTTCTGATCCGAACCTTTTTCAAGCAGCAGCGCTTCTTCGTCGGCGTGCAGTTCCGCATCGACGGCCATAATATCCCGCCCGACATCGACAACGGCCTTTACCATGTCGCCGAACGTAGCGGCGGCCATTTCCCGCAGCGTATCAAGATGAATTTGATTTTGGGAATCGATAATCCGCATCCCACTCTCCTTACAATAGTTTGAATGGAGTGAGAGCATTGTATCGAAACAGCCGCCTTATTTGTAGACAAGAATGGGACGCTTCATTAATACGGGTTTGATGGAGTAAGATTTTGAAATTTTTTCATTGCAGGGATTGCAGATACAGTCCCTCTGTGGTGCTGTAGACGATATTTTTCCCATCGG
>CAZPHK010000003.1:67550-70957 GCA_964586015.1 uncultured Acidobacteriota bacterium | reverse complement strand
CGGGCGACGGTTTCCCGCACTCCGGGGTGGATGTTTGAACGAAATTCGATCTCCATTGACAGATGAACCGTTGAAATATTCCGGTTGTCCGCGCGCAAATTGGAAGGAATGCAATTTTTATATATAACCCCACCTGAGTCGATTCCATGGAAAAGAATTCCGTTGAGCTTATTGTCCCTGAATTGCACAGCTCCGAAAACTGCGCGGTAATAATACATGAAAGACGCATCTGGAGAACGGGCGCCTTTAAAGGAGCGCCGATGGGAATACGGGTGGGAGAAGCATGAAGCGCTGCAGCGGCATCGTCTGTCGCTTCTTTCCCTCCGGAAAAGCTCGAGTGGCTGGAACAGGCCCGGCGCATCGTACGCAGCCTGCAGGCATCCCGCACCGCTTCCGGGCAACCCTGAGGATCCCTTCAGGTTGAAATATTTCCTGTCGGTTTCCCCGTGCGGCGATCAGAAAGGATCATTGGAGTCATTGTGTCCGTCCCCGTTTAACCCCATTCGCATCCGGTCTCCTCGCAACCATTTGGATGGATTGTACACTACCGGCAAAGGATTTGGACAGAGAATGGGAAATCCACTTTAAATTAATAGCTGTAATAATTTAACGTTCAATCCCTATGGAAACATCGGGCCGGCCCAGCCGTCGCCGATGCCGTAGGGCAACATGACGCCGATGGCGAAAATGCCGCGAAGCTTGCCGTTTTCTATCTTGAACATGTCGGCGAAAGGCATGGAGCTGGGCGTCGAAGTCCAACTTTCATAGGTGCTCCCGTCCGGCATGGTGATTGTTTTGATTCCGCGGTGATTGAAGCAATAAAGACCCCAGGTAAGGCCCTTTTCCACGTCCACAACGGGTGTGCGCCGCGGGCGGACGTTATAAATGGTCTTCAGTACCGGCGGAATTTTCCCGTCGGGCGTCTTGCAGGATCTGCTTGCCGGGAGCCCGGGCGCAGGAGGAGCCCCATTGGGTATGGTCCCGCACGTCACCATTGCGTTTTCCATCCTGTAGGCGTCTTCATCCCAGGGAATGTTGCTGTCGTCGAGCTTGTCGAGGGCTTCGAAATAGATATCCGGAATCCGGAGCATTTCCTCGCGCGATATGCGCTCGGAAGGCTCAACGAATTCGGTGAAACCGGGAGGCGGAGTTTTAAGGTTGGCGAAGTTGCTTTCCGCCACATCGCGCACCACGATCGATTCCGCTTCGGTTATTTTCTGATCGATAACTTTCAGGCGAACGGACAGCAACACCGGCTTATCGTGCTCTTTGACGATGCCGGTCCAGGCCACCTGTCCCTCCTCGGGATCGCAGATATAAAATTTGAAATCGCCGGCGCCCGAAGCCGTGAACCAGAGCCCTTCGGTGAGGGGAAGTTTTACGGTGTTTTCGGTGAAAATAATACTTTCGGCAAACGGGGCTCCGGATGCGTCATGGGCCGCCATGGCTTCAATGTATTGATCCGCGATCGCCTCCAGGCAGGCGCGATCGCAGGGGGCGGTTTCCCGGGCCTGATCAGCCTGATCGACGCTGCATCCGGCTGTAAAAGCGAAAAGAAATAAGAACACGAATACTTTTTTCATTGCACCTGCCTCCTTTTTGCCGAAGATTGGAATTCGGAAGATTATATTATGTTTTATCCGTGTTGATGCCTTAATTCTGTTGCGACGGCCTGCGAAGCGTTATAGCGTTGTGAGGGATGCGGGATGAAAGCTATGTTGTCTTGCCCATGCAAACACCGAATAAACATATACCTGGAGAATGGACGTGGCCTATCCGAAGCGAATGGAAATCTCGACAATATTGAAATCCTCCAAGCCCGGCGATGATGTCGCGGCAGGCGGATGGATCAAATCGCTGCGCAGCAGTAAAAACGTATCATTCCTTCACTTGAACGACGGATCGGTCTTCGATTCCATTCAGGTCGTGATTGAGCCCTCTCTGGACAACTATGACCGCGTTGTGTCCCTCTTGACCGGGGCCGGAGTGTTTGTGCAGGGTCAGGTCCGGGAATCTCCCGCCAAGGGCCAGAGAATCGAAATCGTGCCTTCCCGGGTGGAGATTGTAGGGGAGTGCGATGATTCATCTCCTGTCCAGAAGGCGGGGACGTCGTTCGAATTCCTGAGGACGGTTGCGCACATGCGCCCGCGGACGAATACCTTCGGCGCGGTTTTCAGAGTGCGGTCGGCCCTTTCCTTCGCCGTGCATTCCTTCTTCAACGAACGCGGCTTCGTGTATGTCCACACACCCATTCTCACAACCAGCGACTGTGAGGGCGCCGGGGAAATGTTCCAGGTTACCTCCATGGACTTGAACAAACTTCCAAAGGGACAGGACGGGGACATTGATTACACCAAAGATTTCTTCGGCGAGAGATGCAACCTGACTGTTTCCGGGCAGCTTGAAGCCGAGATCCTGGCAATGTCTCTTTCAAAGGTCTACACCTTCGGACCTACGTTCCGGGCCGAGAATTCGAATACTGCGCGCCATGCGGCGGAATTCTGGATGATAGAGCCGGAAATCGCCTTTGCCGATCTCGATGACGATATCGCTCTCGCCGGGGATTTCGTGAAATACCTTGTTCAATACGTGTTTGACCATTGCGAGAGGGATCTTCGCTTTTTTGACGAGCGGATAGAGAAGGGACTGCAGGAAAAATTGAAGGCGGTTCTTGAAGCGGATTTTGCGGTCCTGGACTACACCGAAGCCGTCAAGGCGCTCAAGGAATCAGGCAGGACATTCGAGTACCCGGTCGAGTGGGGGGAGGGCCTGCAGACGGAGCATGAGCGCTGGATTACGGAGGAGTACACGAAGCGCCCCTCGTTTGTCATCAATTATCCGCGGGCGATCAAGCCTTTCTACATGTATTGCAACGATGATGATAAGACCGTGGCCTGTTTCGATTTTCTGTTGCCCCGCGTGGGCGAACTGATCGGAGGGTCCCAGCGCGAACACCGGCTGGAGAAGCTCATGCAGAGGATGAAGGAATGCGGCATGGATCCGGTGAAATACGGCTGGTACCTGGACCTTCGCCGGTTCGGAACGGTTCCGCACGGCGGCTTCGGTCTGGGCTTCGAGCGAGCCCTGATGTTCGTCACCGGCATGGCCAACATCCGCGATGTCTGCCTCTGTCCCCGCGTTCCCGGGAATGCTGCGTTCTGATTTGGGGCGAAAGCGAGGGAGCAAATACAATATTCATCGCTTCGATGACGGTAGATGCTTAAAGGGCGAACGCAAGGTTCGCGCTCATTTGGTGACGAGGCCGGAATAAGGGCGAACCCGAGTTTCGCATGAGATGAATCCAAGATGTCCTGAAAAATATGAAAAAGAAAAACTAAATGACCTGTCTGCGAAAGTCGGGCGAACACAAGGTTCGCCCCAACAATAATGTTGATTATTCCAGGACG
>CAZPHK010000003.1:0-67540 GCA_964586015.1 uncultured Acidobacteriota bacterium | reverse complement strand
GTAGATGCTTAAAGGGCGAACGCAAGGTTCGCGCTCATTTGATGACGAGGCCGGAATAAGGGCGAACGCAAGGTTCGCCCCAACATTAATGTTGATTATTCCAGGACGTGGATGTTCTTTGCGGCGCAAATCTCCTTGAGTACCTCGGGCCATACGGAGATTTCCACTTCTCCGAGATGGGCCGTGCGGAGCAGATACATGTAGGTGCGCGACTGGCCGATGCCGCCGCCGATGCTGAGCGGGATCCTGTCGTTCAGAATCGCCTGGTGATAGGGAAGCTTCAGGAAATCTTCCTGTCCGGACATCTTCAGCTGCACCTTCATGCTTTCTTTCGTAACCCGTATGCCCATCGAGCTCAGCTCGTGCCGCCGCTTCGTGACCGGGTTCCACACCAGGATATCGCCGTTGAGGCCGTGGTACTGCTCGCCGTTTTTGACGATCGTTTCAGTCACCCAGTCGTCGTAGTCCGCCGCGCGCATCTCGTGCGGGTACCCGTCTTTAAGCGGCCAGCCGATACCTATGATGAAAAGGGCCGGGGCTTTCTCCTGAAGCGTCCGGGTCTCCCGCTGCTTGCGCGGCAGGTCGGGATAAAGATTAAGCATATCCTCGGCGTGGATGAATTCCAGTTCTTCCGGGAAGTCGGGATATTTGTCCGTTTTGAGCGCGGGAAATTCTTCCCGAACCACTCGCCCCGCGCCTGCAATCACCTTCCATAACTTCCGGACGACATCCTTGAGGAAATCGAGGTTGCGCTCCTCCGCGGTGATGGTCCTCTCCCAGTCCCACTGGTCCACATAGGAACTGTGGTCGTGGTCCAGGAAGTAATCTTTGCGCACCGCCCGCATGTCGGTGCAGACGCCTTCGCCCACGCTGCAGTCGAAATATGTAAGCGCCATTCGCTTCCATTTGGTTGCGGCCTGAACCACCTGCGCTGTAATCCGCTTATCGAGGCCGAGCCCGCACGGAAATTCCACCGGCGTGCGGGATCCGTCGCGGTCCAGGTAATCGTTGACTCCGCTGTCCCTGTCGACAATCAGGGGAACTCGCACCATCTGCAGGTTGAGCTCACTGCACAGGTTCTCCTCGATGTAGTTCTTTATCATGTGGATGGCCCGCATTCGCTCTTTCGGAGGAAGAAGGGCTTCATAGTTGTCGGGCAATTCTTTCGCCAGATCCTTGTAGTTGCCGATTCCCGGTCCTGCCAGATCCGCGGTTTTATCTGCCATGGTGTTCTCCTATCGATTTTATTTCCTGAATATGCCTCTGATTTGCCAGCAGGTATTCTACTTCGGGGGGTGGTATTGTCAAATGAAACTGAGGCCGGCGATTCGTTTGCGGCAGGTTTTCAACGAATGTCGTTTCTGAGGGATTTACCGGGGGATTGAATCAAAGCAACCATTCCCGTTTTCGGATCAGGAATGTCAGGCCGTTGACCGCCGCGGCAAAAAGAAGAATCTCTTTGAGACTGATCGGCGGAATATTCCAGTCTTTTATTGAGCTGATATTTTCAAACCAGTCTCCCGGAGGCATAAAACTGAAATAAGCGGCGAATGCGAGCAGGACACAGACGACGGGCACTCCGACGTAGACAAGCCATTTAAAAATTCCGGTCCTTGCGTACAGGGTATTGTTGATTTGCCGGGACATGTTGTACTGGCGGAACAACCGATGCTTCCACTCATCGCCGGGCAAAGATTCAGTTGCGGGCCCGTAAAGGGCGGCATTGCGAAGGTGTTCTTTTACGGGCAGCTTATTCGTCATAATGCTTCTCCAGTAGTTCTTTTAGTTTCGCCAGGGCGCGGTGAATTCTCGCCTTGACGGTTCCGACCGGAATGTCGAGGCGCCGGGCCAGTTCGATTGTATTGAGTTCTTCCAGGTATTTCAATGCAAGGACCTCCCGGTGCTTTACAGGCAGTTTTGCCAGGGCCCACTTCACATGATCGGCCGTCTCCTGTCTTTCCAGTACCTCAAGGATGCTTTCACCCGGATCGGGTTGATCGTCGGCTTCGATGATCGGAGCTTCCCTCTGTGAAAACGATTTCTGCTTTTGAATATGGCGCAGGCCTTCACGCCATGTGATTTTGTAGAGCCAGGTGGATATTTTGCTGTCGCGGCGAAAATCCGGCAGCGCATTCAGCGCCCTGTAAAATATGCGATAAAGAACGTCCTCTTCATCGACGATGCGCATTCGCCGGATGCACGAAAGCACGAATCCCTCCCATTCCTGAACAAATCTTTCGGCCCGTTCGGGGCTTAGGGGCAAAAATCGTTCTATTTGCTCGCGAGATTCGATGGTCAACGGTCCAGTTTCCTTTTTTGCCCTTGTCTCACAATTCCACTTCATTAGAACTGCCGGCCCTGAAAAAGGTTGCATTAAAGAAAAATGCAACCTTTTAAAAGGCCTTCGGGTCGAAGCAAATAACAGGGCGATGGCCGTGCCGAAGGATGGCCGCAGCTCCTAGTTAGAAAGCATGTAAAACATCAAAAGGAGGTTTTCATGGATCCCGTATTGATACCGGTTGTTGCGCTTGTTTTTTCTCTGTCTATTCCGATTGCAGCGATAATCGTCGAACATTTTAACCGAAAAAGTAAGATGAAAGTCATTGAAAAGGCCATCGAAAAAGGCGTGACGCTTGAAGGCCTGTCCCTGGAGGACAAGAAAGCGCCACGAATGCCGTACCGGGGCGGAATGATAGCCCTGGCTGTAGGTATCGGCATGGGTGTTCTCGGGTTGTTGATCGGGCGACAGAATCCCCTTGCGTTTGGTCCGATTTTGGGGGCTGCGGCCATTCCCGCTCTGGTAGGCATCGCATTGATCGTCAACGACCGGATCAACTACGACAGGTATTTCAAAAAAGAGCCGGACACGAAATAAAAAGTAGGGGCGAACCTTGTGTTCGCCCGACTTTCGCAGGCAAGTAATTTAGCTTTTCGTTTTCATATTTTTCAGGATATCTCGGATTTATCTCATGCGAAACTCGGGTTCGCCCTTGTTCCGGCCTCGTCGTCGGATTTGCACGAACCTTGTGTTAGTTTCTGCCGCGCCGGAATAAACAGATTAGTCTACATATGCTGTTTTGTGCTCGGCCCCGAGCGACATCATGAGTACGCCGAACGGCTTGTCGACCCATCGGGTGACGATCGGGTTGTGCGGCGTGCCGGCCGGCAGGACGACGGCAGTGGGTTGATTAATGATGTATCTTTCATGTTCCGATCCCATATCGATCTGGATCTCCGCTCCCAGGTAGTCGATGTCGGCAGGTTCGGTTCCGGCGAACACCAGGACTTCATCGTAGGGGTGCACGTGGGCGCCGCGTCCCGGTCCGCGCATCCAGAGTCCGGGTTGGGTGTGAATGGCCCAGCAGAAATTCAAATCCATGCCTTCCAGGTCGCGACCGAACATCCAGACGGCGTTTTGCGACAATCCCGGCCCCGGTTGCCGACCGTCCCCGGCCATTTCTCCATACAAAGCTTTTTCATCTTTCCCCAGGGGACGCGCGGTCATCGTATTGGGGATAAGAGATTTGATGTAGTGGGCGTTGACGTCGCCGTGGGTCACCGTGTCCTCCGCGATACGGATTCTTTTCGTCCCGAAAGAGGAGTTCATGGGAACCCTGACCTCGCGGTCGGGATCGGGGCGCATGCGTTCCAACTGTTCCTCGGATATGCCGTCTCCCATCCAGCGGGTCGTCGGGTCGGCCCCCAGGGATATGATGAAGAAGCTGTAGCCGATCGGACTGTCCACATCCAGGGTTACCGAGGGGCAGTGAAGAAAACCTCCGGGGGCAACGACACATGTAGGTTTGTCGAATGTATGGATTTCCAGTTCCTTGCCCAGGCAGTATTGGAGTTTGGCTCCAAGATAGCCGGGCCTGTCCGGATCGAGCCCGACAAACACCAGGCACTCCGGGTATGGGTGGGCGTGGGGATCCATGCCGGGATGCCAGTCGCCCAGACCGGTGTAGAATCCCCAGGAAAAATTGAGCTCCACTCCTTCCAGGTGGTCCCGCCCGTTGAGCCAGCGATTGACGTCCGCGTTGCCCGTGTTTTTGAAAAACTGTTCCTGTCCGGGTATTTCGGCCATTTTCAGAGGCTTGAACAGATGCTGATATTTTCCGGTTGCCATTTCTAATGTCCCTCTATAAAAAAATCAAAATTCAAAATAGAAAATTGAAAATTACGCCCCATGTTTGAACTTTCAACGATCTTTTTGTTTTTAACGTGCAACGCGTAAACGTGCAACATGCAACATTTTTTTATAAGGCGAACACAGGATTCGCCCCTACATTCTTCTACAGTCTTTTTACCGCTTAATCTATAACCTCCGCTTCATGTGCGCCGGAAAGGGTGACCGCGAAAAACGCAAAGGGTTTGTCGACCCATCGGGTCACCTGGGGCATATGGGGTGTCCCTGCGGGACATACAAGGGCCGCGGGCTTGTCGATAAAGTGTCTTTCATGTTCTTTCCCCATATCCACCTCGATTTCCGCACCGAGGGCGTCGGGATTCTCCGGGTCCATGCCCAGGTAGACCAGGACTTCATCCGTCGGATGCACGTGCGCTCCGGCTCCCCGGCGCCCGATGCCGGGCCCGCTGCAGAATCCCCAGAGGATATTGGCATCCATCCCCTCGAGGTCGGAACCGCACATCCAGGCCAGATGGTCGGGACTGCCCGGCCCCGGTTTTCCATCAGGCCGTTTTGGATCTTCCTGACGGCCCGCCTGAATCTGCATGAGCCGGTCCGGATTTATTTTCCTGCGCTCCACCAGGACGAATGATTTCAGCGGCTTCACCAGGCGGGCATATTTCCCGGTCGGCTCTGCAGGTCCGTTTTTCAGGATTTTCTCCACCGGGGCAAACTGCATGCCCTCCGGAACATTTTTCAGCTGTTCGGCGGTCAGGTTTGCGATCCCTTTTCCCATCCAGGTCATTTCGGTGACGGCGTTCAGCTCGACGGCCCAGAACCCGAACCCCCTGGGACTGTACATCCGGTTTGTCGTAATCGGGCCGTGAGGCAGGCCGGCCGGAACAACAATGACGGTCGGTTCGTTAAATGTGTAGGTTTCGAGTTCGGAACCCAGGCAGCAGCTGATTTCGGCGCCCAGGTATTTGACATTGGCCGTATCCAGGCCTACGAAAAGGAGACACTCCGGATAGGGATGGACGTGCGGATCCAGGCCGGCGTGCCAGTCGCCCAAGCCGGTATGGACTCCCCAGGAGAAATTCAGGTTCAAACCCTCCAGGTGATCCCGGCCGTTGAGCCGGATTTCCCGGCCCGCATTCCCCGGCCCGATCATCAATGGGCCCGGCTGTCCCGGCGTCTTTTCAGCATCCTCCCAGCTCATCGCGCCGATGCTCAGAGGTTTTATGAGATGTCCGTACTTGCTGTTCATAACGCGTGCCCTCCCCTGTTACCCGCACTATATCATAGTCCTCATGAAATTTATTTAAGGGCGGCTTTTAATGTGTTCGTCGGCGGGAAATAGGTGTTAAACTTGCCCTCCAGCTATGTTAAGAATTACCTTAATTTCCGGGCCCGGGTGTTTCAATGCCGTGACTTAGGATCCGTTTGTCGGGATTACACTCCAAGCCCTCTGTTTATAAGCTCCGGAAACAAAGGTTCCGGGTGGGAGGACCGAGATGCCGGAAGAATTTAAGCCCTGGACATGGGAAGCGCCTGAGGGGGTTGTGCCCGTCGATAACAGCAAATTACGCCAGGATGCCCACGACAAGCTTTCGGGCCAGGCGGTTTTCACGCGGGATGTGGATCTTCCAGGAATGCTGTATGCAAAGATTCTTACCTCACCCTATTCGCATGCCAGGATCAAGAGCATGGACACGAGCAGGGCGGAAGCGCTTACAGGGGTTCGGGATGTCCTGAAGTTTGATGATCCCGATATCGAGTTTGAGAATTCCACGGGCGGATATTGCGCCGCCGCATACAATATCCTAGCCCTTCCCCGCACAAGCGATCACTATCAGCACCCGATGGGCGTTGCCGTAGTGGCCGACAGTGAGGAGATTTGCGACCGGGCGCTCCGAATGATTGAAATCGAATGGGAAGAATTACCGTTTATCCTGGACATGGAAGAATCCCTGAAGCCGGACGCGCCCAGAATCATGCCGGAAGTCCGGCGCTTTGAAAATGCCAAAGATCCGAATACCCTTGCGGCCAGAACGATAGAATATGGAGATGTCGAGAAGGGTTTTGCCGAAGCGGACAAGGTTATTGAATACACACTCACAAGGGCGCCAAACACCACGGCGGGTGTTGAGGCTATGGCCTGCGTGGCACAGTGGAGGGGGGATTTTCTCGACATATGGCCCCACCATACGGCCCATATGCAGCCGGTGCTGAGCAGCCCGAGTACTCTGAGAGGCGGTTTGTCATGGATCTCGCTGCTTTCGCAGCCGATACCGAAGTTCGATCCGGATTCTGAAGAAACGGGTCGGGACAAGCCGCTCGCTCCGATCTGCGAGCACAACAAAATTACCGTGACGGTGCCCTATCAGGGAGCGTGGTACGGCGGCATCGCATGGTTGGGATATTCAACGGCATTTATAAGAATGGCCGCCATTCTGGCCAGAAGAGCTAAAAACCGGCCGGTGAAACTGCTGTATGATGAGAGCAATTTCTATTTAATCGGCGACGATGCCGGCACGTACCGATGCAGGGTGGGCGCCAGGAAAGACGGAACCATTACCGCCTGCGAATGGTATGTCACGGGATCTTTCGGCGAAGAGCACATAGAAAAAACACATGCATCCACAGGCATACCGAATTTGCGCAATAAACAGGAATGGGCCCTGATCAACCAGGGACATCATATTTGCTTCCGGCATGGCGCGCATTGCTGCGTACCGCATAATGTGATGTTCGATATGGTGGCGGCTGAATTCGGCCTGGATCCGACGGAAGTGGCGCTCACGAACGACGGCTGCCATGGGCACTATTGGGATTGGGTTACAAAGTATCAGAAAGAAAACGGATTCCCCCAAAGGCAGAGTCTCCGGGAGTGCATGGAAAAAGGTAAGAAAGCGATTGACTGGGACGGGAAATGGCATGCTCCGGGCACGGTAAAACTGCCCAATGGAAGAATGCACGGGCTCGGATTTGTTTCCATCAACGAGTGGAGCTGGATTTCAGGAAGGCAGTTCGCCTGCCTGATACTGCGCGAGGGGAAAGTGACGATCCAGGGCCTTCGGGCCGATTTCGGAATGGATACCGAATCGGCCATCCGTCATTGCGTGGCGACGGAAGCCGGAATGCCATACGAGGAAATTGTCCTGCAGCAGCAGCGGTCGGACGCCAACACCTTCCATTTCTGGGTGCCGGGTGGTTCCATGGGAATCAGCCAGAATACGCCCCAGCTGATAACGGCCGCCAGGATGCTGAAACAGAAAATTCTCGATTATGCCGTGCGTCCGAGTACGGGCATGATGGGCCCCGGCCCGGCTCAGTTCCCTGGGAAAAAGCCGGAAGATCTCGATGTCAAAGACGGCTTCATTTTCGAAAAGGCGAATCCCGCCAACAGAAAATCCGTTGGAGATGTGGCGACACCTTTCTGGGGCGACGATCCGGCGATCATCCATCCTACAGTACCGAATGTCGGCGGATTAACCCTCGACGGAAAGCCGCACCGCGATATGTACATCATGAGCCGACAGGCGCATTTCATGGAAGTCGAGGTGGATACGGAAACGGGAGAAGTCCTCGTCACCAACCTGGTGTGCGTCAACGACGTCGGGCATCTTTTCAACCGGCGTGGGGCGGAAGCCCAGCAGTATGGCGGGGCGATTATGGGACTGGGAAGAAGCGCAACTGAAGAGAAAGTCTATTGCCCTGCGACGGGCGTCGGGCTGAATTTCGACAACATCGGCTATCACATCGGAACGATGAACGATTACCCGCCGGTCGAATGCGTCATAAACGAAAGCCACCTCGGCTATTCGTCTTATGGGGCCTGCGGCGTCGGCGAGGACAGCGGGGCCTCCATGTCGGGAATCACCGCCGGTGCGATCTTCAACGCGACCGGCAAATGGGCTTTGGATTATCCATTAACGCCCGATAAAGTCCTCAAAGCCCTCGGGAAGATCTAATACGCATGAAAAAAGGGCGAACACAAGGTTCGCCCCTACAACCCACTCAACCCTCTTTTCATCATATCCGAAATCCTAGATAGGGCACTGCATACTATCGACTGCCGACTGTTTTTTAAAGCGCGAACCTTTTGTTCGCCCCTGTTCCGGCCTCGTCACCGAATGAGCGGGAACCCTGGTGTTCGCCCGACTTTCGCAGGCAAGTCATTTAGCTTATCGTTTTCATATTTTTCAGGGTATTCCGGATTCATCTCATGCGAAACTCGGGTTCGCCCTTTTACCTCTTTCTTTAAGTTCAGAGGCATAGGATTTTCCAGAATTTATTCAGCTCAATCCGTGCCTTCAACGCCGGCCGACAGGAGTTCGGTGCGGAACAGATATGTCATCTGGTCGTCCGTCAATACAAACAGCCGTTTTCCGTCCCGGCTGAATTTGACAAAGACACACGGGCGGGTGAACTTCAGCTTCGTGAATTCCTGCATGGCAGGGAGAGAGTAGACGGTCAGGATTCCGGGCTTGTTCTCTACCGCAAGCAGCGGCGTTGTCGGGGAAAGGCTGCCGTTGAATCCGAATACCTGGCCGAGGCGCTCCCCGCTCGATATGGAGTAAATCAGCAGTCGGTTCTGATTGTCGTGAAGAATTAAATAATCGCCGGCAAGCTCGGCATAAAGAAGACGGAAAGATCCTCTGCCGGTCTCCACATATACGGTATTGAGTACCTTTCCCGTGGATGCCTGAAGGACTTTAATATAGTAGTCTCCCTGCCTTTCTTTTTTTGATTTAATCTTCTTCTTTAAAACAGGATCGTTCCTGCTTTCATCCTTGACGAAATCCGACGTGGCGTGCCATAGAAAAATGGCCTTATTTTCGTCGGAATTAAAGCCCATCCATGGGAAATCTTTCGGATAATCCCGATTCCAGAGCTCCCGTCCTGTCGCGGCATTTATGACCGACAACAGGGTCCTGGCGTGATTCCTTGATTTCTCCGGTTCTTTCTGCTCGATAAGATACAGCCCTTGCTGCCTGATGCTCCGGTCATCTTCAATCCGGGCGCTTGAGACAACACTCGGTCCCGCGGGATTGATTCGCAATATCATTCGTTTTTCTTCACCCGATTCGGGAAAATCCACGATAAGCGTGTTGTCGGGAGCAAAGTAAGCCGCCTGGAAATTCCGGGCCAGAAAGGTCCGCGATCCCGTACGTAAATCCCAGATTGCACCGCGGCTCCTTTCGGATACAGCGAGCCAGTTCTGGTCGGCTGAAAGGGAAGCCGCCATCGGCTGGGGCAACGGGCTCTCGGGCAATTCGGCCCTTCCGACAGCTTCATCTTTGTCTATATTAAAGAGAGAAAGAACTCCGTCTGTTTGCTCTGAGGCGAATTCTTTATCGTAGAAATCGATGGCTTCCTGTTTGCTGCCCAGCACGATCTTGTTTTGTGTCAGATCCATGATGCCTGCAGGGTATTTCTGGACCGGCCGTATGATTAAATAGTCGCCACGTGTCGTCGTGGATATACTCGCCAGGCCTACCGGCATTTTATGCAGCACCTCGCCGGAGGGAAAACGGATTACGGCTGCATTTTCTTCCTCATGGCTCTTAATCCCGACAAAGCGGTTATCGCTCATGAATCCAAAAGACCGGTAAAGCCTGTCCTTGATGGAACCCGGTAATTTAACCTTCTTGTTTTCAAGAAAATCATAGGCGACTTTCTGGTTGAATCCAAAATCCCCCGATCCTATGAAATAACGTCCATCGGGGCTGAACTCCAGCTTGCAGGAACGGACTTTCAGGAGAATAAGCAGTCGGGCAACAGTAGGGGAATACGCCGAATCCGAGAAATCCCATTGAAAAATCTTTGCCCCGTCCGAAACCCTGAGCAGGTCCAATTTACTGTCCGAATCAAAGCAGGCAAGATGGCGGCCGTCCGGGGAAAGTCTGTCATCGAGGCAGTCATACATCAAAGCCATTTCCTGAACATCTTTTCTTTGTTGCCCGGCAACGTTCCATTTTTCAACGCGCAGGCTGCTTGTATTGAAAACCACAAATTCGGAATCGGGTGTGAACTGCGCGGGACGGGCATTCCGGGCATCGATTCGAAACAGAATCTTGAAGGGTTCGCGCGAAAGCACGAAGATGCTCGATGAATCCTGCGCCAGAAGGTATTTGCCGTCGCGGCTGAAACGCATATGCGTGATGTTGCCTCTCAATCGCGGCTTCAACGGCAGTTTCCTCTCGGCGGCGGGCAGGGACTCCCGGTGTCCAAGACCGGAGTATGCCATGACGGCGGTTTTCCATTTTTCAAATTCTTCGGCAGTCGCTGCGGGCCTCGGACCGGCGCAGGCGTCCGGCAGCTGCTCGGCGACGCGCTGCATTTCCCTGAGGCGTTTCTGTTCCGGCTTTGTGGTCCTGAAAAAGTCGCTTAGAATGTTACCCGTTTCCCCTTCTACCTCCAGTACCCGATCCCAGAATGTTATGAAGGCTTCGGGCGAATACCCGGCCTTCTTGACAAGGTACACTGAAATGCGATCGGCTGCGATTTCCTGCTCTTCATTCTCGCGGGAGACGGCTTTCAGAGCCTTGGGATTTCGCGCCGTATTGTCCAGAAGCCGGTTGTATACGGCAAACACGTCGTTGCGGTCCCCGACCGAGGAAATCTCCAGAACCTTCCGGAGCATGTAAGTGAGGTCGATGGCCTGGTGCCGCATAAGAAGATGGCCGATCTCATGGCCGATCACCCCGGCGAGCTCGTCTTCATTCTCACAGGCGGCAACCATTTTTCTGGGGATATAAATGCGCCCTCCGGGCAGACTGAAGGCGTTCAATCGTGGATATTCTACGAGATAGAATTGGAAATGCAGACCAGACGTCGGGGCCTGCTCCAGGAGCCTCCGCCCGATCCTGCGGATATTTTCCGTTATCTCGTCTTCTATGACCAGAAACTCCCTCTGAATCTGTTCCGCGAAGGCATCGCCGAAATCATTTTCCTGCTGCTCGCTCATAATGTTCGATGCGTCCGTCGGCAGCGCAAAGGACGGCGCCGGGCAGCTTTCCTGAGAATGTACCGATTCGACGGCCATTAAAACAAGCATTACGGACAGGCACAGGACTCTGCTCATTGCGCCCCTCTCTCCGGAATGGATTCAATTCATAAGAATTACGATTTTGACATAAGCCTATCACATCGGGTGCGGAAACATTAATAATTACATGCGGAATGTTTTTTTATAGCCGGTTGGAGGCAATAGCGAGTGATTGGGGGGCAAAACGCCCCGGCTGTGAGAAACGCGGACTCGTAGGGGCGAACCTTTTTTTCGCCCTTGTTCCGGCCTCGTCACCAAATGAGCGCGAACCTTGTGTTCGCCCTTTTACCTCTTTCTTTAATCGAGATATTTTTTAACGAGTTTCAGAAGCTCATCGGGATCTATCGGTTTCGACAGAAATCCCTCCGGCGGCGGCACCTGTTTGCTCGATTTTATGAATTTGTGGAACCCTTCCTTATCGTATCCCCAGCCGGTAATAGCCGTGATAATGATAATGGGAATCTTCTTGAGATGAGGATCGTCTTTCATCTCCCGGTAGTAACGAATCCCTGACTTCTTGGGCATGACGATATCCAGGGTCACCAGGTCGGGATTTTCCGCTCTGGTTTTCTCGAGCGCCTCCTGTCCGTCACCGGCCGTGCATGTCTGATAGCCGTTATTCTGAAAAAACGTTCCGAGATATGCCAGAATATCTTCTTCGTCATCCACGATGAGTATCTTCTTCAATGCTACTATCCTCCTTCAGCCTCCTGATCCAGGATTTTTAGGGCGTCTTCCAGCTTCTTCTTATCTGCAGACTTTATCTTTTCCTTCAACTTGACTTTGAGGACGTCTTCCTCGCCGCTTCCTTCCGGTTCGATTTCGGACATGCTTAGGGCCCGCCGGACTGTATTGACGTAAGCGGGCGGATCGATCGGCTTGTCGACGATGAACATCGTGCCGGCCTCGGGTTTGGCCGCCTTGATCTTTTCGAGATCGGTTTTGCCCATTTCGTCCCTGGCGTGGGCGGTTACGACAATAACCGGAATCCCGGACCGGTCCTTGTTCTTCTGAATGTACTTGTAGAATTTCAATCCGGACATTTTCGGCATGACCAGATCCAGTGATATCACATCCGGTTTTTTCTCGGTCATTCGTTCCAGGGCTTCCTTGCCGTTGCCGGCCACCGCTACCTCAAAACCGGCATCCTCCAGGACAGTCTTGATAAAGAGCCGGAGATCCGGCTCATCATCGATGACCAGTACCAATTTTCCGACATTGACAACCATAGAGCCTCCCTGTTATTCCGTCTTCTCCGACGTCCGTATTTTGGGCAAACGCTTTCTAGGCAATTCAATTTTAAACAGGGATCCTCTCCGCAGAGTGGATTCAAAGGTGATCTGACCGCCATGATCATATACAATCCGGCGGCTGACGAGAAGTCCAAGTCCGGTTCCCTGTCCTGATGCTTTGGTAGTAAAGAAATTCGAGAATATTCTTTTCTTCACCTCGTAATCCATTCCTGTCCCGTTGTCCTTGACTTCATATGTTATCGTACGGTCCTTTTCATAGCATGACAACTCGATTTTTTTCCTTTTCTTTTCGCTGAAATTGCAGGCGTCGATCGCATTCGAAACCAGGTTGGACAGACAGGTGTGAATACCCTCGGGATCGAGAGGCGCCGGCCGGATGTTTTCCTGCAGATCAGCCTTCAGCTGAATGCCCGACTGTTTGGCCAGGTCCCTGAACAGGTCGACCACTTCCCGGGCGATAGCGACCGGATCCGCCAGATTCACCTGGATTTCAGAGCCGCGGGCGAACTGCAGGTACTCCTTGACCACCGAAGAGATCTTGGCAATGTTGCTCTGAAGAATGGTCCAGCCTCTCGTGACCAGGTCATTGTCATCTCTCTGAAGCCCTGAATTGACGATGTACATTCCACCTTCCAGCCCCATCAGGATATTCTTGATCCCGTGGGCCAGCCCGGCCACCGTTTGTCCCACCGCGGCGAACCTCTCGACTTCCAGCTTTTCCTTCTTAATCTGCTTGATCTTTTCCTGGAGCAGGATCAACTCCGAAACATCCAGCGAAATCTCAATCACCCGGTCGACTGTACCCCCGTTGATTTTAAGCGGGGCGGCTGTGACCATATAGTGGGTTTTATTTCCCGCATTGTCCAGGCCGACCTGGAGAGAAGTACAGGGCTTGCCGGTTTTGAACGCCTTGGTGGCAGAGCAGTTCGCACAAACTTTGTTTCTTCCCTTGTACATCTGGTAACAGTAACGGGCCTCCTTTTTGGAGAAAGTGTTCCTGAACAGGGCGTTACTGTCCACTACCAGGAAATTCCTGTCGATCACCGAGACATAGCAGGGAACGTTATCGAACAGCAGGCGGTATTCCCGTTCGAGAGTTACCTGTTCGGTGATGTCGACAGCCATCTCGATGACGTATGGAATTTTCCCATCCGTATCCTCGTAAGCGGAGACGGTTACCATCTTGTGATGGGTGTTGCCGTGGCTGTCAATGTTGTCGCGGTAATCCACCCGTGTTTTGCCGTCTTTAAATGTTTTCAGGGCGGCGCAGCCGGGACATTTTCGCTTCTTATTTTTGTAAAGCTCGTAACACTTCCTGTGCCGCCAGCCGGGGTACGTTTTCTTGGCCTGTATGTTGGCATCAACGATTTCGAATTCTTTGTTGATGACGATGATTTCCAGGGGTATCTGGTCGAACAGGGCTTTTTTCGGCCAGTCTACGAGGCGTTGCTTCGGTTTCATTTCTTCTTCGCTTTGTTCAGATAGCCATTGATGAATTCAAGAAATACGTTTGCGTCGATCGGTTTTTCAAAAAACTTAAGCGGTTCCGGAATGGTTCTGTCCTGGACCAGGCGTCTGAAGGCTTGCCCCTTGAAGCTATAGGCGCTTTCGTAAGCGCTGATGATGATGCAGGGGAGTTTCTTCAGTTTGGGATCCATCTTGATTTCCTGGTACAGGGCGACGCCGGTTTTTCGCGGCATCATGATGTCCAGACAGACCAGGTCGGGCGCTTCGGTCCGGGCCAGCTCGATGCCTTCCTGCCCGTTCGAAGCAGTGACAACCGAGTAGCCGGAATTCTCGAGCAGGACCTTGAGGTAAAGAACAATATCCGGCTCGTCGTCAATTATCAGGATTTTCTTAGTCATCTGGCCGGAGCAAGTATAGAGGAGCTAAAGTATCCTGGCAACAACAACAATTTCAACGAGCAGCAAATTTCGACGGGGGTTCCGGACCTTGACCGGGTTAACCCGCATTTCTCACAAAGTTTCTGCTGCGGCGACGTATCTGGGCATGTCTGCTGCGTTACGCTTCCTCGGGCTCCTCGACGTACTTAAAGTACGCCTCCGGGGCCCTCGTTCGCAAGCCTTGCATCCATACACATATACGCCGCCTCGCTACGAAACCTCTTGAAAAATGCGGGTTAATCATCATTCCTGTTCCGGCCGTGGAGAAATTTCCAGAACCATATGAATCCAACGAAATAACAGATCGCCAGCAGGTAGAGGATTCCCTTCGTCTGCAGCATGAACTCTTGAAGTGTATGGATATGCTCGCTCACTATTCTGCTTTCCTCCTAGTGAGTTTCCCGGTATTCCGGGTGTTCGTAAAATACCGGCATCCGTGTGACGATAAAACGATAAATTACCAGGCCAAAGGTGATGACAAACAGGGAAACGCCTATTTCCATCCAGTGAGGGACATATCGCTCCGACCAGGGCAGCTGCCAGTTGAAACAGAGCCAGGCGATATTCAGGCGATTGACGATGATCCCCAGCACGGTCCATCCAGCCGTAACACGGATCAGCTTCACGTTCCGATCACGCACGCCGACTGCATAAAGAAAGCAGGGCAGCAACACGAATCCAAAAATTTCCACCAGGAACCACAGCCCGTATCCGGTGCCCAGGTAATGCCAGTTGTTGCCCAGCGCCACCCCGAAAATCTTTATGGCGAAATATGCGGCCAGCACTATTGAGGCGCCTTTGCCGAATCCTAGAACCACCCGGTCGGATGTCTGGAGATGCTGTTCGTCCATTTTATGGTGAAAATGCCGGTGGGCCAGAGTGCCCTCAAAAATAACCATCGACAGGCCTGCGGCGATGCTGGACACGAAGAAAAAGACGGGCAGATACGGTGAATACCATAAGGGGTGCAGTTTTGACGGTGCTATCAAAAACAGCGCGCCGAGCGAAGACTGGTGCATGGTGGACAGAACCACTCCCAAAATGGTAAGCAGCAGGGAAAGGCGCAGCACCAGACGACGGAGTTTTTTGTAGCCCAGCCATTCGAGGGCCATCGGTGAAAATTCGAGAAACAGCACGGTCAGATACAGCAGCACACAGGCGCCTACTTCGAACATCACTGAAGTGACCCCCTGCCTGACAAAGAACGGATAGGGCAGCCGCCAGGGCCGGCCCACATCGTAGACCAGGGCCAGCACGACCATGGAATAGCCCAGGAACCCGGTCAGAATCGCCGGCCTCAGCGCAGCGTGGTATTTCTTCAAGCCGAATATTTCGACTGCCGCCGCGGTGGTATATCCTCCGGCGGCCAGAGCGACCCCGCACAATAAATCGAACCCGATCCAGATGCCCCACGGGCTGTTATTGTCCAGGTTGGTGACACCGCCCAATCCCCGGGTAAATCGAAGATACGTCAGGAAAAGGCCCAGGATTACGATAATCCCCGCTACAATGTTGAAACGGCTAAACGGTGATTCTTTGATGCTGTTCCCGGGGCCGGACACTATAGTTCCTCCTTACCCTTCTCCTTGGCTGCCGCTTCCAGGGCCTTTTTCACGGCGAGTTCCACGGCTTTTTCCTTGTCCTGATCGGCTTTCTCCCTGGCCTTTTTCATCGCTTCGTTGGCTGCCGCCTGAGTGGCGTCAACCGCCGTCCGGACGGCCTCTTCTTTGTCCCGTGACGCGCTTTTCTCGTTCCGCCGGGATATGAGGTAAATCCCCCCTAAAAGCGCCGGCCAGACTCCCACGATTGCCGGTACCAGCGACAGGGCGCCCGAGGTCAATTCAGGAGCCGGCGTCACGCCCAGGTCCGTCCGGAGATCGAGTTCCTCGAAGGGAGCGCCTGTGATATACAGCCAGTTGGTGCCGCCAACCTCATCCTCACCGTAGATGTGATCGATATAGCGTTCCGGGTATTTGCGGATCCGCTCGCGCGCGATCGTTATCAGGTCGGTACGCTTGCCGTATGTCAAGGCCTCCTGTGGGCAGGCCTCCACGCAACCGGGCAGCTTGCCCTCGAGCAGCCGGGGATGGCACATGGTGCACTTCATCACCTTGGGTTCCAGGACTTTTCCGTATTCGAAGGCCGGCACATTGAAAGGACAGGCGATGATGCAATAACGGCAGCCGACACAGACTGAAGCATCGTACACTACCGGACCTTCGGGAGTTTTGGTGAAGGCGCCGACAAAACAGGCCGAGGCGCAGGCCGGTTCCTGGCAGTGGTTGCACTGCTGTTTGCGAAAGACGGGCGATTCGGCGCCGATACTGACCGGATATTGGTTGACGACGGTGAAGGCCCTGTCGTCGGTTCGCCGTTTAGTTTCGAGTACCGCGGGATCGTCGAACGGTTTGTCCGGAGCCGGCAGGTTGTTCACGCGGTTGCAGGCTTCCTCGCATCTCCTGCAGCCGATGCACAGTGTGGTGTCATGGAGGACTCCATGACTGTCGGGATAACCGGTAAAATGCTCATGGGCCCGGCCGGTTTTCGGCACGGTCAGGGCGGCGCCCGCAGCGGTTGCCCACTTGAGAAAATTTCGACGTGAGGTGCTCATCGGAAGCTCCTTCGCTCTTCCCGGCGAATCAATGACTCGCTCTTGCGGTTTCAATCTTGTTGGGATGGCAGGTGATGCATTCCGCCAGTTCTTCCATTCCCATGCTGTTGTGACAGCCGATGCACGACCGGTGATAGGCGCCGTACAGGCCCGGTTTGAACAAATTCCGTTCATCGAACGGCCGGCCGTGGCAGTTGGAGCACAGGGCCGGCTCCCGGCCGATCGAGCCGTTGTGGTGGCAGCCCTCACACATAACATCTTGACGGCCGTGAAAATACCGGGCCAACTTGCTGCTGTTAATGTGTTCTGTCAGGACATCGATGATTTTTTTATGGGGCATCTCGACGGCCGGGTATTCTTTCGACAGGATTCCGATTGTGACACTTTCAGGAATCTCGTCGGCCGTGAAACTGAGGGCGACATCAGCCGCACTCGGCCGGAAATCGTCCAGAGAATGATAGTTCGACCGAACCGAGGCCAGAGTATCCGGAGAGGGTCCGGCGTGGCAGATGGCGCAGGTACGTTCCGACAGGCGGTCCTGCGCCATGAGCCCATGACAGCCGGCGCAGCCGGAATTTGTCTCTTGCTCCTGATGGCAGCCGATGCAGCTGTGACCGGACGTCGGTTCGTGCATGGCCTCCTGGAGGGTGACGCCGCTGCTCTTATCGCTGCCGGCCAGGGTGTGGCACTCTTTGCAGGCTGACAGGGTCTCATGATGGCAGACCCGGCAGGTCTCGGTAAAACCTTCGTGGGCAGCATGGGGGAACGGAACGGTGTTGAGCTTACTGGCGGCCAGGTCGTCTTCAGCCGTACTCAGCAAAACGAAGTCGGGCTGGTTTCGCTCAAGCCGGGGAGGATTCTCGATCACCTTAATCGCCAGCTGGCGGCTGCGGTCATGACAGCCGGCGCAGTCTACAGGGCCGGCGGCCTGAACCGGCTGCTGCCGGCTCAGTTCATAATGACAGCCGATACATTGCTGATGGGCGGCCTGGCGAAATGATATCCGGTTTTCCTCGGTCCGGCTGTGGTGACAGTCCCGGCATGAGCTCTCGGTGCCTTCCTTATAGACCAGTTGTTCGGATTCCTCATCGTACACATGATGGCAGTTTTCACATTTGTTTTCGTTGGCTTCGATGTGCCGGTAGTGCAGCGATTTATCGAAGCCGAACGGCAGCCGGGATGAGGTGTAAACCGGGTCGCGGCGGTGGCATTGGCCGCACTCCACCGGCCCGGAATCTCTGCCCTCGAGACCGGGTTTGGAATGACAGTCGATACAGTTAGTATGATACAGCTCTTCGAGCTCTTCCCGGTCCGTATCCTCGAGCCTCATGAACAACGGGGATGGAAGACCGTCTTCACGGGCGGGATGACAGACGCTGCAGTCCTGGTTCTGCCTGGCCAGATTATTTGTGTGCAGATCGTGCGGAAACTGGACCGCGGGACGTTCCAGCGGACGGAAGGATGCCAAGCCGTCCATAGTGATCAAATCGGGCCGGGACGAGCTTTCCGCACCCTTCCCCTGGCTGCAGCCGAATGATCCCAACAGGCAAGCGGCCGTCAGAGTAAACAGCAGCATTGCCGGCACCAGGCATTTTATTTTAGCTTGACTGAACATAATACGTGCTCCCGTGACCTCAAGCCTTTAAGGAGTCAGGGATTTCCATCACCTCGACCATAATCTCGCTGATAAATTTCACATGTTTTTTCAGTTTGTAGAAACCGACGATATCCTCTATGCCGCTGTGGCAGTTGTGGCAGGGTGTGATCACCACATCAGCGCCGGTGGCTTCAATCTGTTCCGCTTTGACCCGATTCGAAATCATTCGGGACCGCTTCCAGGGCGGGCCGCAGTTTATGGTGCCGCCGCCGGCCATGCAGCAGTAGTTGTGCTCCAGGCGCGGATTCACGTCAATAAAGCTCTCGCACAGTTCGTTGACCACGTATCGGAGCTTGTTTCCCAGTCCGCGGCCCCTGACGGTGTTACAGGGGTCCTGGACGGTGACGGACTTCTTGTATTTTTCACGGACCTTGATGCGGCCGCTTTTAAGCAGATCGTAGTAAAACTCGATGGCGTGGACCATCGGAATGGGCGGAAATTTCCAACCCAGCCAGCGGGGGCCGTCGTAAACAGCGCCGCGGAAGGCGTGCCCGCACTCACCCATAACGATTTTTTTGACCTTGAGCCGTGCCGCCGTTTCCCAGTGGAGACGTTCCACCCGACCCATGACTTCGAAATCGCCGGAATACATCGCCATGTTGCTGTTGTCCCACCCGTCGGTAGCCGGCATGGTCCAATCAATCCCGGCCACCGTCATAATCTGGGACATATTGCCCAGCAGCTGGGCCAGAATTTTGGGCTCCGGTGCGATAACCGAGTACATCACCTCGGCTCCTTCCTTCTCCAGGGGGATCCGGCACGCGGGTATCTCCGCCTGGGCTTCTTCCTCCTGCCACTGGAGGGTGTCGATCCATTCGTCCTGCTGAACCCACATCTGGTTCATGGTTGCTGCGTGACTGTTGGTGGTATCCTGAAGGTACGCCGGCACCACGCCAAGCAGGCTGCAGATCCGCCGGACGACCAATAACAAATAGGCGATGTCGATTCCGAACGGGCAGTACATGCTGCAGCGCCGGCAGACGGCGCATTCGGTGAACACGATTCTCGACATGTCCCGGATCGACTCGGGCGGGACCCGACCCTTGTTCTTCACCAGTTCCCACAAGGTATTTTTTACTTTGCCCACCGGAGAGAAATAAGGATCCTTGTCCCGGGAGATGTAGGTTTGACAGGCTTCAGCGCATAAACCGCAGTGAACGCAGGTATCCGAATAGACTTTCAGCCGTGCCGCGTTCTCTTTCGTCAATACGTGCTCGACCACGGACTGGATCTTCTCGGGAGTCAGTTTCTTGATGGTTTCATCCAGCCCGGGATCTACAACCCGGCTCTCCGGGGTTTCTCTCATAATCTACCAGTCTTTCGAATGACGAACGTAACCGAATTCACACCCCATATAAGCCCTGGTAAGGGCGAAGTAAAGCATATGCGCGATTCGGGTAAACGGTATAATGGCCAGCCACAGGGCGCCGGTCCAGATATGTATGATAAGGATCGCTTGATACGCGACGAGCTGGTAGTAGGCCATCAAACCGGTCACAAACGGGGCCAGCACCACAACGACCAGAACAATGTCGCCGGCCGAGGTCACGAACCGAACGGTCGGGTCGGCGATTCTTCTGAGCACAAATATCACCCCGGCTATGATGACGATGAAGGTCATGAGCTTGCTCAGAAGGTTGGGCAGCGCCCACCAGTCGATGCCCCACGATTCCCGCCACAGGATAGCGTGGCCCAGCGTAAAAATCGGCACCAGCAGCAGGGAGAGATGGAACAGATAGGTCATTACGGTGAAAGCCGGCCGCAGCCTCATGTTGCGGGCGCCGAATGGGGTAATCCAGTGCAAAATCGAGCGCAAGCCGTATTTCCAGTTCATATAGGGCAGGACCACCTTGTCCTTTTTGGAAAGCTTTACGACCATGATGATCCGGTAAATACTTCCGATCAGGAAGATCCCGAAGGCTATCCAAACCAGCGGTCCTTTTGAAAAATCGTACACGCTATGCTCCCGCCTGCAGTCAGATCAAAAATTGTTATCAGCCGAGCAGTTCTTCAACCGGAACGACCTGACGGCAGCACTTGTCATCCTCTATATACTTCAACAACACATTTCTGCCGTCCGGACTGAACACCGGATTCCACAGCTTCTGAAATGTTTTAGGATATTTCCGGCCGTTGGCCAGAATCACGAATCGGCCGCTGTTCTCCGCCACAGCCAGCACCTGCTGCCCGCAGGGGCTGAACACCGGATCCCAGATCATATCGAAGCTCTCTTTGAGCGGTACTCCATCCACCGCTACCGTCCAGCGCCCCCCATCTTTCACCACCGCAGCCACCCGCTGTCCATCCGTTGAAAATACCGGCGCAAGTACCATGTCTGAAAAAAGCTTCGGCCAGGGCCTGTCGTCCACCGCAATCGTCCATTTGCCGTAATCCGGGGAGACAATGGCGGCGACTCTCGAACCGTCGCGGCTCAAGCGCTGGTTCCACATCTGGTTGTAGCGCCCTTGCCAGAACGGCTCGTTGTTCCGGTATAACATCCAGCTGCCCTGATTCCGGACCGCTGCAATTACGGAATTGTCATGGGGATGAAAAACCGGCGCCCAGACGCAGCCGTACCGCGAGTCCCAGGGTTCGTTGTCCCGGGCGATGGTATAATCGCAGATGTCCGTCCGGACCTCGGCGGCCACCGTATCGCCGTCCGCATTAAAAACAGGATTCCAGGCGTTAATGTACTGCTTGTCCCAGGCTTTGCCGTCGACCGCAACAGACCAGACTCCTTCGAAGAAGCCGAATATATCCGCTTCAGGCAAAGCCTTGACCTGGACGGTCGCTGCGGCCCTCAAACCGTCAGGGCTCAGGCAGTAATCACGCAGACCGGCGAACCCTTTTTCCCAGACCTTGTCTTCTATGGCGATGCCGTACTGGTTCGCCCGTTTGTATTTTATGCCGACTACCAGTCCGTCGTTCCCAAACAGTGGGTCCCAGGCGTATTCGAAGCGTTCCTGCCAGGATTTGCCGTCCGCCGCAACGGTCCATTCATCGTCGATCCTGACCAGCACGATCAACCTGCCCGACGGTGAGAATCTCAGGCACCAGGCCAGTTCGAATTTATCCGGCCACTCCTGACCGTCCGCCCAAACGGCAAACCGGTCGTCTTCCGTTTTAACCAGGGCGGCCAGCACCTGGCCGTCCGGACTGGCGGCGAATTCTTCGATTCCGGAATAACTGCTGCGAAGCCGGGACAGGTCGGCTACAACTTTCCGGTCCGGTTGCCAATCCCAACTGTCTTTGCAGTTCATTTACCGGTTCCTCTTATTGGATTGGCCTGTTGATGGCGTCATGAATCGGTGATCCCTTCGTTTGATTCTTTAGTGTTTCCTTCATCCTGTGACTCACAGTCAGCCGAACCAGGAGCCAACGCATTCTCCAGAAAAAGATGCAGCACTTCGTTAGTCTTTCCTGAAACCCAGGGAATAACCTGAATGCCGGAAGCCGTCAGCAGGTCCTCGTGGGCAGCCTGGATTCCACTGCAGATCAGGACCGATACGCCCTGGTCCCTCAGGAGACGGACACGGTCCAGTTTCTCTCTGCTTCTGAGGGTAAAATCGGTTTGGGCAACGACCCTGTTTTTATGGATCTCGTAAATCGTAATCCCGCCTGTGTATTCGAAATAGGGTGTTACATCCTCGCCATGATGTGGTATAGCCACTTTCATGTACGGTTTTCCTCCGTCCTAAGTCTATGCAAGATCAGTGCCAATATGATCAAAAACTGTAAATTATTGTCATCAGGACAGATAGAGAAAATCAATGCCACAGGCCTACCTGGAGGCTTATAACAACAATGAAACCTCCATTGTTTCATTGTTTCAGTTTTGCAACTCAATGTTCCGGATCGTGATTCTCATGCAGATGTATTAGGTAAAACGAGGATGTTGTTCATGGACACGTAAGTGAATTCATGTGCGGGGGTTTTCAATGGAGTAACGTTTCATCTTGCGCCAGAGCGTTGTCCGGCTTACCTTCAGGTCGTGCGCTGTTTGTCCGATATCGTAGTTGTTCCGCTGCAGCGCAGAATGAATAACATCGGCTTCCGCCCATTTGAGTCGCGACAGGTTTTCGTCCGGCGCGGATTCGTCGATCTGCAGGGGGAGATTCTGAAAGTCCTCGGGGAGATGGCATGTATCGATCTCCCTGTCGTGGCAGAGCACAAAGGCGTACTCGATAAGATTTTCCAGTTCTCTTACGTTGCCTGTAAATTCATGGCGCATGATCATACTCATGCATTCGGGTGTTAATCCCGAGATATTCTTGCCCCGTTTCGCATTGAACTTTTCGATGAAGTGCTCCACAAGGTAAGGGATGTCCACTCTTCTTTCATTGAGGGATGGTACGGAGAGACGCACAACGGCGAGACGGAAATACAGGTCGTCCCGAAACCTGCCGTTACTGACCAGTCCAGCGAGGCGGGAATTTGTCGCTGCAACCACACGTACGTTGATTCGAACCGACTTGACGGAGCCCAGCGGTTCGTATTCGCGTTCCTGCAATACACGAAGCAGTTTGACCTGGGTGGCGGGCGACAGTTCGGAAACTTCATCCAGAAACAGCGTGCCCCCCTCGGCCAGGGCCAGTCGACCGGCTTTGTTGTGCTTGGCATCTGTGAACGCTCCCTGTGCATAGCCGAACAGTTCTGATTCAAACAGGGATTCCGGCAGGGCGCCACAGTTGACGGCAACGAGAGGTTTTCGCCGCCTGAGACTGAAGCTGTGGATGGCCTTTGCCAGGAGTTCCTTACCGGAACCGCTGGGTCCTTCAATTAAGACCGTTGCATCACTCTCGGCAATATCGGGGAGGATTGCGAAGATTTTTCGCATACCCTTACTTTTGCCTACGATGTCTTCGAAAGTGTACTGCTGTGATATTTCCCGTCGAAGCTGTTCAAGCGCTGAAAGATCGCGAAATGTTTCTACTGCACCCAACAGATCGCCGTTCGAGTCTTTCAGTAGGGCGGTGCTCAAACTGATGGGAACGGAACGGCCCTTGCTGTTGAGAATTCTTGCAGGAGCGTCAATGATCTCGCGACCCGATTTCAAGGTCCTTTTAAGCGCACATCTCCGTTCGCATACGTCTGCGTGGAATACGTCGTGGCATTTTTTACCGATAGCCTCCGAAGCGGAAATTCCCGTAATACGTTCGGCCGCCCTGTTAAAGGATGTAATGTGCCATTGCTGATCGACTGTAAAAACTCCATCGGCTACGGAACCGAGAATTGTCTCAAGGAACTGCTTTTCCATTTCGGTTTTTGTTTTCTTCAAACTTAAAGACTCCTGATTAATTTTCTTTATACGTTACCCGCGAATCCCCCGGGCTTTCCGGGAACCGAACCTCAATTCCGATAATGGTTTTTCTGAGGATTTTGATCTCATTAAGTCTCAATGAATTAAAAGGAGCCCATGCAACTTCGCCAGAGTTGGATTTATTATGGGCAACCTGTTGAGCCAAAAAGAGAACGGCATTTCTTCAATCCTCAACTTCGGAATGGAGGCTGAACCTTCGCATAACACTTTCACCTTTCCGCACTCAAATGCTTTATTGTACACGGAGAATGAGACGAAACCCATAAATGGATCGATTTTGGATTGGCGGAAGTTTCGGTGACTGCCACAGAAACTTTGGATCAAATGTAATGTTTGCGAAGGGCATACCGCACAAGTTCAGCCGTTTCCGGGTATTCAGCCTGTTCATCCTATTCGCGTGGTGCCGCTCTACAGCGCGGACGCTGATGCAGAGCAGGTCCCCGATTTCCTTTTTCGATTTCCCTTTGGCATCCCGGAGATACTCGTTGAAAAGCTTTTTCCAGGCAATCGCGTGCGACTTCGCCGCTTCCCTTTGTCGGGAGTCCATTTCCCCGGTTTCTTCCGTCGCTTCTCCTGTTCGAGTCCAATTAGGATCCGGAAAATAGTTACGTGTTATGACGGCCCGGGAGGAGGATTTATTATCGTCTTCAGGAAAGCGGTCGAAAGTCGACGGTATCCGGAAGCCGGGCACCGCACTTATACTCAATCCCGAATGAGTATTTTCCGTCATTGATGCATATTTACAGGCTCAATATAATGAAAATTAATATCAACAATGAAACATACCCTTTCATTGTAACCGCATAGGACAAAAGGAAAACACAATGGCTGCGCCGACAAAGGCTGATTTCGTAAACGGCATCGACCTGAAAGTGCTGAACGAAACCGTGAATGCACTTAAAAAGATCCCGATCTCGGCAGATGTCGTTTCCGGGCCCGCAACATATGGATCGACGCCAATCATAACTGCACAACGATCAACGGAGATATAAACATCATGCCTCCGTGGCAGGCTGAGGATAATCAGATCGTAATCTACTTTCAAAGGATACCGAATCTCTTTCATGCAGTTCCTTTGCAGAGGATACTCCATGGCGAAACCCGTAATCCTTACCATCGATGATGAACCCGAAGTTCTCAATTCCATTGAGCGGGACCTGCGCCAGCATTACAGCGAACTCTATCGCGTGATGAAGGCCTCCTCCGGCGAGCTGGCTCTCGAAACAACCAAACAGCTCAAAAAGCGCGGGACGGCGGTCGCACTGTTCGTCGTCGACCAGCGGATGCCCGGAATGACGGGCACCCAGTTTCTGGCTGAAGCCCTGAAACTCTATCCGGACGCGCGACGCGTCCTGCTGACGGCATATGCGGACACGGATACGGCCATCACGGCGATCAACGACATCGACCTGGACCATTACCTGTTGAAGCCGTGGGAGCCGCCCAGCGAGCGTCTCTACCCCGTACTCGACGACCTGCTGTCGGACTGGTTCGCCCGCGCCCGTCCGGAATACGACGGCATTCGTGTGGCCGGGACAGTGCTTTCCCCCGGGAGCTACGTCATCCGCGACTTCCTGGCCGGGCACCAGATCCCCTACCAATGGCTTGATATCGACAACGATGCCGCAGCCCGGGAACTTGTCGCCAGGGTCTCCCCCGGCGCTCCCCGGCTGCCGATCGTGTTCCTGCCCGGCGGCGAATCGCTTGTGCAGCCCGAAACCCGCGAACTGGCCGACCGGGTCGGCATGCAGATGCGGGCGCAGCTTCCTTTCTACGACCTCGTGATTGTCGGGGGGGGGCCCGGCCGGGCTTGCCGGCGCCGTTTATGCCGCATCCGAGGGGCTCCGGACCGTTCTCGTCGAACGCGCCGCGCCGGGTGGTCAGGCCAGGACCAGCTCGCGGATCGAAAATTACCTCGGCTTTCCGGGCGGCATCAGCGGCGGCGATCTGGCACGCCGCGCATCCACGCAGGCACGGCGTTTCGGGACGGAGATCCTGTCCCCCCAGGAGGTGGTCGGCATCTTCAGAAAGGACCCATACCGAACAGTCCGGCTGGCCGACGGCAATGAATTAAGCTGTTACGCCGTCCTTTACACCGCCGGCATGGCTGTCCGGCATCTCGACCTTCCGGGAATCGATCCTTTGGTGGGAGCCGGAATCTACTACGGCGCCGCCATGACCGAAGCAGCAAACTGTAGGGGAGGGGATGTCTTCATCGTGGGCGGAGCCAATTCGGCGGGCCAGGGAGCCGTTTTCTTTTCCCGCTATGCCCGCAAAGTCACGATACTCGTGCGCGGTTCGGGTCTCCACGCAATGTCGCAATACCTTGTGGACCGGATATCGGAGACGGCGAATATCGAGGTGCGTACGCACACGGTGATCTCATCCGTCAAGGGAACGGACCGGCTCGAAGCCATCGAACTTTCCGATACATCCACCGGCCAGACCCGGAAAGTTCCGGCCGAAGCGGTCTTTATCTTTATAGGGATGATGCCGCGGACGGACATCCTGTCCGATCTCGTCGCCCGCGACGCGGGAGGATTCATCCTGACCGGACGGGACCTCATTGTGGACGGGAAACGGCCGGCCGGCTGGACGGCCGACCGCGATCCGTTTCTTTACGAGACGAGCGTACCGGGGATTTTTGCGGCCGGGGATGTGCGGCACGACTCCGGCAAGCGTGTTGCGGCAGCCGTGGGTGAAGGATCCGCCACCATCGGCATAATTCATCAATACCTGCAGACCGTTTGACCCCGGCGGGTATTTCTCTCGGAGATGTTCCCGAACGGGAGATGAAACATGGAAAAAGCTGATCTTGTCGATCGTCTTGACGCACTGTTCGCTTCGCTGAAGATTCCCCGCACGGAGCTTGAATGGCTGGCGGAGCACAGCCGCCCTGATACATGGGAAGCCGGGAGCGTTGTGGCGCCGAAGGGGAGGCGTATCGAGACGCTCTGGGTCATTCTCTCAGGCCATATCGCCATCTATGTCGACCGCGGTGCCGGGCCGCGCCGGGTAATGGAATGGCGCACCGGCGATGTCGACGGTCTGCTGCCCTATTCCAGGATGACCGGCCCTCCGGGCGACACCTACGTGGAAGAAACGACCCGGGTCCTGAGTCTGCACGAATCGGAATTTCCGGAGCTGATTCACAGATGCCCCGTATTCACCGCCCATACGGTCCACATCATGCTGGACCGCGCGCGCGCCTTCAACACCAGCGACCTGCAGGATGAGAAAATGGTTTCTCTGGGAAAGCTGGCCGCTGGACTGGCCCACGAACTCAACAATCCCGCCTCTGCGGCGCTTCGCAACGCCAAGCTGCTTCCGGAAGCCCTTGCCCGAATGGACTCGGCTTCGCGCGCGCTCGGAGCAGCTGGTATCTCAGGCGCGACGGCGGCTGCTATCGCGCGCGCGCTCTCTCTCTGCCGGGCGAAGCCGGCCGGCGGGGTCCTTTCCCCCATCGAACGGGCGGATCGCGAGGATGAAATCACCGGTTGGCTCAAGCGCCACAATTCCGATCCGGGCCATGCCCCGGCGCTGGCCGAGACTGCCGTCACGATTGAATCCCTCGACGCCCTTGCAGACGCCATACCCGGCAGAATCCTTGATGCGGCCCTCCACTGGCTCGACACCGGCTGCACGGCACATGTGCTTGCGGCGGATATCGAGAGGGCGGCAAAACGGATCCATGAGATGGTGTCGGCAATCAAGAATTTCACTTACATGGACAGGCTGTCCGGGCCCGAATCCGTGGATGTCGAAAAGGGATTGCGCGATACGGTCCTGATACTGGCATCCAGGGCGCGCTCCAAAAACGCCTCCGTTACGCTGGACATCGAGCCGAACCTTCCCAGGGCTTACGCCACCGGCGGCGAACTCAATCAGGTCTGGCTGAACCTGATCGACAACGCGCTCGACGCCCTCACCGAATCCGGTCATGTCGCCGTCAGCGCCCGCCGGGAGCTGGACCGGATCGTGGTACGAGTGGAGGACGACGGCCCGGGAATTCCCCCGGATATCGCGCCCAGAATCTACGATCCCTTTTTCACGACCAAGCCGCAGGGAAAGGGGACCGGCCTGGGCCTGGACATTACCTGGCGCCTGCTGCGCCGGTACCACGGGGACATTTCTTTCGATTCCCGTCCCGGCCGCACCGAATTCCGCGTCAGCCTGTTGACCGATAAAGTGGCCTCCGTAAATCCCCGTAATCCTGAGCCGGGCACATCGGATTCCTGAGGCCCTGAGAACCCGGTCCCCCACCCCGTCCATGACAGAGAGGCACCGCCGGGAGTCATTCCACGGGCACCCGTTGCTTCAGTTCTTCAAACCAGTTGAGGCCGATTACGATTTTCAGGGGAGCCGCGTTTGCGACTTCGCCGCCTGCGTTTCCTGCCTGTTTCAACGTCAGGAATTAATGTTGATTTTCAAAGGCATTTTTCTCCGGATCAGGAAGGAAAACGCGAAGAATTTGCTCACATTTACCTTTTCAACCGGCTTCAGCCCATTGCAGGATCCGACTTTGGGTTAGAATAGAAGGGGCGGCCCGGTGCCGGCGACGGAGTTCTATTTTTGAACGGTTATTGATTCGATGTATCCGGAGAAGTATTTGCTGGAAATTATCTGATATTCAATTTCCACATGCCTGCCCTCCAAATCACGACACGGCTGAAAATCTTTTTGTAAGGCCGCTGCAGCGGAGTGAATCCTTATTGCAGAGTAATGGTCCGAATACAAAATTTTGGATACACCGTTGGAATCCAATGTAACGTCCAGTATCTCCGGAGCCTCACAGGTTACGGATTTGATAATCCCTTCTATTCTGACGGATGGTCCCCGTTCGACCGAAGCGAGCTTCTCGATTTCTTCCCGGCGATTCACTGCCGGCCGGTCGCCCGCCTGTTCGAATTCTTCATCGGATTCAGGTCCCGGATACGGTTTCTTGACCAACAATTCCGGCTCCCTTTGCTTCCTCATCCTCATCCTCTCGCTTTCAGTTTCCTGCATGCGCTTCATCAGCAAACGCTGATCCCGGACATTTGTTATCCAGGTCATAAAGGATGCCGCCAGTTTTCGATCGTTTTCGTCCCGGGCAATCGCACTAACGCGCCGGCCATACTCATAGGCATCATCGATCTTTCCCATGTCCGCCATTATGTTTGCGACGTGGATCTTGTGAATCAGAATTCCGGGCTGCATCGATTCCAGCTTCCTGGCGCACGCAAGAGCTTCCGGGTAACTGCCTTTTTTGCGCAGTAATATGGAAAGTTCTCCGAGGGCCGGAGAAAATTCAGGATTAAGCTCGAGGGCTCGACGCAGGTATTTCTCCGCTGTGTCGGAATCGCCGTTTTGCAGATTTATGGTACGTGCTGCAAAATAATTGGCCGTGCAGCTTTTTGAATCCAAATCCGCTGCCGCAAGGAAATATTTCCCCGCCTGTGCATGGTCGTTGAGTCTTAAGAAGAGCTGCCCCATCGCTTCATTGGCAAGCGCATTCCGGGGATCTGCCAGCAATGCCTCTTCCAGCATCGCCCGGGCTCTATCCGTTTTTTTGTAGAAGGCGAGCAGTTCGCCCCGCAATGCGAGCGATTCGGCAAGTGACAGAGGACGAACCTCATACTGGTCTTCATCGACGGAGAGAGTCGCCGGCACTTCGAAATACGCCGTTGTCGGAAGGTGAATATACTGGGCCAGGTCTTTTTCCAATCGGTTCAAATCTCCGAAAGCACGGGTCGCTGCTTCCATTTCGGGGACTCCGTTGAGGATCATACCTATGTAACTCATCAGTTTGTTCTGGCGCTGGTTGCGGTCTCCGATTATCAGATAATGTACAAGAGCCCAGGAGTTGCTGTAGAAAGCGGTTGTCTTGTCCTGTTCGCGATAATAGGGCGAATCGCGTTTTACCGATAGGAGCGTCTGCAGCGGAATCAGAGGTTGTGACCTCAGATAATCGATTACTCCGTATTTTACTTTGCCCAGATAGGAAAGATTATCGGAAAGTTCCGAATAGGCAAAAAACTCCGCCAGACCCTCCTGCAGCCACAGAGGCAGCTCCCCATAGGTCAAATTGGTAACCAGATGGACATATTCATGAAAGATCACGTGTAAGGTGTCGTCTTTAGGCGCATCAATTCGAAGGGCAACTAGTTGGTGTTCCGGTCCGGGCAGGAACCATCCGGTTCTTTTGGCCGACCCTTTTTCCTGCTGCTCTTCGGCGAGAAGGGTCTTGAAGCTTTTTTCATTTTTTGCCGCGAAAACAGTCAGTGGGATCGGCGGATCGACCTTGCAGTTCACCATGGCGGTTTGAATGAGAAGCCGGTATTGCTCAAACATTTTTGCCGTCTGCCTGGCCTGTTTCTCCTTTGCATTGCTGATCACACGAAAATGAGGGCTTTTTACTTCGATCCAGGCTTCTTCACCGGCCATCCCAAGCGACACAAAACACAGGGAAAATATCTGTATAAGAAAACAGCGACTTAGGAGGCGAATCATTTCACCCGCTTTCTTTATGTTGTCGGAATCCGGTGAATTACGGAAAACAAAGTTCGGCCAAAAAGCGCGTCGCCGGGAATCATACGTCGGATTTGACGACGACAGGTGGAATAGGAGCTTTTTAAGAGATGCCTCTCCATCCGCGAATTCTCCGGACTTCCGATAAGACACTTTTAAGTTAATTTTCTGGAATTCATGTCGATTTTCAAAAGCATTTTACTGCAGGTTAGGAAGAAAAATGCGAAGAAATTGCTCAAATTTACTTTTACAACCGGCTTCAGCCCATTGCAGGATCGGACTTTGGATTAGAAATAGAAAGAGTGTCCTGTCAATGCTTCGGATGGATGATACAGGCGCTGCCGCATACGCGGACGCCGAAAATAATGACGTAAAAATACTGAAATGCATCGTAAAGACAAGCGACGCCGAATTAAAAGTTCACAGAAAATACTAGGGAGATGCGCTCTGTTTTCGCGCTGGCATTTTTCTTCCTGATGCATGAATATTGGATAATCAGATATCTGGTGACAGAAAGGAGCGACAGTGAACAAATCTGGAATTTGGATTGCACTTCTCTGCTTTCTTCTTTGCGCGGGATGTTCGCAGCCTCCCGGAGGCGCCGACGGCTATAAAGTTGCATTCGTGTCCAGCAAGACAGGGGAGTACGGAATTTTCTCAATAAACTCCGACACTACCGGCTCGGAAATTCTCGTCGCCGACAGGACGGCGCAAGTCCGGTTTGCATCCTGGTCTCCTGATGGAAAGAAAATCGCCTTCTACAACGCACGCAGCCAGGACAAAGCTGTTCTGGAGAAATACCGCATGATTGACGAGTATTTGCTGTATGTCATGGATGCGACAGGCGGGAACCAGAAACGACTCCTTGATTTTCCCGTCATCGACTTTGGCTGGGCGCCTGACAGCCGGCGGCTGTTTTTCATTTCCGCATACGAAAGCCCCGACCGGAATTCGCCGGAAGTGCTGACCGGAGCCGCCCGCCCGCTGGCTTATGTGTACGTGCTCGACACGCAAAGCGGCGCCATAAACCGTTTGCCGGGTTCAGGGCGGAATTGCTCCGCCTCCTGGTCGCCTGACGGCGCTCGCCTGGCAGTCGGCTTCGGAATTGGAGAGTACTGTGGAATTTATCTTATCAGTCCCGATGGCAGGAAAAGTGAACGATTGACGGACGGCGCGACGATTGATTTCCGTCCCGCCTGGTCTCCCGACGGAAAAGCCATCGCGTACATCGCATACAAAAAGATCGATGAAGATGTCGGGAATTCCGGCGTTTTCGTCATCGCCGCCGACGGCACGGGAAAAAAATGCGTGGATTACAGGCCGGCTTCCTACGTCCTGTGGTCGCCGGACGGCAGCATGTTGCTGCTGCAGTCAGCGTCTACGGCTCGCCTCATCGACCCGGACGGGAAAAAGCAAGTACTGCTCAAGGCGGCAGCAGGTTTGCGAAGCATTGCGAATGCCGTTTTCACACCGGACGGCAAAAGAGTCATGTTTTGTTCCAATGACTATGGCGACTGGAAGATATACTCGATCGGCCTGGACGGCAGGAAGCGCAAGACCGTCACCATCAAGACAACCGCTTCCAATTTTTGCCTGTCGCCGCTGCTGACGCGCCGTTAGCCCCGGGGCCGCCGAAACATGATAGTTACTTTATAGGAGAATCGATGCGGGTAGGTTCTTTCTCCGTGACTTCTTTGCAAAATGCAAACAAGTTTTTAAGTTATATGATATCAATCACCTGATCGATGTATTTCTTTTGTGCTGAGAGCTGAAAGCGCGCGGCCGCTTCATCAGCTTACCAAAACTTTGTCGCGGCCAGCGGCCGCGCCAGGTGGAATAAAAGACCTTTTTCAGGGACGCCTCCCGATCCGCGAATTCTCCGGATTTCCGATAAGGCTTTTATGTTTCAATGACTTTCCCAGCCATTTTCAACACTGTTCGGATGGAACGCTCCAGGTCAAATTCAACGAAGTCCGTCTCACGCAATACCGGCTTTAGTTGTGTATTGAGTTGCTGGCGGAGGATGTCCAGACGTGATTGTGAAGTATCCACGGGGAAGTTTCCAGGGACTGAAATTTTTTGTTTAACCAGTTTTATAAATTTCCTGTCTTCAATGGGGATTTCAAGTTTTTGCGCAGCGTAATCGATATCAAAGAAATCCCGAATGGCAACATCCCGGCGAGTCAATGCAGCTCTGAATTTTTCGGCAAATGCTTCAAATCTGGAGATACAACACAACGATACCGGATTCAGCAGCGGCTGGTCTGATACCGGATTCAGTAAAATTGTGTTTGACGGGTACGTCTGTACTGCTGTCAACAGGGGTTCGCGTAATCCAATTTCAATTTTAATATTTTCCGACTGTCCGCTTATCAGGGATCTATAAGTAAATACTGAAATATATTGAGTTGAATTGTTTGCTCCTGTCAGCGGTTGGATCAACTGCAGACAGGACAGTTGATCGGGCATTTCCGCCACAATACGCTTCAATGCATGTACCTGTTTTCTCCGTTCTTCCCTCCTGGAATTAATCGGGGTGGAAATGACAAAATCCAGATCTTCGCTCAACCGGTAAAATCCTGCATGCACTTTTGCAAGGCATGTACCGCCTTTGAAAACAAGATACTTACCGGCGGATGACAGGTATTCCAGTACTACGCTACAGAAATAATCTTTTTCGATAAGACGGGCCGCAAAAGCTGTTCTATGTGCCGTAAAATTTATCGCTGACAGAAAAAAGTCCGGGTCATCAAGGATTTTCTCCGTATTCCAAAGAGACTTATTCATTAATGACGACACCCCATTGACGGTTTACCGTTCCACGTTTAGGTCTTCCCGGAATCCACGGGATCAGGCTGGAGGAAGGTTTAAGAGCTCGCATCAGTTTGCCAAGCTCTGCTATGTCAACTCCTTCGTTCTCGAGCAAGGCTCCAACCCGTCGTATGGTTCCCGTGTCTCCATAGTGCAGGGTTACTTCGACAAGTTCCTTAACATTTATTCGTTTTGTCCTGATTTCACGGCGGATCCAATTGTAACCGCGAGGGAGGCTGTCGAACCTTGACCAGTCGTATACAGCATCTAATAGTGTCCTCACTAAAGATGAGTAGAGGACTGTTTCCCTATCCAGAGTTGCCGTTTCGGCTGCACCTAATCTTTTGTCGGCAACTTTGATTAGCGCCAGGACAACGGATCCAATCTTGCGCACTCCGGAAATCCTGTTGTTATAAACGTATACACGGTTAGGGATTTGATCGACGAGTCCATAGCGGTTGAAAGCATTGGGCCCGCAGATTTGATAGCGCCCGCTTCGATCCTCCATCAGCGTATTGAGCGCCAGTGCTTCGCTTGGTGTCCATGCTCCGCCTAGAGGCAATTGTGGAGGCACAAGGTATAATCCCGGTCGCACCCTTGCAATCAGGCCTCCGCGGGAAAGTCTGCTTAGAAGTTTGCGTTCCTGGTCGGGAGTTAAACGAAGCAAGGAAGATGTCAGGTCGCCATTCCGAACGGTTCTCAGCCTGCGCATCTGAGTGTAGGCAAAAAACTGTGTTTCGAGTTTCCCAAGCTTTTTTTTCATAGTTGTACTCTATTTTACATAAATACTCTTAAAGAGTATTTATGTAAAATATCATACAATGTTAAAAACTATCAATTTAATTTATTAAAATATATTAGCCTTAAAATGCTCACTAAAATTCTGAATCGCTTCCGTTCGTAGATTTTCTTTAAAGAGGGGTATTTATGGGAAAAGCAAGAGATAACAGACAAAGTTGCTATCACTGCACAATTGGAGAACGACGGACGACGACAAGATTTCCCGGCACCGCTATCGCGCACAAACAGAATCTTTGAGAGTGAGAAATCTCGACCCGCGAATTCTCCGGACTTGCAATAAGGTCCTCAACGCACCTGGCAGAATCCAATAATAAAAAAAGGGCGAACACAAGGTTCGCCCCTGCAATTTGTCGGTATTTACGCGGATCTAAACCTTGCCCAGGGCTTTCAGCACCTTGTCCGGGGTGACGGGCGGTTTGATCCAGTGACCTGTGGCATTCGCGACGGCGCAGACGGGAAGGAGCAGTGAGGCCATACAGTGGCTGATGCCCGACGCGCCGTAGCAGGCGTTGCCCGATCGGGTTTCCACCGCGTAAGTGTCGATCGGTCCCAGATCCATCATTGTGGGCTTTTTGTACTCCCACATGTTCGTGTTGAGTTTTACACCCGTTTTCTTGTCGTAAATGAACTCCTCCATCAATCCTCCGTGACTGAAGAACATTGCCTGGTGCAGCTGGCCTTCAAACGAGGTCATTCTCAGAACCTTGCCCGGATCGCAGACGACCAGGTACCTGGTCACTTCCGTCTCCCCGGTTTCCGGGTCCACGGCGACTTCGCAGAAGCTGGCGTTCATGACATCGAGAATGTGTCCGCCCCTGTGCCAGGTTGTCTCCGGCGGTCTTCCGAAGTGGGTTGCGGTGATATCCAGGTCGTGATCGCCGAATCCTTCGTCGCCGATGAACTTCCCGAAGGGAAATGCCTTGCTCGGATCCGATTTCAGATAGACCATGGTGTCCTTCGTATCGAGATCCTCCGGGCTGATTTTGGGCCCGCTGGTTGTAGAGCTTCCGAAAGCCCTCGGGCCGGGATTGAACGCGCTGGATTTGGCCGCCAGTTCCAGAAGCAGCTTTTTGCATTTCACGGCCGCCTCTTTCATGACCCAGGCGGATGCCGTCGTGCCGTCGCTTCCTCCCCCGACGGGAGTGAAAATAAACTTTTCATCGTAGCTTAGAATAACGTCTTCGACACGGGCGCCCATTTCCTCGGCGACAACCAGGGCGCAGGACTCCGCGGCATACGCTCCCATCCAGGGACCCTTCAGCGGAACGTACACCTTGCTGTCCGCCTGGACCGTCACAGTCGCGGTGTAGGGCTGCTGGGCGTGCCGGGGCGACATGGCGTACCGGAAGCCCAGCCCGTGCAGCCTTCCGTCCGGCAGTTTCTTTGTTCCCGCCCGGTGCCACTGCCAGTTCATGGCCTCCCTGCCCTTGTCTATGCACATCTGCAGGCTGGGGGGAATGCCGGGATCCTGCTGGGACGAAGGTCCGTGGACATTTTTGAGCGCGACATCCAGAACGTCCATGCCGAGTTTTTCAGCCACATGCTGTTCGGCAATCGTCATGGCGTCCCAGTCGTAGGGAGAAGTCTGGCTGCCCATGGTAAAGCCCGAATTGGTGAAAACGGATTGGGAATTGCTCTTTATGTTGACGCACCGGGTGGTGTTGAAAGGACTGAACGCGATCGATCCGCCCCAACCGAACGCCCGTTCGCGCGGAGAGCCGGAATCGTTGACGACGCTCTCTTCGGCTGCCGTAATCAGTCCATCGTTATTGAACCCTAATTTTACGTGCGCGTCGCGCTGCTGGCCTCCGGGATAGTACTCGTGAGTTCTTTCATTCACGCACCGGACAGGCCGGCCCGTCCTTTTGGCCAGAAAAGGCGTCACCATCTGGGAACGGCGGTGGAACCAGTCGCAGTATCTGCCTCCCTGGAACAGGGTTTTGCGAAAAAGCTTGTCGTACGTGACATTGTACATGGGGCGCAGTTCAAAAGAGCCCCATGTGGGGCATATGCCCTCAATATAGAGAGTATCGCCCGGAGTTCCCCAGGGATCCTGCGCCCACCATGCGACGCTCACATTCGGATTCGGCGGGTGCGATGCCCTGCGGGGTTGCGCCCAGTCGAATTCGACGACGTGGTCCGCTTCCCTGAAAGCGGCCTCGACGTCCCCTGTCGATGCACTGGATGGCTTTCCGGGGGGAAATTTTATGGCCGGGGCGCCGGGCTTGAGTCCGTCCAGCGCATCCACAATGGTCGGCAGCACCTCCCATTCCACTTCAATCATTCGGAGCGCTTCATCTAAAACTTCCGGTGTTTCGGCAACAACAATCGCGCCTACCTCCTGGTTTTCGGTTTCGGCATCACGGGGAATCAGCGGCTCCCTTGCTCCACGACTGGATATTTCCTGGGCTTCCGGATCGTCCCAGGTCACGATTTCAACTACGCCCGGCAGCGCCTTCGCTTTGCTGACGTCCATACTCTTTATTTTGACCCGGCCGTAGGGGCTTCTGAGATATTTGGCGTGGAGCATGCCGGGTATCGCGGCATCGCCGCCGTATTTGGCCATCCCTGTGGCCATGGAATACGATAGCCTGCCGGGGACATTGGCTCGACCGACAGCTATAAATTCTTTTCTCAATCCGTTGCTTCCATCAAGATCCGCCATGTTGTCGCCTCACGATAGGGTGTTTTTGTGCCGTTCCATTAGGGGGATTGTACTACAGAATGCATTTTGGGTGTTGAAATCCTTAACCCGCTTTTCTCACGAGGTTTCTACTGCGGCGGTACAGAAAGTTATTTATCCACAGCCCTCTGCACTGCCTCGTACAAGCGAAGCGGCTGGAACCCCGCGAGAAAAACGGGGTAAACCTGCATTTTAGCTGCCTTCAGGATTCCATCCGCCGCCCAGGGCTTTATAGAGCTTTATGAGGTCCTGGGTAATGGTTCCCCGGCTCCCGATCTGTGTTTCCTCAAAGGAAAGGAGGGAACGCTGGGCATCCAGAACGTCCAGGAAGTTCACCAGTCCGGAACGAAACTGTTCGTCTGCGATATTGAGAGCGGCCCGGGCTTCCGCCGCGCCCTGCTCCAATATCCTGTAGCGCTTCTGTTCTTCTCCGTAGGCGATAATGGCGTCCCGGACCTCCTTGATGGCATCCAGCACGGTATTTTCGTATTCGATCAGTGTGCGTTCCTGAATGGCGTTTTGAATTTCAATCTGGTCCCGGATCTTGCCGCGGTTGAAGATGGGAACGCTGATAAACGGTCCGATGCTGACTGTCGGGCTGTTATCGGAGAAAAAAGCGTCGGTAGAAGCGGCGGTCATTCCCAGGAACCCGCTCAGGCTGAAAGTGGGGTAAAGATCGGCGGTCGCTGCGCCGATTCTGGCGGTCTGTGCCGCCACCGCCCTTTCGGCATTCCGGATATCGGGCCTGCGGCGCAGGATGTCCGCGGGAATGCCGACGGCGATTTCGACGCCGGGGACCGGTAGGGGAGAGGGATTTGAAAGCTCTTTGTGGAGGTCTCCGGGCATCTTTCCGAGCAGGATGGCCAGGGTGTTCAGGGTTTCTTCGATGCTTATCCTGTAGCCGGGAATACGCGATCGGGTGGTTTCAATATTGTACCTGGATTGCCGGACTCTGAGGTAAGTAATCAGTCCCGCTTTTGCCTGATCTTCAAGGACCGACAGGACCTTCTCCTGCAATTCCAGGTTCCGTTGAACAATCTCAAGCTGTTTTTGAAGAGTCCGCAGCCTTACGTAGTCGCTGGCCGTTTCCGAGGCCAGGCTGACCAGCACGCTTCGATACCCTTCTTCGGACGCTTCCAGGTCGGCGGCGGCGGCTTCGATGCCGCGGTGTTTTTTCCCGAAAAGATCGATTTCCCAGGAGGCGTCGAAACCGGCGTCATAATAATCGCTTCCGGATGTGAAGAGCGCCGGATCCGAATTGTCGGCGGTGGGAATTCCGGACTGGCTTCTTCGATAAAGGGCGGATCCGCTTACGGAGGGATCGAGCTGCTTGTCGGCGACTCCCAGTACCGCCCGGGATTGACGGATCCGCGTCAACGCGATTTTAAGGTCTTTGTTGTTGGAAACGGCCCTTTCGACAAGACTGCTGAGGACCGGATCCTCCAGTGTCGTCCACCATTGCGCCAGCGCTTCCGTATCTACCGTCTGTTTTTTTTCTTCCGCAGAGGTTTCGATAGAGGGCCATTCGGACGGTACGGCGACCTGAACCGGCTTATAATCAGGCCCGACCGCTTTACAGCCTGCAAAAATAGACAGAAGGAGGGTGACGGCAGCAAAGACAACGGTTTTACGGATATTTTTCATGGAAAATAAATTCAAGATTAAAAATTGCAAATTAAAAACCAAACTCCTTATCCGACTTCTGTTCGATCGAAGGGCGAACACAAGGTTCGCCCCTACAGCCAATAACGTTACAACAAAAAACAATCAGGATCCGATTCCAAATCAACCACAACCACAATCTGCAATCTGCAATCTTCAATCAAAGGGCGAATACAAGGTTCGCCCCTGCATCCTATTCATTTTCTTCCGGCAGGGCCGGTTCATCCTCCAGAATCCCGACCGTAGTCCTCATATGCAGGAAGGTTTTCACTCTCTCCCGCCCTGTCTGGAAGATGGCCCAGAGTGAAGGCGTCAGCACCACCCCGAAGACCACGGCGGCCACCATCCCCCCGAAAACGGTTGTCCCGATATGGCGTCTGCCGACGGCGCCGGCGCCGGTTGCCAGGACCATCGGCAGAACCCCGAGGACGAAGGAAAAGGCGGTCATCAGAACCGCGCGGTACCGTATCCTGGAAGCCTTGGCGGCGGATTCAACGATGGAATGTCCGTGTTCCCGCTCGGTTTTGGCAAACTCGACAATCAGGATCGCGTTTTTGCTGGCGAGCCCCACCAGGAGAATAAGCCCCAGCTGGGCATAAATGCTGAGAGGTATCCCGGTGATGTCCAGCGCGATCATGGCTCCAAGGGCTGCGACTGCAATGGAAAGCATAACAGGAACGGGGATGGTCCAGCTTTCGTACTGTCCGACCAGGAACAGGAAGCCGAAAATCAGTGCCATGACGATCAGGATGGAAACCTGCCCCTCGTTTTCCCTTTCCTGGTAGCTCATCCCGGTCCATTCATACTGGAAACCCTCGGGCACCGCTTTCTTCATGGCGCTGTCCATGCCGTCCATTCCCTGGCTGGAACTGAATCCCGGCGCAACATCCGCGTTCACCCGGACTGCGGGGTACATGTTGTACCGCTCAATCGATTGCGGCGCCAGAATGGTGGTGACGGAAATAAGGGTGGTCAAAGGAACCATCTCCCCCTTGTTGTTCTGCACGTATACGTCGAGAATATCTTCCAGCTTGCTTCGATAGGGAAAATCCGCCTGAACTTTCACCTGGTAAACCCGGCTGTGCAGGTTGAAATCGTTGATATAGCGGGAGCCCATAATGGTCTGCAGAGTGGAGAATATCCTGCTGATGGGAATATCCAGCAATTCCGCTTTCTCGCGATCGACATTCAGGTAGAGTTGGGGCGTGCTGGAGCGATAAGTGCTGAAGGCCCTTCCGATGCGGGGATCCCGGTTCGCCTCTGCGACCAGGAGATCCAGCGCTTCGGCGAGTTCGTCCGAGGATTGTCCCATGGCGGCCTGGAGGCGGAAATCCATACCGCTTGTGGAGCCGAGGCCCCGGATGGGGGGCTGGTTGAAAGGCCGGATCTGCGCTCCCGGAATGGTGGCAGCGACCTCGCTGAGTTTGCCGATGATGGAATCTATCTGAAGTTCGGGCGTCTTTCGTTCGTCCCATGGATCCAACAGTAAGAAAGCCATCCCGCTGTTGTCGCCTCCGCCGCCCAACTGGCTGAAACCCACGATGGTCATCATTCTCCGGATGCCCGGAATTTTGTGGGTTTTTTCGTAGAATTCCTTCATCACTTCACTGGTTCGGGCCTGGGTTGCATTTTCCGGCAGTTGAACATCGCAGAAAACCACACCCTGGTCTTCGCTGGGCAGAAAACTGGTCGGATGCCCGGAAAACAGAAACCACGCCGCCGAAGCGACGATCAGGAAAATGCCTGCGGAGACCGGCTTGTGGCGCACCAGCCATGTGGCACAGAAAACATAGAGATTCCGGACCCTGTCGAGGCTCCAGTTAAACCATCCGAAAAAGGAAAACCTCTTTTTTCTGTGAGGCCTCAACAGGATGGAACAGAGAGCCGGGCTGAGGGTCAGAGCGTTCAGTGTGGATATCGACACGGCGGTGGAGATGGTTACGGCGAACTGCTGGTAGATCCTTCCGACGATTCCGGAGATGAAGCCTATGGGGATGAAAATTGCCAGCAGCACCAGGGTTGTGGCGATAACGGCGCTGAATACCTGCTTCATCGCTTTATAGGTAGCTTCTTTTGGAGGAAGATGTTCGGTTTCGATGATCCGCTGCACGTTTTCCACGACCACAATCGCGTCGTCGACCACGATCCCGATGGCCAGGACAAGGGCGAAAAGCGTCAGGGTATTGATGCTGTACCCCAGCGCCAGCAGGACGGCAAAAGCTCCTATCAGCGACACGGGGATGGCGCATGCCGGAATAAGGGTCGCCCTCCAGTCCTGAAGGAAGACGTAGACGACCAGCACGACCAGCGCGAAAGTCAGCAGAAGCGTATAAACAATCTCGGTAAGGGCGGTGCGGATGAACATGGTCGGGTCGTAGACGGCCTTGTACTCGAAGTCTTCCGGAAAGTATTGGGACAGTCTTTCCAGCTCCGCATTCGCCCGTGAAACGGTTTCCAGGGCGTTGGCCTCGGGAAGCTGGGTCAGTCGAAAACCGATGGCCGGCTGGCCGTTGAAGGAAGCGCCGGCGGAATAGCTCTCCGCGCCCAGCTCGATCCGGGCAATGTCCTTAAGCCTCAGAATTCCCCCGTCGTCGTTCGTGTGGATGACGATGTTTTCAAATTCGTCGGCCTTCTCCATGCGCCCTGTCGCCCGTATGCTGAACTGCAGCTGCTGCGAGTCGTAGGTGGGCACGGCCCCGATCGAACCGGCCGCCGCCTGGATGTTCTGGGTGGCAATGGCGGAGGAAACCTCGTCGGTGCTGATCCCGTATGCCGCCATTTTGTCCGGATCCAGCCAGATCCGCATGCTGAATTTGCTCGGTCCCATGATGCCGACATCGCTCATTCCCTCCACGCGGGCGATCACGTCCTTTACCTTGTCGTCCAGGTAGGTGCCGATAAAAAGCTGGTCATGTGTCTGGTTGGGGGAATAAAAGGAATAAAATCCAAGAATGTCGCCGGATCGGGACGAAACCCGGACCGCCTGTTGTTTTACCTCGGCCGGCAATATGTTGTAGGCCCGCTGCACCCGGTTCTGTACCTTGACCATGGCAATATCAATGTCTATTCCGACGTCGAAAGTCACCGACAGGCTGTACCCGCCGTCCGATGACGATGAAGACATGTAAATCATGCCTTCAACCCCGTTGACCGCCTCTTCAATCGGGGCGGCGACGGCATCGGAAACGACCTGGGCGCTGGCCCCCGGATAGGAAGCGCTGACGCTCACGGTTGGAGGGGTTACGTCCGGGTACTGAAGGATCGGAAGATTGAATACGGCAACAAGCCCCGCCAGAAGAATGATGACGGATACAACCATGGCAAGGCGGGGACGCTGGATGAAATGCGCGGAAAACATATATGTATAAACCTAAAAGTACGGTTTCAGGCCCTCTGAAAGTATAAAAGAATTTCCGGGGCTGTTCTGAAACGGGATTTCCCGTCCCCCGTTCAACGGAGACGGAACGCTAGGACTTCCCTTCTGCTGCCGGAGTCGTATCCACGCCGTTGTTCTGTATTTTGACAGGCTGTCCGGGACTCACTTTTTGAACGCCTTCGACGATTACGGTTTCGCCGGCATGGATTCCGTCTTCAACAATCCAGTCCGTCCCGAGAACCGAACCTTTCTTGATGGGGCGCATCTCGGCGATATTGTCTTCTCCCACTACGTAGACGAAGCTGCCTTCCTTATTTTCGTTCACGGCCGCCTGTGGAACCAGGGGGAGGGTCTCCCCTTTGGTTGAGGTAAGGACGACGGTTACGTAGCCTCCCGGTATCAGCAGGCCTTCGGGATTGGAGTATCTCGATCTGAGGGAAATTGTCCCGGTGGAATGGTCTATGGCCGTGTCGGCAAAATCCCAACTGCCTTTACCCGGGTATACTTTGCCGTTGGGCAGACGCAATGCCGGCCGGAATATTTTTTCAGGAGAGGATCCGGACTGCTCCATCAGGTTCAGGTACTCGACTTCACTCAGGGAGCATACCACCCGGATCGGATCGAACTGGACGATTGAAACAATGGTGCCGGTGTTCGCTCCGACGTAGTCGCCGACGGAATAATTTTTTTTCGTCACCCGGCCCGACATGGGCGCCAGGACGGTGGTGTATTCCAGATCCAATTCGGCCAGATCCAGGTTGGCTTTGGCCGAAACAAGCTGGGCCCTGTAGAAGTCCACGTTTCTCTGTGCGGCTTCAATGTCTTTTTCGGGAACGCTTTCCCGGCTTGCCGACTGCAGTCGCCGCAGGTACTTTTCGGCTTCGACAATGTTGGCTTCGATCTGGGAAACGGTGCCTTTGCGGGATTCTATTTCGGCCTGGAACCTGTCTTTTTCAATGGTGAACATCAGGTCCCCGGCTTTTACATGACGGCCTTCGATAAATTGAATGGACTCCAGATATCCGGATACCCGGGCAACCAGGTCCACGGAATTGATGGCTTCCACCCGCCCGATATATTCCCTTGTGGGTGTGATTTTCTTTTCAATAACTTCCTGAACCCGTACAAGGGGGACTTCCATCTGCATCTTTGCAGACGGCCCGCCTCCGTCCGGCGCCGGCGCCGCCTCTTGTTTGCTTTCAAGAAAAAACCAGGTTGCGACAGCGACGGCGGCGATCAGAAAAGTGTAATTCAACAAACGCTTCAACCAGTTCGATCCTGGAGTTTCCGCCTGACTTTTCAATGGTCCGACTCCTTACCTGACACTGAACTTTGCGGCCGAAGCCGCAAAATTCATAAAAACACAGCAATCAGTTTATCCCCAACGCTCCAAATTTCAAGATGAATGCTTGAATCCGCATTTCTCACAAGGTTTCAACAACGACGGCCCGGACAACATTGCCGTCCAAAAGTTGTCGACCCGTTTTAAATGGATACAAATCCCGGCGGCCTTCAATTTTTATAATGATTCTTGCGGAATATGGTTTAATCTAAAGAGACAGCGATAAGAAGGAGATCCCACCATGTCCAGATCTAAAAAAGGCGAAGACAACAGGAAAAAAGTTTTACGGCGCGATTTTCTGCTCGGCGGCGGAACCGCGATTGCGGCGGGCGCCCTGACGGCAATTGCCCCGGCCCCGGCCGGTGCGGCCCCGGCGCCGGCGGCAAAGGTTTCATACAAATCATCGGAAGGCTACATCGTCTATGACAGCAGGCTGTGCCTCGGCTGCCAGAGCTGCATGTTTGCCTGCTCGATGGTCCATGAAGGGGAAGCGAACCCCTCGCTTTCACGCATACAGATAATCCGCGACGCTCCATCTTTTACCAAGTATCCCTATGACATCGTCATGTCGGTATGCCGGCAGTGCGTCACACCGTTGTGTGTGCAGAATTGTCCCACGGGCGCCTGCCATGTAGACGAGGCGAACGGCAATGTCCGCAGGATCGACCAGGAAAAATGCATCGGATGCCGGACATGCATCCGCTCCTGCCCGCAGAGACCGCACCGGACGGTCTGGGACCCGGCAAAGAACAAATCCACAAAATGCGACCTGTGCGTCGACTCGCCCTACTGGAGCCGGGAGGGAGGTCCGGACGGACAACAGGCATGCGTAAGCGTCTGCCCGGCAAAAGCGCTTTCTCTCGTGAAAAAAGCTCCTTCGCAGACGGACGTATCGGGCTATGACGTGAGCCTGGCTGCGATGCCGAAGCAGAAACCGAAATTTATTTTAGAGTCCCTTAAGGAACAATCTGAGGAATAAAGGGGGAGCACCATGACAGGCGGATATACGGGAAAAATTCTGAGGATTAACCTCTCGAATAAAAGCATCAGCACCATCGACACCGCTAAATACGAGGAATTCGGGGGCGGCTATGGAATAGGAACGGCAATCTTCTGGGATCTGGCGGTAGCTCCGGGCGAATGGGATCTTAAGGATCCCTACGATCCCCGGAATGTCCTTCCCATCATGACCGGTCCTCTGGCGGCTACCGGCGTTCCCGGTTCCACAAGAACCAGCATCTGCGGGCTGTCTCCGGAAACGTTTCCCACCTGCGAATTCTGGCGGGGCAATCTCGGCGGCCGGTTCGCCACCACGTTGAAGCTTGCCGGCTGGGACGGAGTCGTGGTGGAAGGCAGGGCCGAAAAGCCGGTGTGGATCAACATCATCAACGACCAGGTGAAGATTGAAGACGCCGCTGAACTTTGGGGTCTGGACACCTGGGATACGCAGACCCGGATCACGTCCATGGTGAGCGGAAGAACGCGCTTCGGCGAGGAATGGGAGCAAATCGGGGACTCCTTTACTACCGCCCGCCCGCAGATCGTCTGCATCGGTCCCATCGGGGAAACCAGGTCAAGACTCGCCGCCCTGATTCACGGCAGCGGGATCAGTGCCCGGGTCGGCGGCCACGCGGCGGTCTTCGGAGCCAAGAATCTGAAAGCCATCAGCGTAACCGGAACCGGCGGCGTGAAGGTGGCGAATCCAAAGGGTGTCGTGGATGCCCGGCTCCTCCAGATGCAGGAGGGAAATCTCATGCCGGTTCAGCCCGGGGCGGCGTCCTGCGCTCCCTGCCTGCGCGGCGACCGGCGCAGAAGCAACTATTACGGCGGTGAAACCATGTGCGCCTGCCAGGGCTGGCTCGGCAGCCGGGAACCGGGAGCCGCGGACCGGGCCGCCGAAGAATTGATTAAATACGGCCTCAGCAGCTGGTCGGCCCATTTCCACGCCGAAATGTTTTCTCTGGATATTCCGGGTGCGCCGGCGCTGTTCAGAGGAAAGGTGCCGACGGATTCCGGCCTCGGCTGGTATCTCCAGTACCTGAAACAGGAAGGGTTGCTGGGCCCCGGAAAGCAGGTCGACTCGGCGCCGCTGCCCATGGATCAATGGGGAACGCTGAGTTTTCGCCGGGCTTTGCTTGATGCAATCGCCACCCGAACCGGGATCGGCGACGCTCTGGCCGAAGGTACGTGCCGGGCCGCGGAAAAATGGGGACGGCTGGAACCCGATCGAGACAGCTGCGCCCTGCGCCTGACCGCATGGGGGGCTACGACCCACTGGACAATGCCGTGGGTGGAGTGGGCGTATTCCTACATACTCGGAGCGGGAGATCCCGCCTGGCATGGATTCATGGCGCCCGTCGGCAAGCCCAGCGAGGGCACTCTGGAGCAGTCTCTGGAGAGGCTCTCGAAGAAGACGATTCCGTATACCGACGATATCCTGATGTTCAACTATGCGTGGAAGGGAGAGGAGGCCTGGAAAACCGGTATCTATTCCCCATATAAGGCCAAACAGGTAGCCTGGAGCCGACACTATTCGTCGTTCTGGAATGAGTCCATGGCGTTCTGCGAAATGTTCCTGCCCGAACTGGGCAGCGTTACTCCCGATGCGGAGCTCAGGTACTACCAGGCCGTCACGGGAAAGAAGGAGTCGTTTGCCGACACCATGCGCACGGGACAGAAGATCTGGACCCTGGCGCGCGCCATCCGCGTGATGCACGGAAGAAGCCGGCAGACGGAAGACTTCTTTCCGTACATGTACAGGCCGGGCGCATCGGGCTTTGCCATCTACGGCGGGGTGCCCATTTACGAAAACGGCAAGTGGCGCTCCGACCCGGCCTCGGACATGTACCTGGACCGGAAGGGCGTGGACGATTTCAAAACCCACTTCTATGCCCTGGAGGGCTGGGACAAGGAACACGGCTGGCCGACCCGAAAGACCCTCGAGGACTTCGGTTTGAAGAGAGTCGCGGACACGATGGCGAAGAGCGGGAAACTGGGGGCTGCCTGATTCCCCCGCAATTAAAATGGTACCTGGTTATTAATTCACCAATTTTTCAGGGTGTGTGAGTGCGTTAAAACCCCATTGAAATTGGTGAATTAATAACCAGGTACCATTTTTTACCAACACTTCCAAATTCCCCAAAACCAAGTATGTGCATAGGTTTTCGAAGATTTGGGAGTTTTGGTGACTGGCACCGTTTTTTAACAAAATTAGTTATCGAATGGGCAAAAACGATCGAAAAACTAGCCGGGGATCAAATACCCCAAGAATAAATTTCCTGCGCCTATACATCCGTCCCTATAATCTTGCCAATTGGATGTCTATATTTTACTTTGTTGTCTGCATCGAGGCGATATAAGGATGATAAGGCGGAGACCCCGGTGGATTCCGGGGAGTATTGCGGTCTTTTTTCTGATTTGCTGCTACAGCCACGCCCGGGAGATCCTCGATCTGTACCCGGAACGGCCCGGGGCGCTCGTCTGCTGGACGGAAAACCGCACGGATCCCCGGCCGCTGCAAATCTGTTTCCTGAAAATCGCTCTCAATGTCAAGGAATTGGAGGTTATCGCACTTCCCGGAGACGATCCGGACGGCCCCGGCCCCGCTGAGAGCCGGCTGACACAACCCCTCCAGCTGTTCGAAAAATATCGTGCCCTGGCCGCCGTCAATGCCAATGCATTTGCCGGATTAGGGGAAAACAGTTCGGCCTACCCGCACTGGTATGAAGGACAGCCGGTGGATATCCATGGCCTGGTGGTGTCGCAGGGAAAAACAATCAGCCCGGTTGAAAGCGGACGAACTCCTTTCTGGATGGATGCCGCGCGGCAACCCCACATCGGGAATCCGGCCGACGGGAAATCGCCGACAGCGGCTGTGTCCGACTGGTTCTCGCCGCTTCTAATGAAGTCCCGGATCGTCCCGGATCTTTCTGATACCGCGCTGCATCCGCGCACGGCGCTGGGCTTTGACGACAGCGGCACGTGGCTGCTGCTGGTCGTGGTCGACGGACGCCGGCCCGGTTTCAGCGAAGGCGTAACGCTGTACGAGCTTGCAGCAATCCTGCGGTCCGAGGGCTGCACTCAATCCATCAACATGGATGGCGGCGGAAGCAGCATCATGCTGATCCTGTCGCCCGGCGGAGCGGTGCGGACGCTCAACAGCCCTTCAGGCGGGACGCCCCGGCCGGTGCCGGTCATGCTGGGCGTGCGAAGATCGACGGATTAGGAAACCGTAGGTTTAATATACGGGTTAACATAAGCGGTTAAAATTTGAGTATGACTTCCTTCGGGATGCCCTTGCCGACAGGCAGAATGAGGACGATGCCCTCTTTTATTGCAGATTCTTCCGGTATGGAAAAGTAGAGAAATCGATCGCGGCTCAGGGTGCATATAATGGGATCGGATGTATGCGCTTTGTTGCGGAAATCCACTGCAGCCAGTTTTCTTTCATTTTCAATTTTATCGATGCCCCCGCCTCCACCTGGATTTAACACGACATCGGGGCCTTCCAGCGGGCCCCTGGGCAGATGAATCCCGCGGTTCCTGGGATTGCTGGGATCGTAATTGGGAACGGATACACGCCCGATTCCAACTCCGGAATCTCCGGCCTTTCCGGGACCATTAATGGAGTTCTCTCCTAAAACCACCTGTGCAACTGCTTCCGGATCTAGGCGGGTAAACTCAATGCCTTCCGCGCTGAGGAGACGAAGATCATTCAGAGGCAGAACAACTTCTTCTTTCCCGTCATTGAAAACAGCCAAACGGACGGCAATTAAGTTGAACGGCCTGAGCGCTTCGTGAAAATATTTCTCCTGATCCTTCCCCTCAAGCAGAAGGTCTGCGGCATATGTCACTCCGGAAACAGTTGCTCTGCACTGAAATTGTCCGGGTTTTTTTGCCTTAATTTGTCTGGCCTTGAATTCTCCGAAAGCCGTAAGAGCGCAACACAGCATTATTAAGAAAAGAGCGGCTTTTCTCATCGCCTCACCCTGAAAGTGACAGTTATCGTTAGTGTGCGCTCTAAAAAGATAATTATCAATTAAGGATCCATTCATAAAAGAAATACGTTATTCCCGGGCCGGCTCGGTGTTGGGCTGCCAACCTTTTTGAATCACCTGACGGAATAAAATTTCGGCCTCTGCTTCGCCTTTGCCCTCCAGCCCGACAAGATCCAGGTATGCCTGAATCGGAGACACCACATTCATTCCCCCTGTTTCCCGCATACCAAAGAACACTCCTTCGTCGTGGGGAAGCATCAAAACAATGTTGGGATCGGAGTCCGCGGGCTGGAGCTGCAGGATGCCGGCGGCGCGTTTCACATCATCCTCGACATAGGCGTACACTCCGGTATGCCGTCCGGTCGATGCCAGACGGGCCGATGCCGAAAAGGATGTCAATGCATGGCGTTTTCCCGTTTCCGAACAGGCGCCCGCCAGCCTTTTCTCCAGTTCCTCCGGTTTTTGGGGTGAACGAAAATAGAAAAGAGTGTTCTTGCTGCAGGAGTAATGTTTGCCCCAATCGAGGAGTATCCGCTCCGGCTGTGTCGGTTTCAGGCCGTCTTTGTCGAAAACGGCCCATTCCCTGTCGATCAGAGCTTTTTTCACATTGAAAACCTGTCCGATGCTCACTCCGGCGGCTTCGCTCAGGTCCGTCAGTTTCCACGTCAGATTCGGATCGAACAGCAGCGCGCGCAGGACGCGGGAAGACCGCGTTTCGTAAAGGGACCGCAGAGAACGTTTGGAAACGAAACGGTTGGGCCGCCCCAGCCGCTCGATATAGATGCCGTTAAATGCGAGACGGCAGTTGCCCGCAAGATCCATGTACCCGGCTCCGGCCTCTCTGCAGATTTCCGCCGCCGCTTTAGAAATGAAGGGAGCGGCGAATACCGGATAGCTGTTTTCTGTCGACGGGCCCAAATGCATCCGCAACAGGGCAACCGCCTCCCTGGCATAGCGGGGCTGGCCGTTGCTTCTGATTCCAACATTAAGCCGGAATGTTCCCTGGTCGGTGGCCGCTTCCATGATTATATCTGCAGGGAATTCAGCTTCACCAACGCCGTAATTAATATTATTCACTGCCGGCACTTCTTTCAGGCATTGGAACAGTAATTCCCGAATATTCAGCTGCAGATCGGAATCTTTCATTCTTGGAAATCCTTTCAGCTATTGTTGAAAGATGAAATTTCGATGAAAATATCACTTAACCGCAAAAGTTTCATTATTATACTCACTTTCAACAAACGTTGAAAGCAAAATATGTAGTGAAAATTATTTTCTTGTGATTCGGGGTTTTCTTAATATTTTGGGCAGATACGCAATTAACCGATTTCCTCGATTTCATCGGGAGTCAAACGGAATTCGGCTGCGCCGATGAATCCGTTAACCTGGCCCGGACGGCGCGCTCCGACGATGGCTCCGGTAACTGCCGGATTGTTCAAGGTCCAGGCAACGGCAACCTCCGCCGGGGACCGGCCGTGGCGGGCTCCGATGGCCCGAAGTTTTTCCACCAGTTCCAGGTTCTGCGTCAGACGGGGTTCCTGAAAATCGGGGCTGTTGCGGCGCCAGTCGTCCCGGGGAAAGTTCGCGACGCGTTCGCGCGTCATTGCTCCGGTCAGCAATCCGGATTTCATGGGAGAATACACGATGACGCCGATATTGTGCGACCTGCAGTAGGGCAATATTTCCTCCTCGATGCCCCGCGACAGGATGGAGTAGGGAGGCTGCAGGGAGCTGACGGGCGAAATGGACCGTATGCGCTCCATCTGCGGAACGCTGAAATTGGACACGCCGATAAACCGGACCTTTCCTTCCTTTTTCATGTCGGCAAGCGTGCTCCATGCCTCTTCCAACCCCGGGGCCTTGGGATTGCCGGCGTCGGGACCGAAAGCGGGCCAATGGATCTGGTACAGATCGACGGCTTCCGCCTGCAGTCGGCGGAGACTGTCCTCGATTTCCCGGCGCAGCGATTCCGGCTGCAGGCTGTGGGAGATGTTCCGCTTCTCGTCCCATACGAGGCTGCACTTGGTAAAAATCAGAGGCTTCTGCCTCTCGGGAATTTCCGCGACGGCGCGCGCTACAATTTCCTCGGAATGGCCCGTTCCGTAAGCCGCCGCCGTGTCGATCCAGTTGATGCCGCAGTCCACAGCGTGGCGGATTGTGGCGATTGATTCCCTGTCGTCCTGGGGGCCCCAGGCAAAAGTCCATCCGCCGCCGCCGATGGCCCATGCGCCCAATCCAATGGGGGTAATATGAAAACCGGTATTGCCTAACGGTCTCTTTTCCATGCTGTGCCTCCTTCTTCGGACGCGGATCAAGTGAATTAAAAGAAGAATACCAGCCGAAAGATTGAAAGAAAAGTCCTGCAGGCGCGAACGTTCTTGTCCTGTGATCTTCCGCCTCAATCCTGTGAGGGAATGATCGGGACCGAACGGCGGATAGGCGGGGCTCTATTTTCAGCGATAGGCGTCTTTTCTATGGGCGATTTTGATAATCCAGACGGTCAGTTCGTGGTCCTGAATGGTATAAAGAATGCGATACGCACCCTGGCGAATGCGATATCTTTCCCGGCCTGTCAATTGTTCACAGCCCGGAGGGCGGGGATTCTCGGCGAGCATTGAAATGCGCTCAAAAATTTTCTCGAGATCCCGTGCCGGTGCGGATTTAAGATCCTTTTCAACGGATTTTTTGAAAAAGATTTTATAGCCGGCCATCTTTCTTCAACCGTTTGACCATTTCATTATAGGGAATCAGCGGTTCCGATACTCTCTCTTCAAACGCGGCATAATCGTCGGCATCTTCGGCAAGGGATTGCCGCACCGCCTCATTTACAAGGTCGGACAGGGATCGGGAGGTTTCCACAGCTTTCAGTTTCAAAGCCTTATGAAGATCCGGTTCCAGGTAAACGGTTGATCTTTTCGCCTGCATCGCCATAGCGCCATCTCCCTGGGACACTTAAACATTATAGCGTTTTGACGTTAAAGTGTCGCGAGGAAAGAATGGATACTCTACTGAATTTCAGCTGTAAAGGGATTCGGTTCAGGGATCCCTTTCTCATTTTTATTGAAAAACGGGTGTCCCTGTTTTCTGTTTATTTTTTCCGTGTGTTGCGTATAAACTGAATTCCCGCTCGGGCGCCCTTTTTCAGATACGGAGATGCGAATGCGATCAAAAATAAATTCCGCTTCTGTCTTTTTTGCCCCGGTGCTGCTGTCCCTCTGCCTGATGTCGGCGAATTGTGCGCGTTCCGTTTCGGTGCGGACAGGCGCCGAATCCGTCCCGCCCCTGCAATACGGTCCGCCAAGGGAGTTGTCGCAGCTCGAGGATGCCCGCATAAACGAATCCAGCGGCATCGCGGCGTCCATTCGATACAAAGATGCATTCTGGACGCACAATGATTCCGGGGACTCCGCCCGCATTTTCCTGATCGACAAGGAAGGCAGGACCCTTGCCGTGGTCAATATCAGAGGGGTGGCTGCCGTCGACTGGGAGGATATTGCATCGTTCAGGCGCGGAAATGAGGATTACGTTCTGATCGCCGATACAGGAGACAATGCAAGAAAGCGCGAAAGCTACGTCCTGTATATTATTAGGGAACCCGCGATCGGCATCCACTCCACGGCGAAAGAAGCGCCGGTCGTTGAAGTCGAACCGGATTTTCAGATCCGCTTCCGGTATGAAAACGGGCCCCTTGATAGTGAAGCAGTGGCGGTGGACCCGGCCGAATCCACGATCTATCTTGTCAGCAAGGATGTCGGAGAATGTACGGTTTATTCCATGCCCTTTCCGGCGAAAGAATCAAAAGAGCCGAATATCGCAAAACCGATTGCCCGGCTCAAAGTCAGCTATGCCAATGGGATGGATATCTCCCCGGACGGTGATCGCGCCGTCGTCCTGACATACGGCGATGCGTATGAATATTCCCGCGGGGAAGGCGAAACCTGGGCCCGGGCATTCTCGCGAGAACCCCGGATCATTAAAGCGCCGGCTCGCAAACAGGGCGAATCCATCTGCTACGGTCCGGATGGAAAGACGCTCTACCTGACGAGTGAAGAAGAGCACCAGCCTTTATGGGAAATACCGGTTATTGAAAGCCCGAAATGAAAAAAAGCGTATCCCCTCAGACCTGCAGAAGAAAGGGAATATGAATCGGAAGATGCCGGGGCGCAACGAACCCTGTCATTGCGGCAGCGGAAAGAAATATAAAAAATGCTGCCTTGCCAAAGACGAAGAAATAAGGAAAGCCCAAATAGCCGAGCTTGAAGCCGATGCAGAGGACTGGGAATCGTCCCTGGAAGATGACGTGGATTTTGAAGCTGATGCAGAGGATTGGGAATCGTCCCTGGAAGATGACGATCAGGATCTTGAATCGGAGGATTGGGAAGAGGGACCTCAGCTGGAAGTCTTCGAGGAGCTTTTGGAGGAGTTTGAGGCCGCCGATTACGAGGACAAGTTCGGCATTTTCAGCCGGACATTGGACGATCCGGAGCTAATGGACGGGGACATGGCGTATGAGATGCTGCAGGATCTCTTCGACGAAACCGTCGAACATGGAGAGCGAAACCGCTTTGATGCGATGGTCGAAAATCTGCGCCTGCGCCTGCCCGAAACCTATGCGGCGGAAGCGCCCTTTTTAGTGAAATGGCGGATTGAAAATGCACTGGCCGATGCCCGGTACGGGAATCTCCCGGATCTCCTCAAGGAGCAGGCCCTTCTGGCTGGCCGCGATATCGACCTTTTCAACCGGACTGAAGAAATGTCCGCATATCACGGCCAGTTGCAGGCTCTCGTCGATTCCATGCGCATTGCCTGGCCGCATGTGGAGTCTTCGGACAATATCGTCCCATGGGGCGTGGATGATTTCCGCATCCGTGCCATGTTCTATGAAATCCTGAACTTTGCGGAGCGGACGCCCGGGACGGTCGGGCCGGATGCCGGGCTGCTGGAACAGCTAAGGTTTTACGGGGAAACGGATGAGAAGGAGATAGCCGCTAATCTCGCGAATCTCGCTGGCGGAACCGGGAGGCAGTGGACGATGAACGATTTCAAGCTTCCGCCCCCCCGGAACGGCATGGATGAAGAAGATGAAGAAGACGCGATTGAGGAAGGGGACAGTCATTCGGACGGCGAGCTGAATCTTTATCATTTGACCCTGGAATTCCTGGGCTATCTGGGCCGGGTCGAGGGCGTACCCTGTGCCAAGGGGGAACTCGGAAGGAGGGAACTATACCGGTTCCTGGTGGAACGGCATAACGGCGGGCTGGAATACAGGGGAAGCCTGCTGGAATCCGTCGAGCGGGACATGGGCCGGAAGAAAAAGCGGCGGCGAAAGCCCAAACGGAAATACCGGCGCTACGAACACCTGCTGGTTCCGGACCCGGAGAGGCTGGAACACTATCTTGCCCGCCAGCTGGAAATGATGAACCAGCTGTATCACCGCACGGCCGCCCTTTTTGAGCTGATCCCGGCGTGGCTTCGTTTTCTCGAGATAAAGCGGCTTATCGATGCCGAAACGAGGACCCGGACGATCGGCAGCATGGCGTATCTGGCGGACATGCTGTGCGAAGTTTTCGACACTTACCGGGATGATCCCGCACCCGGCCGGGCGCTTCATCTCTGGCGAGACGAAGCCGGAGTTTGATGCCGTGTGGGATTTCTTTCCGTATCAGGGCGGGCGCCGGGCCGTAAATCGCTCCTTCATTTGAAGGCGGCGCGTCAATTTCACCGCAGAATCGTCAAAGTAGGGCTATGTCCCGGGCCGCTTCGATTTCAGCGCGCCGAAAATTACAACGCTTTTCTCCGCAATCGCTTTGGCCGTATATCGCGGCCAGTCAATGTCCATCGTGCCGGCCGGCATCGGATTCACCCTGATCGCCACGACCGCTTTGACGCAGTAGTCGGAGTTCTTTTCGTAATTTTTGTTGTAGTGGAATTTTTCCGGCAGTTTTTTCACGCAGTCGTCCGATGCCCGGCTTGAAAGGTCCGGGATCCCCGGATTTTTCATTTGAGGGGCGACGACGCGGAACGGGCCGCTTCCCGTCAGGCGCCCCTCGCCGTTTACGGAAGCGGGCGGGTACGGTTCTCCGTTTTCTTCATAGGCCAGAAGAATGTCGGCGTCGGGGAGGGGGATTCCCTCCTTCAGGTTCCCGGCGTCGTATCGGACCCAGCCGCATTCTCCCAGGGTTGCTTTGTCCAGTCCCATAACCGGCGCCGTCTGCGGGTAGGACCGGCGCAGCTGCTCGATGGAAAAGGTCGTCATGTACCCGTCCACGCTGATGACATCGATGCTGGTCGCCTCTTCCGTCAACCCCGCGGCCTCGAGCACGTCGATGAGTTTGAATCCGCGCAGATCGGAATAGCTGTCCCCACCCTTTGATTTCGTCACATTTACGAAGATTGCCTGATCGTACGCCGGAACGCCCTTTTGAATCAGTTCGCTCAAAGCCACCTCGACGTACGGCGCCGGCTTTTTATCGGGCGCGCTCTGCGGATCGCCGGGATTTGTCCCGGCTTGGAGCTCGACGTCATTCCGGAAGCCGTCGCCGTCCGAATCAAGGGCCGCGATGGCCGCGAAGGCTGCCGCATCCCTTCCCGCATTCAGATAGCGGCGGCCGTAAGCGTTCAGCGTGTTTCCCGCCTTGCGGCCGTAGTCCGTGATACGGTGGCAGGAATCGCAGCTGCTCAGAATCACCGCTTTCCCTTCGGCGGCTCCCGGGGGGAGGCCGGAAATTCGGCCGTGGCACGCGTCGCATCCGTCCATCCCGGTTCCGGCCAGATCCGGATAGGTTTTGAAAAAAAGGCCGGAGTCCTTTTCCTGGTGCGTCTTATAGGCGGATATTCCCGCGGCTGTCGCCAGCGCCATAACCGCCGCGACGGAAACCGCAATGGCGGATCTGTTCTTGATAAAGCGATGCATGATTTCTTACTCCCTGTCGTTTAATCGTTCGACCTTTCCCGGCTCTTTCAGCAGAAGCCTGATTATACATCCATAAACTCAAGCCTCATCCTTACAAAATACAACCATTTATCATGAATTATTACCTGCAGCAACAGTCTGACGGCGGCGGCTTGAATCGTAGAGAGCCGTCTCCGTCAGTGAATCGTTTCCGGACCGCCATCGTCATGAGACTTTCTCTTCGGTGGAGGCGCTGTCCGCTTCGCATCATCAGGGGGGGGTGCATATCGTATCCATCTGGAAAGTTCGATTATGGCCGTATTCCATTCTTCCATCGAGTACCGGAACTTTCTGGCGAGCCGGGCGAGTTCCGTTCCCGCGCCCTTTTCCTTTTCGCGCCGGTCCGGGTCGTCCCAAATCCTCGGGACGCGAACCATGCGGAATCCTTTAATAGATAAGCCCTCGATCGAAAGACGACCGGTGGAATCGGGCTTTGAATCGATGTGGATTTCTTCCAGGGATCCAAGTATGGCTGCGAGTTGCCCGCGGCGCCAGCTGCTTTCCGTGAACACTTCATCGAGCTCCTGCCGCAAAGAGGCTGCCCAGGTACCAAATATCCGGGGTTCAGGGACAGCAGCTGTTGAACCCCAGGGGAGGTTCGCTCGCAGCACGAGATCGACGCGAGTATGCCGGGGTCGAATCCTTGACGGAGTTTTCCCGCGGCCGAGCAGCTCCGTGAGCAGGTCTTCCTCGCAGGTATACGAGCGGGCGGAGTCGAAGGGGTTCCAGTCGAACGCTATCTTCGCCGACACGTAAAACGGTTCCGTATCGGGATTCGATGGTCCCGAAATGTAGATTTCCAGGTGACGTGTCGTGGTTTTAAGGTCTATGGACTCGTTCGTGGTGACATAACTCTGCCGCAGAATCCCCGCATCCCGAAGAGCGATTTGCAGGTGATCCCGAAATTCTTCATAGCGCATGGAGTTCTCCTTTGGAATGAATTGCAGCCGCGCCGGCTGTTCACCGGCAGCTGACGGCGTAAAACACTTCTGCGTCCCCGAAAGCGTTGCATTCGAACGCAACGTTTTAACGAATTGGCCGGCCGGGAATCCTAATTCACAGCGGGAGGTTTGCGAGCTTCGGCCCAAAGACGCCATTCGCCCTTTTATACTCTGAGAATATCAATACGCCGGAGCCGACGGGCCCGGAACCACGGTACGAAGAAGGAACACGGATATCCTTCAATCGCACAGTGCCGCATGCAGCCGGGGAAAGTCGGGAGTTACAAAGCTCTTGCCTTCGCTCCAGAGCCGGGCATCGGCGTGCAAGCGGAGATAGAGTGCCCTCGCAGCGCCCCGGGTTTTGACGGGATCCCTCTCCCATCCTGCGGATTCGGCGAGCACCGCCAGGTCCGTCGATCCGGTCCGATCCGAAGAGAACCGTCCTCCCCATCGTTCCACATGCCCGGTGGCGGCTAGAAAGTCTCGCTTGTCGCTGTTGCAGCGCCTGTGCGCCACTACCAGATTTTCCAGACCGTTATCGGGATAGCGCGACCAGGGGATAAAGTGATCCACATCTCCACGACGCGGTTCGGGAATGCGCTCCCCGCAGTAAAAGCAGTCCTTCCCCTGAATTTCCCAGAGGCTTTCCCGGATCCTCGCGCTGGATAAACGGTCGATCCCGAACAGGAAATCCTCCAGCTGATTTTCCGGCAGCTTATTGATATGGGAGACCATCGATGCCCACTTCTTGTGGACAAGCGGGCGCAGCAGGCTGTTGAGCTGAATTAAACAATCCCCGGCGCCCGGTTTGAAGCGGATGAGGTTGTCAAAGTCATGGTACAGATCTCTCCGGCGCACCGTTTCGTCCCAGTTGATTTCATAAATGAAGGGATCGCGACTCAAGCCGACCGTTTGCAGTCTCGGGAGCGGCATTTCGACCAGGGTCCATTCCACAGATCGCACCAGACGCTCATATTCCAAAGGATTGGCACCCTTTGCCCGGTGCAGAGACGCTGTCGCAATGCGCGCCTGATCGCGCCGAAACCGCAGGATCGCGGCCGGGATCTGCGCCTGTTTTCCCCTACTTTGTTTCAGTACCGCTGCCGTGGAATGATAGTCGACCGTATGCGGCCAGTAGATTTCGATGATCTTCTCCGCGAGCTGGCGCGTGGTCACGCTTTCGGGCGCCATTCCGGCGGCGGCGTTCTTTTCAAAACAGAGATCCATCAGCGCCAGCAGCACTGCAAGTTTGTACGTGGTGCTGAATCTGCCTTCCTCGAGCAGCTCCAGTATTTTTTCCGCGAAACGAATAGTCGCGTCCGTGCCGGTTGAAACGGTCATGGCTCCTTCCAGTAGCGTGCTTTCGCTGCAATCACGCATCGGATGCCGCCGCGCGGATCGGGGACGTCGCCCGCGTATCGGGGGATGACGTGCAGGTGGGCATGCGCGATCGTCTGGCCGCCCGCCTCGCCGATATTGATGCCGATATTGAACCCGTCGATCGCGTGCTTTTCTTGGAGGATCCGCCGCACGGCAGCGACCAGCGTCCACATCGCCGCCTGCTCCTCGCCGGTCAGGGCGAAAAAATCGGCCACGTGCCTGCGCGGTACAATCAGCGTGTGACCCGGGCTCACCGGGAAGCCGTCGTAAAATGCAGCGGCAAGTTCATTGCCGGCGATGATGTCCGAACGGTTGATTCGCGTGCAGAAAGGGCAATCGGTCATATCATCCCGCCTTATTGAAAAGCTCGAAAGGATTTCTCAAATAATCGATGTTCCATTATTACACAATAAACAAAATATTAATGAAACGCCCGAAATTTCCCTTTTGTCTTTAGTTCCTTACAGAGGCCATTGAAGAAAGTTTTATTCTCCTGCATGGAAGTGTTCTAAAATTATCCCGCATTGAGAATTTTACACTTCATATATCTTGAACTATAACCAGTCGAAGAATTTGTGGGATTAGCCAATGCTGAAAACCTATGTCGGCATCACGGACAGGGGATGGATTGATTTCCCTGCTTCTGAAGATCCGGTCAAAAGACCCAATAAGGAGCTGCTGGATTGGCATGCCGATACCAATTTCCGGGGATAGAGAATCATGACGCCTGAACAGCGTCTGCGCGCAATATTTGCCTTATCGAAATATACCGGTCTTGACGTCACCTCTGATTTTCTGCGCCATACGGATCGTCACGCTCCTTCAGCCGGGATTTCGCAGATTCACCCGCTGATTGAAGGCATCTTCAAACCCAAAGACAGCCGGTATGCATTTGCCGTCTGGAGCAGGTCCGCGGTCGGTGCCGATGCCGAAATATATTCCGATGAGTTCAGTCAGTCCCCTGATGGCGGCTGGCTGATGGAATATGCAGCCAAATCAGGGGCGCTGGATTCAGCGGTAAACAGATCTCTGTTCGCATGCATGGAGGACAAACAGCCCCTCCTGGTCATCGTGACCTCCAGGGGATCGGGACATCCGGAGGGCGCCCGCTACCGCATACTGGGACCGGCCCTGCTTACTTCATTTGATGCAGGGAGCCGCCGTTTTCGCGTCACGGGAAGCACGCCTGCGGTAATAGAGCCCTTTGCCGGGGTTGGGACTCCCGAGCAAATTGAAGAGACCTATCTGAGAAGCGGATTAATCCTCCCCATGACGATCGCGGAGGAAAGAAGCCGCTACATCTCCAGCCGTGAAGCCCGTGACCGGGCATTCAAGCTTCTGGTGTCGGCGGAGTACGGCCGCATTTGCTGCCTGTGCCGCTCCATGTTCGTTTTAAGGGAACAGGATACACTGCTCAGCGAAGCGGAAGCAGCCCATATCATCCCTGTGGCAGACCGGGGACCCGATGACATTCGCAACGCGATTTCCTTGTGCAAGCGCCACCACTGGGCCTTCGACGCCGGCCTGTTCACAATTTCGGATGCCAGTGAAGCTTTGGTCAGCCCCGCGGTTCACCGCGCCGAAAGGCAGAAGTTCGACCTCGAAGAGTACGACGGTGAAGGAATTGTTGCACCATCGAATCCGATCTGCCGTCCCGATCCCGCGGCGCTGTCCTGGCACCGCGATCATTGCTTCCGGCGGTGAACATCTTCTACGGATATCTTATCCCGAATTTTTTATATCCGCGGACATTCGGTGCTTTCCATTGCAGGGCAGGATATTCTGCGATGATTGACTGCATTCAATGTATCAGTCCTGAGCTGTCACGAATTCGTCCATAATATTTTGAACTTTTTCGACGGCGTTTTCAGCTTCCTGCAAAGTGACGTGTGGTTTTATTTCGTTAATGCGTGCTATGTATTGTTCCTTGGTTGTGCTGGAGGATTCCTCTTTTATGACGTAAAGTGCGGTCGCTAATTTTTCCAGATCGGCCACTCCTCTGCTTCCCAATTTATCAGCAACAAAATCAATGTTGGTTTTGTATTTTTTTAAAGTTACCGGGAATTTTTTTAAAAGATCCCGGCCCTGGTCCGTGATAACCAGCGTCGGGCCGTATGGAAATTTTGACTGCAGGCTTAACAATCCGTCCGCTCGCATTGCCGTTAATTCGTCGCGTAATTCAAAAGAAAAAGGCCCGTGTTTGTACAGAAGGAAATCGAAATCCATAGGCACATCTGCAAGCGTTTTTAAAAAGTAAGAAGCTTTCTGAATGTGCGTTTCTCCGCACCAGCTTCCTTTATCCTTTAGCTTTTCTAAGAGTTCCAGTATCAAAACGCAGTTTTTTAGCCGGTTCATGCTTCCTCCTCAAATTTTGCCGCTATGATGCGTTCACGATTCTTTTGTAGCCATGCTTCAGCATCCTTTTTATGTTCCGGCGCAATAAACACATAATCCACTGCAATAAGAGGCAAATTATTCAATGCTTCCGAAATTTCCATGGAAGAAACAATCCTACCATCACGAGTGAGAACCGGGAAGTTATGAGCGCTGCCTTTCTGTGTATCTTTATCATGTCTGAGGTTTTCATCGCCGAATATCTCCAGCAAAGCCTCATAGACTGCTTGCCCGGCTTCCGGATTGATCTTTATATCATCGGGATTACGCTCGTATAAAATACGAAAATGCCGGCGATCCGTAATTCTCTTTGCGGTTTTATGACCCCTTTTTGAGGAATTGCGTGCCGCATCAAGCATAGATGCAATAATTTCATGGTCTGTAATTTGAAGATGATCATCAATTACCGTTGAGAATTTGCCGTCAGGTAAATAGTCCTTAAGAAAATCCATCAGATGAATATCATAAATTCTCCTGATGGGGTGAAAATAAACCTGGGAGTACATAAAATATCTTGCCAGAAGCAACGCTTCTGCGGATTGAATCCCGCCTTCCGTAACCCCGAGGACTGGCTCGGAAAATCTTGCATTTTCTTCATCATAGGGAGATACAAGAATGCGGAGTGTGTCGATCAGGCGATAATGATCGAATTTCCCATAACTGACTCCGATATGATGAGAATCCCGCAGCAGGTAGTCCATGCGGTCGACACCGAAAGCATCCCCAACAATGATTTCGGAAAGAATGGCCTCCCAACTTGAAAAAGGCATGGCAGCGGATTTTGGTCCTACCGCCAGTTTTACAATATCTTCGGGTCGAATAGGGGGAGTCATTTCGGACCAGATTTTTTGCATCTCCTCACAAAGAATTATTTCTTTGGTTAGCCGTTCATGATCCCACCCGTCAGGAAGCAGCTGCTTCTCCGCTGCATGTGAAAATGGCAGATGGCCGATGTCATGGCACAATGCCGCCATTCGAATTACACGCCTCCAATATCTCTTTTTGTCTTCAATAGCAATTTCGGGCAAAATTTTTCGTATTTGTTCCGAGACTGAATCCGGATGCGTGACAATATCAAAAACTCTGCCGGATAATTCCATCACACCCAGTGAATGCTCGAATCGTTTGTGGCTGGCGCCGGGATATACCAGGTAAGACAAGGCCAATTGGTGGATGTGCCGCAATCGCTGAAATGCCCGGGAATTCAATACCTTACGCTCATCGGTGTCCATTCTTACAAAAACGTGTATCGGGTCCCGGATTTCATGAATATTCTTGATCATAGTTCTGATTTCGCACGAGCTTTTGATTTATCTGATAACAAGAAGCATTGTCTGAGAAACTTATAAATCAATTGGCAATTTTGTTTTGCAATCTATATTCACCATTTATACACCTATTCTATTAATAGTCAATGTAATAAAAATCGGTATGGAGGCAAATCCTCCCTGGCTCGGTTGCAGGTGTCATATGAGGCTTATTCTACGTTTCACGTACCGGATGTTTTAAACCTTTTAGGGTGAATCATTGTCACTGTATGGTCCGTAAACAACAATTTTTCTTCCGGCGACTGATTTCATCGCTTTCATGATAAGAGCGCGGACTGCATCCCATGACAGTCCGCCCAGACCAGCGCCAATGGCCGGCAACGCTATTGATTGAATATTCCGCTTTCGAATCTCTACGACGAGCGCGGCGAGCCCCGACTCGATATCTTCAATACGTGAGGCATCACGCCAGTGGAGTTTAGTCGGAAAATTGATAATATAGCGCGGATTTGTTAAGCGGGCTGTTTCAAAAACAAACATTTGTCCTGGCCGAACTTCATTCCTGTGGCATGCCGCAGTATAGGCAGAAAAATTTGCAGGCCATAATTTTTTGAATTGGAGAGCAATTCCGCGTCCCATAACCCCGACGCAATTGACGGCATTAACCAAGGCTTCAACATCCTCAGAGAAAATATTGCCTGTTTTAAACTCAATCATTTTAGTGTTTTCCCCGTCTGCAACCGTCTATATCCCATTATAGTATCTTTCATAAAAGTCTGGATCCGGAGAAACGGCAGTAGAATGTGAAGCGTTTTAAGAAAGCCCCTTCTCGAGGTCGGGTAGTCCCAGCCGTCTGTCATGCTCGCGATCGATAGCCTGATCCAGCTCGTATGGAATAATGTCCTCGTTGCAGGCAGTGCAGTGCTGCCACGTTGCATTCGGAATGATCATGGTTCCGCCGGGAATGTTGGGTGGCGGATCGAAGCGGAACGTGCCCTGCATTGTTTGCAGGCTTTCTTCCCCGCACAGGGGGCAGGTGGTTTCAGTCAGGGCTCCTTCCAGTAGCGTGCTTTCGCTGCAATCACGCATCGGATGCCGCCGCGCGGATCGGGGACGTCGCCCGCGTATCGGGGGATGACGTGCAGGTGGGCATGCGCGATCGTCTGGCCGCCCGCCTCGCCGATATTGATGCCGATATTGAACCCGTCGATCGCGTGCTTTTCTTGGAGGATCCGCCGCACGGCAGCGACCAGCGTCCACATCGCCGCCTGCTCCTCGCCGGTCAGGGCGAAAAAATCGGCCACGTGCCTGCGCGGTACAATCAGCGTGTGACCCGGGCTCACCGGGAAGCCGTCGTAAAATGCAGCGGCAAGTTCATTGCCGGCGATGATGTCCGAACGGTTGATTCGCGTGCAGAAAGGGCAATCGGTCATATCATCCCGCCTTATTGAAAAGCTCGAAAGGATTTCTCAAATAATCGATGTTCCATTATTACACAATAAACAAAATATTAATGAAACGCCCGAAATTTCCCTTTTGTCTTTAGTTCCTTACAGAGGCCATTGAAGAAAGTTTTATTCTCCTGCATGGAAGTGTTCTAAAATTATCCCGCATTGAGAATTTTACACTTCATATATCTTGAACTATAACCAGTCTATGTAGTTTTCTAAATAATGCAGACTTTATAAATAAAGGCGGCTGTTGGGCGATGTCGTGAGCGACGACGCATTTGCATAAACTTATCAGACCGAGAAGAGGCCCTAGGAAATGAGCATGACTGAATACCGAATTCCACAGCGCGTTGCATTCTTATTCTCTACGCTGCTGTTGACCGGCGCGTTAAGTGGTCAGACTATCATTGACGAAGCTCTCATGAAAGCGGCCTGCACTGTAATACCGAGCGACTTGAACGAAAACGAGATTCATTCCCTATCCTACAACCGATCCGGATAGATGCTAGCAGCATATCGACGCAAGAGGAAATAGCAGTTTTTATCCCCGGTCATTCAATGACTCCCTTCCTCTTTTTGTTGAAGATTCATGGACGACGACCTGCCGCAGCTTTGGGATCAGGAATGAACTGTTGTGGAGTCTTATTCTAACGGCATTTCGGGAATGTGTGTCGGAATAATTAGCCTGGCCTCCGTCGCGGCTACTATATCTTCTATGGTTACTCCCGGCGCTGTCTCCCGGAGAACCAGACCCTCGTCCGTTGGTTCGATCACGGCCATTTCCGTCACAATCAGGCTGACTCGCCGCACGGATGTCAAAGGGAGAGAGCATTGTTTTACAATTTTCGGTTTGCCTTTGGCTGTATGGGACATAGCGACAATAACGCGCTTGGCGCCGGTTACCAGATCCATAGCGCCGCCCATCCCCGGCAGCATCTTTCCCGGAACCATCCAGTTTGCCAGCCGCCCCTGCTCGTCCACTTCCAGGCCGCCGAGAACGGTCAAATCGAGATGACCACCGCGGATCAGGCCGAATGAAAGGCAGCTGTCGATGCTGGCGGCGCCGGGAATGGCGCCGACGAAGCTTCCGCCGGCATCGATGAGCGAGGGTTCTTCCATTCCTGCTCCCGGTACCGGAGCCATGCCGATGATGCCGTTTTCGGATTGGAAGTAGACTTCCCTGCCTGGAGGCAAATACCTGGGAACTAATGTAGGCAGGCCGATGCCCAGATTTACAAGGCTCCCGCTGTTTAATTCAAGAGCCACCCGTTTCGCAATCAGCACCTTATTATCCATTGGTTCCGGCCCTCTCAACGATGTGATGCACGCAAACAAACGGGGTTGCAACCGCATCCGGGGGAATGGCGCCGGTCGGGACGATATGTTCCGGCTCCGCGATAACGGTCCGGGCGGCTGTGGCCATAGCGGTGTTGAAATTGCGCGCGGTCAGGGAATATTCCAGGTTGCCTCGATAATCGGAACGATGAGCCGCAATCAGTGCAAAATCGGCCGTTATAGGCTTTTCAAGCAGGTATTGCCTCCCGTCCACTTCGATCACCTGCTTGCCTTCTGCAACTACGGTTCCCATGCCTGTCGGAGTCAGGATCCCGCCGAGCCCGAAACCTCCGGCGCGAATTCTTTCTGCCAGTGTGCCCTGCGGGCAGAATTCCGCTTCTATCTCGCCCGCGATCACCTGCCGCTGCGTTTCGGGATTCAACCCGATATGAGAAGCAACGAGCCTGCGGATCATCTTTGCCATAACCAGCCGACCGATCCCGAAACTCTCCGTGCCGGTATCGTTGGCGATGATCGTAAGATTTTTCAGGCCCTGCCGAACCATTTCGGCGATAATGCGATGAGGCGACCCGACACCTATGAATCCTCCTATCATGATTGAGGCTCCGTCCGGGATCATCGCAACAGCCTCGGCGCAGCTGATGAATTTATTCGCGTTCATATCAGAATCCGACCGCTCCCGCGCCTTTTAACCCCAGAATTTCCCGCATGTCCTCCGGTGTCGCGATATCCCGGTCGAACTCGCGCGCAAGCCGAACGATCTTTTCGACAAGTTGCGCGTTTGTGCAGTGCTTGCCTTTACCGATGAAGATGTTGTCTTCGAGGCCTACGCGTACATGGCCGCCCATCATGATCGCCACCGCGGCAAGATTGATCTCGGCGGGATAACCGACGCCAATCACCGACCATTTGTAATTCTCGCTTCCGAAGAGCCTGTCGGCCGTTTGCTTCATCACTATAAGATCTTCGATGGTCGCCGCCAGGCCGCCAAGGACACCCAGAACAAACTGAATCCATAAAGGAGGCTTCGCAAGTCCGTTCTTTACCAGGAACCGAAGATTGTATAGATGCCCTACATCATAGGCTTCAAATTCAGCACGCACGTTGTTCTCTGCGAAGGTGCTGGAATAGGTTTCCATATCGCCGAATGTGTTTCGAAAGATGAAATCCTTCGTGCCTTCGACGTATGATTGTTCCCAATCGTACTTATAATCCCCGGCTTTGAATCTCTTTGCCACCGGGTGTATGGAAAAGTTGATGCTTCCGAGATTGAACGACGCCAGTTCGGGGCGGTATCGCGGGATCACGCGCAGCCTGTCCTGCGGGGACATGCCCATGCCCCCGCCGGTGGTAATCCCGACCACTGCGTTGCTCGCGGCCTTGATCCCTTTCAGAATCGGCTCGAAGAGATCGGGATCGGAAAGCGGGCGGCCGTTCACGGGATCGCGCGCATGCACGTGAACGGCCGAGGCGCCGGCCCGGCTGCATGCGATGGCATCCGCGATGAGGTGTTCCGGTGTAAATGGCAGGTGAGGCGTCTGTGTTGGAATCGTGATCGCGCCTGTGAGCGCGGAAGTGATAATCAGCTTGTCGGCCATGGTTGCTCTCCAGGATTCAGGAAATCGGTCTGTTCGCCGCAGAATCCGTCTGACGGATCTTGGAATCCGAAATGCTATTTGACGCGTTTCGCGACGAAATCCTCGCTCGGATAGCTGCCGACCGTTCGGGAACCTCTAATCTTGTCCCCTGTGACTTTGCCTTTATATTCGCTTCGGAGCTCCTGGCCCTGAACATTCAGCGTTTCGACAAACGATATTTCATCACCCTTCACGGAGCCTTCCGTTAAAGCGGATCTGCTGGATTCTTCTCCTCCCATGGACATCACGGCTGTTCCCGTCAGTTTTTCACCCTGAACTTTAAAGTCGAAAGTGTAGTTCATCTCGCCGATCGGGGTGGTGATAACGGCTTCCCACTTGCCTGAAATGTCGGCTGCGAATGCCGGAACGAGGCAGACAAGAGCGACAGACATAATAAGCAGGACTTTTATCGATTTCATCACATGGTCTCCTTTTGAGAAAGTGTCGTAAACCGCATTGTGGTATTCTAATACCATAATGTGATACGCTCCAGCAACAAAGAAAGGAGACAAGATGAAAAAGGTGGAATTTCTGGATGCGAAGCCCTATGCGCCGCCCAAACACTTCAATATGACCGCGTTGAAGCTGCATGGAAAAGAGGAAACAGGAACGCAGCAGTTCTGGATGGGTCTCTCCCATTTCCTGCCGAACGGCGGTGCCGAGATGGACGCGACTCCGGCTGAAAAGCTTTATTTCGTGCTTGAGGGGGAAGTAACGGTAACAACTCCGGAGAACGAAACATTTGCGCTGAAGTCCTGGGATTCATTGTATGTCGGTCCCAACGAAGCCAGGGCAATAGTCAACAATACGAACAGGCCTGCAAGCATGCTCGTGATCATTACATACAAATAAGCTGGAACGATCCGGCGAAAGGCGGTGAATATATGGAATCACGCATTGACCTGAACTACGTTCGAAACATGTTCGACCTCACAAGCAAAGTGGCCGTCGTGACAGGCGGCGCCGGAGCCCTGGGACAGGCAATCGCACAGGGACTGGCGGTTTATGGCGCCGATGTTGTGGTAACCGGCCGCACACTGGAGACGCTCCGGCCGGTTGTCAGAGACGTCGAGGCTTTAGACCGGAAAGCCCTGGCGATTTGCTGCGATGTCTCTGTTGAAGAGGATGTAGAGAACCTGGTGAAGGAAACACTGAAGGCGTTCGGCACCGTGGATATCCTTGTCACCGTCGCCGGTATTGCAAAACGTTTTCCCGCAGAGGAATTTCCCATCGATGACTGGCAGCAGGTGATGGACATAAACGTACGGGGAACCTTTCTCTGCTGCAAGCATGTGGGAAAAATTTTCAAGGATAAGAAAAAGGGGAAAATCGTCACGATCTCGTCCGTACGGGCCTTTGCGGGGCATCCGAGCGGGTACGCCGCCTACGGGACCAGTAAAGGCGCGGTAAATCTGCTGACCAAACAGTTAGCGACCGAATGGGCGAAATACAACATCAATGTCAATTCGATCGCGCCCTGTATTTTCTGGACACCGTTGACGCAGGAGGTTTTGGACAACGAACAGATGTTCAAAATTTTCATGTCCAGGATTCCCATGGGCAGGGCGGCGCTGACTCAGGATTCCGTCGGGGCTGCCGTTTATCTTTCCTCTCCCGCGTCTGATTTTGTAACCGGGCAAATCCTGTATGTGGACGGCGGCACCGTCGCCGGATAAAGATAAGATTGGAGTTTATGAAATGAGCGACAATATGAAATTGGTGGACCTCAGCCACCCCTTTGGCCCCGGATGCCCTCTCTGGCCCTACTTCGAGGACATTAAAGTGGAGCGGATGCATTATCACGCCAAATCGGGCGTCCTTTCGCAGAAGATCACGACCGTGATGCACTGCACAACACATGCCGATTCTCCCGGCCACGTTGTCGAAGGCCTCAGATTTACCCATGAATTACCGTTGGATCTTTACTACGGAACAGGCGTTGTAGTGGATATCCCGAAGAAAAAGTGGGAATTGATCACGGCTGAAGACCTGGAGAAGGCAACTCCCAGGATCGAGAAGGGCGACATCGTGATCGTTCACACCGGCTGGAACAGGTACTGGGGAGATAACAAGCAGTATTTCTGCTACTCTCCCGGTCTTGGACGCGAAGCCGG
>CAZPHK010000002.1:60645-77667 GCA_964586015.1 uncultured Acidobacteriota bacterium | reverse complement strand
TCATGATCGCATGTCAGAATTTTATGGAAAAATATTAAACAGCGGATTTTCGCAGATACCATGGCTGGTATCCGCGAAAATCCGCGCAAAACTGCAGTTCATTTCTCAAACAAAATGATCCGGTCTATTGAACATAACCTCAATTCCGAATCGAAACGGAGTCCGGACCGGGGAGGAGTCTAGCTCGGCGGAAGCTTTCCGACGGCCGGCATGGGATCTTTCGGCCGGTAGATCCTTGCGAATTCGAATCCATCCGCTATCATGGGAATAAAAATTCCTCCAACCAGGATTGTGTATCGGAGGCAGAGCCCGCCGAAAAGGCCCAGGACAGCCGCAATAATCGCCGCGATTCCGTGACCTCCCAGCACTTCCAGGATAAAAGGGATAACCAGTCCGCATGCAACGACTCCAAGCCAAAGGTATGGTGCGATCGGACCGGCGAGGATGCGTTTAGCCGAGGGTCTGGATTCAAGCATCCTGTAGGCGTTATACAGGAAAGCCGCCAGTACGAACATCTCAAAAAGCAGGATCAAAGCGTCGGCACTGGATAGCGTGGCCATCTGTACCTCGCCAATTTCAAAGCCCTGGCCGATCAACATAATGGCCATGATGCCCGTTGACACGGCAGATACGAAGAACAGTACCGGAAGCAGCGCAGTTCTCCACAATGTAATAGGTTGGCTGTATCCCAGCAGAAGCCCCGTATAAATTACCGTGAGAAATGCGAAAATGAAGCCGAGGACGCCTACGATGTGGCGGGCCGACTCGTTATCAGCCAGCGGGCCGGGGAAAGGCCATACCCACCAGGCCGTGTGTATGGCGGCAAAGATCATAAAAATTACGATGATGATCGTTCCCCGTGCTATCCACGAGGTTTTTGGCTTCATCCAGACTCTCCAGGCATGTATCGGATTTCCCAGATCCGCGAGCAGAAAAAGGGTTCCTATGAGAACACAGGGTAAACCCAGAAACACACCGATCCTGGAAACGAGCATCCATTCCGGGCCGCCGGCGAAATCGGCGATGACCCCCGTCATGTAAGCCCCGCCGCCGACACCGGCGAGAAAAAGGTATGCGGCGATTAGCCAGCGCCACTCACTCTGAACCTGGCCGTCCAATTTTGTCGATCCCATATATTTCTCCTATCCGCAACTGTGCCCGTATACCGGGTGCTGTAATGTGAACTACCTCGGAGGCAGATAATAAACTTTGGGCTCGGTGCCGATCTCAGGCCGCAAGACAAATCCCCGCTTTGTTTTAATAAGATAGGATATCTCGCTGTCAGGATCGTCAAGATCACCGAAAACCCGTGCCTTGGCCGAACACGCCTGGACGCAGGCCGGTTCTCTGCCCTCGGCTCGCCTGTCGATGCAGAAATCGCACTTCGTCGCCACACCGGTGCCGCTTTTCTGCTCCCAGAAATCTTTGGTATGCTCCTCATACGGGCTGAGGGAAAGCCCTTCCGGGAAATAGCTCTTCCACTCATTCACCTTATACCGCGCGCCATAAGGGCATCCCATCACGCAGTACCCGCAACCGATACATTTGTTCTTGTCCACGCGGACGATTCCGTCATCCGTCTGGTAGGTCGCTCCCGTGGGGCAGACTTTCATGCAGTCCGGCTCCTCGCACTGATTGCAGAGCACCGGCAGCGCCTGCCGGACGGAATTGGGGAAAACACCCATTTCTCCTCTCAGAACCCGGGCCCAGAACACTCCGGGAGGCGTCCGGTTCGCAACCTTGCATGCCATCGCACAGGCGTAGCAGCCGTAGCATCTTTTCAGGTCAATGACCATTCCGTAACGTGCCATATTCAACTCCAATCAAAATGGACCAGCGCCGCACTTAACCCGCATTTCTCACTAGGCCTTGTAAATTTTTACGCGGCAACAGATGTCCTGGTTTAACGTCAGGGGGTCCGTGTGCGGCTCATCCATCATGACAAGGTCATTGAAGAACGCACCCTTACCCTTGGCTACCGGCATGTATTCGCCCCAGTGTCCCAGGATGGCGGCGAAGGCCAGATGGCTCGGCTCGATTCCTTCACTGAGCGTAACCCAGCCCTTGATTTTTTTGCCTTCCGGGTTTTCTACCCAAACCATGTCGCCGTCTTTGATCCCTTTTTTAGCGGCGGTCCCGCTGTGCATCTGGATGCCGAAGACAATGGTATCCTCCTGGGACATTTCATCGAGGTACGGGTTCTGCTGGGTCAGGGAGTTGGTTTGCGTGACCGCGCGCCAGTAAAATGCATGCATGTCGAACTCGGGATTCTTCTCCGTGTGCGTCGGGCATGGATACCAGTCCGCGAGCGGTTTGAACACGGACCAGTTCAGATTAATGTACTTTTTCTCCGGGTCGAACTGCTTGCACAGCTCGGTTATCTGCTCGCCGGCATCGATAAAATACTCGAAATATACCGGCACCCTTGAGGGATTGAACCATTTCCAGTACACGTCTTCCTTTCGTTTCGGCCACGTGAATACGCCTGTCTTTCTGACATGCTCCAGCCCGTGTTCCGGCCCAAACCGGTCTTTGAGCATCCGGTCGACGACTTCATCCCACGTGTGCTCCTGAGAACCGTCCTCGCAAAGCTTGTACTCATCGCTCATGGCGCCGCCGTAGCGGATGACGGTCACGTCGTTCAGCGCCTTGTAGTATTTGTGGAGTATGCCGAGCCGTTTGCAGAGGTCCATCATGACTACGTTGAAATCCCGCCGCTCATACATCGGCTCGATTACCGGTTGCCTGATGGTCCAGCCCCAATCATCCTCACCTGTAGGGTGAGAGAAGGTGGACGGGAAACTTACGGCGGGCGTGTATCGTTCAAGGAAACATGTATCCGGCAGAATGATATCCGCCACCGCTTCCTCGAATTCCGTGATGTAGAGCTGGAAGGAAAAGATGAAATTGAACTTCTTTAGGAAGTTCTCCGTTACGATCTCGGCGTTCCCCATGGTCATTACGGAATTGGATCCGAAATTGATCATGATGTCCGGCCGGTATGGAATTTTGAACTGCTCCAGCATTTCGAACCACTTGGGGCTCATAATGGTGAAAGCGTTGTAGATCGAAGTGGGAAACATATCGTGCAGGTCGAGCCGCGTCGGGGGTTTGGGCTTGCGCAGGGGATACGGTATGTGATCGTAAACCCAGGCTTTGCACATAAGCAGGCCGTCTTCGTCCGGGTAGGGAATCTGGTAAGGCTTTCCGGTCGGTTTGTATCCCGCGCCGACCGCCGCACCCAGGCCCAAAGCGCCGCCCCATGTATCGGCCGCCCCGACCATGTGGTTGATCATGTCGACGGACAGGCAGGTCCACCCGGAGTTCGTATGGCCCTGGGAGCCGCGGAAAAAGTGTGCCGCGATGGGCCGCTTCGGTATCTTTTTCGGACCTTCCTCCGTTTCGATCGTAACCGTCGCTCCGATCTCGACGTTGTCCGCGATTTCCTTGCCGATGCGTCTAACGGTGGAGGCCGGCACGAAGGTGATTTCTTCCACGTATTCCGGAGTGTATTTTTTTACATGCTCCTTCAGCAACTCGAAACCGGGACGGCATTTTACGCCGTCGACGTCATACTCGCCGAACAGGGCTACATCGTGGGCCTCGTCCTCGTACTGAACTCTCGTCACCGAAGGATCGTTGTGAACCTTCGGGCGGTTATCCACCAGATCCCAGACCATGGGCTTGTTGGTTTCCTTGTCCCGCATATACCGGCCGTCGGAAGGACGAACCAGGTAAGGCCCGTTGGTTTTGTATTTCAAATATTCTTCATCATAGACACCGAGATCGTTCAGCAGCACATTCACCAGTCCCAGGGCCATCGCTCCATCCGTGCCCACACGGATGGGAACCCATTCGTGCGCCTTGGAAGCCTGCGCGCTCTGCATGGGATCGAACGTGATGGTCCTGGCTCCGCGCGCTCGTGCATCTGCGGCCTGCGTGGCGTTCTGGACCGCCACATGGCCTGCTCCGTGGCCTTTGGAGCAGCCGAAATTCAAGGGCAGATTGCAGTGCGCGAAATCAGGGATGATCGACCAGGCGACATGCATGATGCCGTTCATGAAATGCGCGCCGTTGCCGCAGTGAAGCCCCCCGCCGGAAACCCAGTAGTTCGGCGTCCCGAAAGCCTTCATGAACCCGGTGACCCCGTACCGTATCTCGGACGCCTGCGTGGTCGTTGCCTGAAAATACACCCCCCTCGGATCCTTCTCCTGGCAGGCCTTCATTTTCCCGACAATGATGTCCATCGCCTCGTCCCAGCTTATACGCACAAACTTAGGGTCCACGCCGATACCCTTCTCAGGGTTTGTTCGCTTCAGAGGATAGTTCACCCGGTACGGATCATATAGCAAGTGAGGTGACGCGAGACCCTTTACACAGATTTTGCCTCGTCCCGACGGAACTTCCGGGTTCCCCTCAACCTCCGTCACAACGCCGTCCTGCCGGCGGACCTTGATGCCGCACATGCAATAGCACTGGCCGCAGCATGTGGGTATCCAGACATCCTCCTTGACTTTGGATGTATTGGTAAGAGCCATCTAAAATTCCTTTCCTTGAATTGCCAAACTGATTCGAGTTCCTTCAACAGATTATTGAAGCAATCCGACGCCCCCAGGTGAAACGCTTATCTCTGGCGGACCGATTATAAAGGCACCGGCTTTGGGGCGTCAATAAAGAATAAACGAATGAAAACACCGGCTTGCACCCGGGAGGCCGCCGGCAATTTTGCCCTTGCGCCGAGCGTACGATCCCGAATAGTCTCTTATTGGAAGCAAGCCCATCGGGCGTGGCATCCAAATACCGATAGAACATGAGGCGCGTCCATTGAATAAACCGACGGAAGAACCGGATTGGTCGGAAACCGAAATGCGGCTGAAGCGGGAGTACGTGTCCTATTTTCGGGAATCCATGAATATGCCGGAGGATGTTGCGCACGAGATTTTCAAGAATATGGCGACAGAGCAGAAAGAGGCTGCTCAAAGAGAAGGCACCGACCGGTTGCCGGAATCTTTCGGTAATATCCTCCTGGAACGGGAACAGACCGACGAAAATGTCCGGAACGCGTTCGCTCCCAAAAGGGCCGAGGGCGTCAGCGACGAGGATATTGCCCTGTGGTGGAACATGCAAGACCTGGAACGTCGCTTGATTTGCAAAGTCGACGAAATGAACCGGATACTGCTGTTTGAAAAACTCGTGAAAAACGACGGCGTCCCCGAACCTGACGCAGCGCGAATGGTAGCGAAGCGTTATCCGATCTACGGCGATCCGGAGCACCTCGTCCTGGAAAACGAGGACGACCGGCCTCTGCCGTTTGAGCTGAAATGGCGCATCAATCGATACATTACTAAAAAAACAAACGCCGATCCTGATGGATTCCAAAAGGAAGTGGAGAGCTCCACATCCCTGAATGCTCTGCTGCGAAGGGCAATGAGGCAGGGCGAGCTCTGAACCGATATTTTGATGCCCGAGCGCCAAACCGATGCCGGACTTTCCCATTGGAAATTGTAATAAAAGCATCCCTATATCACACCTGCCGATTTCAGTTTTTGAATCTGCGCATCCCCGTATCCCAGAATCCCGCTCAGGATCTCGCGCGTATGTTCTCCAAGAACGGGAGGAGGCATGCGAATCGTCGCCCCCGTCTCGGAATACTTGACCGGAATCCCCACCAGTTTGATTTTCCCGGCCGTGGGATGATCCACCTCCACAAGCATATTGCGATGCAGAACCTGCGGATCCGCAAAGACCTCATCCATAGTATTAATGGGAGCGCATGGGACGGCTTCGTCGTTCAGCAATTTTATCCATTCGTCGCGCGGACGCGTTTTCATTACGGATGTCAGGATCCCGATGCATTCCTTACGGTTCTTGACACGGAGCGGATTCGTCTTAAAACGCGGATCTTCGGCTAAATCCGGCCGGTTGATAATCCTGCAGAATCGCTTCCAGATCTGATCGTTTCCAACCGCAACGATCACATACTTGTCTTTCGTCTCAAACCCCTGATACGGAACGATGGTCTCATGGGCTGTCCCCCATCGTTTGGGGATATCTCCGGATATAAGGTAAGAACTTGCCATATTCGCGAGGGCCGAGACCTGGGTCTCCAGAAGAGACACATCGATGTGCTGTCCGAGTCCGGTTTTTTCCCGTGCATAAAGGGCGGCGCAGATGGCTCCATGGGCGTAAACTCCCGTCATGACATCGGTCATCGCTACACCGGCTTTAACGGGAGGCCCTTCCGGTTCTCCGGTAATACCCATCAATCCTCCGAAAGCCGAAACCGCCAGATCATATCCCGCGCGATTTCGGTAAGGGCCGTCGGGACCGAATCCGGTAATGGAGCAATAAATGATCCCGGGATTAACCTTTCGGAGGGCTTCATAACCGAGGCCCAGTTTATCCGTGGTTCCGGGCTTGAAATTCTCAAGGCAGACATCCGACTTCGCGGCCAACGCCTTAATGATTTCGACTCCTTCAGGTGTTTTCAGGTTGACCGTGATACTGCGTTTGTTTCGATTGACGCACAGAAAATACGCACTTTCCCCGCCCTCAAGCGTAAAGGGGGGCCCCCATTGCCGGGTGTCGTCTCCCACACCCGGCCGCTCAACCTTAATGACATCCGCGCCGAGATCTCCCAGCATCATGGAACAGTAAGGCCCGGCCAGTACCAGGGAGAGGTCGATCACGCGAACACCGTCAAGCAATCCTTCCATAGACTTCCTCAATATGCGGATTTGTCCAAAAACGTTTCCGTTCCGCCGGGAAATATACGTGCTCGGATACGGACAGCCGGAAAATAAAACAGTCCGGCAGGAAAAGCGTGTTCCCCCGAGATCAGGGATTTTGGAAAATGTAATTCAGCTGACCGTTGGGCAGGGTATTGGCAACCGTCTTCATCTCCATCCCGATTTTAATGTCCTTATCTTCAATCTCCTTATCGATCCTGCCGAAGACCTTATATCCGCCGTAATCCAGAACAGCGATACAGTAAGGAAGATCGCCTTCGAAACCTATGGGGCCGTATTTCAGCTTGCTGAAAGCCATAAGCTTGCCGGTTCCGGAAACCTCAAACCATTCCATGTCGCTCGACAGGCACTGATAGCAGTCGGCTCTCGGTGGGAAAAACTGGAGACCGCATTGTTTGCATTTTGTCCCCATGATCTTTCCCTGTTCCAGTTGGCTGACGAAATCATTCGTCTTCGTGATGCTCGTAAAGCTTACCGTTCCAAATTTTTTGAATCGATCGTCAACTTCCCTTTTCCCCATTTTATGACCTCCCGAGAATGGTGACGTTGGCGTAAAGGCCTACACCGCCGATATTGTGGACCAGTCCGATCTCCGGATCCTTGACCTGTATGTCGCCCGCTTCGCCTCTGAGCTGCTGGACAATCGTACGGACCTGCGAACCGCCCGTGGCGCCTATTGGATGCCCTTTCGAAAGAAGTCCTCCATCGACGTTGACCGGGATGCTCCCCTCCTTATAGGTCTCCTTGCCCCGGACCAGATCTCTGGCCTCACCCGGTTTTGCGAATCCCAGGGCTTCATAGGCCAGCATTTCGGCGATGGTGAAGCAATCGTGCACCTCAGCCACATTCACATCCTTGGGCGTGATTCCGGCCATTTTGTAAGCCTGATCGGCGGCTATTTCCGCTGCATTCAACGCCGTGAAAACGTCTCTTCCGGCCATATTGACCGGAGCCGAAGCGGAACCCAGGCCCAGAACCCAGACCGGTCTTTTGCTGAGTTCCTTAGCCTTCTCTTCACTGGCAAGGATGAGGCAGGAGCATCCGTCTGCATTGGCGCAACAGTCTCCAACGCGCAGAGGGCTGGAAACGGGTCCTGACATGGGATTCTCGGGATCCGACAGCATTTCAAGCGTTACCGCCTTCCGATAAACCGCCTTGTCGTTGATCTGCCCGTAGGTTGATGCCTTGACACGGACCAAAGCCAGATCCTCGAGAGTCGCACCATATTTTTCCATGTATGCCCCGGCAAACATGGCGTAGTAGGCGGGCATCATCGTTCCGAAGGGGCTCTCCCACTGAACATCCGTACCACGCCCCATTCTTTCCTGGGATTCCGCCGACGAAATTTCTGACATTTTCTGGAAACCGATGACGGCAACAACGTCGTGAAGACCGGACTTGATCATAGAGTAGGCGAGCTTCAATCCCGTCGAACTCGAAGAGCAAAGGCTTTCCACATAGAATGTCGGCTGGGGATTCAAACCCAGGTATTCCGCAAATACGCCGGAAGGGGACCGCTGCTTATCGTATTCCGGCGCCGAGCACACAACCGATGCATCAATATCCTTTACGGTTATCCGTGCATCGGCCATACAGTCTTTAAAACCGTCAAAAGCCAATTCCCGAATAGATCCCGGGTAGCCCCTGACAAAGGCAGTCTGGCCCACACCAATAATTGCCACTTTACCCATAGATTACCTCCTTGTTGAGATATCTTGTTTTAATATAAAGAGTGACCCGTGCGGGTTAGATATACTGCCCACCGTCAACCTTGATCACTTCACCGGTTATATGCCGGGCTTTTTCCGTGCAGAGGAACGTCACGACCCATGCAACCTCCTCCGGGGCGCCCATCCTGCCGAGAACGATTTCGGCCAGCGCCTTCTGCTTCACGTCTTCCGGAGCCTGCTTCATCATGTCGGTCTCAATCAATCCGGGTGCCACTGCGTTGCAGTTCACGTTGGACCTGGCCAGTTCCCGTGCCACGGTTTTGGTCAATCCGATAATTCCGGCTTTCGCCGCCGAATAATTCGACTGGCCGAATTTGCCCCGGATGCCGTTAATCGAAGTGACATTCACGATTTTCCCCCCCTTTTGTTCCCTGAACAGAGGGGCGATGGCGTGAATATAGTTGAAATAACCCTTCAGGTTGATATCCAGGGCTTCATCCCATTGCTGCTCGGTCATTTTCCATATCACGGCATCCCGGTTCACTCCGGCATTATTGACCAGTATGTCGACACGGCCGAATTCCTTGACAACCTTATCCACCATACTTTGTGCATCCTGGAAATTCGCGACATCGGCCCGTATCGCGAGCCCACGCCGGCCCATGGAATTAATCTGTTCGCAGATTGCGTTGGCTTCGGCATCGTGCTTGCGGTAATTGATGGCTACGTTCGTACCGTTCTTTGCAAGATCGAGCGCGCACGCACTGCCGATTCCGAGGCTGGCCCCGGTTACTATCGCTACTTTCCCTTCTAGTTCCACTTTGCATCCTCCCAAGGAATGGATATTTTTCTGGATTTTTGCGCTTTATTCCTGAAACATTTTTCGGGATTTCCGGTTTCCCTTATAACGGCATTCTCTGGAATAGTCCACTCTCTTTAGTCCGCGTATGCCGTCGGACTTTATCAATGCCGGAACTTAACCCGCACTTCTCCTATAATAAGGATGAAATCCGGCCTACTTCTCAGGTTCGGTTGTCGAAGCCCGTCCCGCGAGCCCTTCGGCCAGAACATACGCAGCCTGCGCATAGGATGTGGGACACAGGGGAAAACATTCCTTGCATTGCCAGCACTCCTTCGATGCCACCTCCGGGATGAAACAAATTTCCCGTCTGGGCCCCCTGTCGTTGAATCCGACGGCATGCTTTTGCTTGATTTCCGCACAGTATCGCACACACAGCCCGCAAAGAATACAGAACACAGCTTCTTTTTCGAAACGGTCCGTATCGGCTCCGTATTCCTGAGCCAGACTCCGCAACACTTCGGAATCCGGAGCATGGGCCAGCATTTCCTCTAAAATAACTTTACGGGCCTGATCCACCTTTTCAGACCGGGTCCTAACGACCATATTCTGCTCAACAGGGTAGACACAGGCGGCTACAAGACGCGTCCTGCCGCCGGCTTCCACTTCCACCGTGCATATCCGGCAGGCCCCGTAAGGGGTCAGCTTCTCATGGTGGCAAAGCGTGGGAATCGTGATCCCGATACTCTTAGCCGCCTCGAATATCGTCATTCCTTCGCTTGCCTTGACTTCTTTTCCATCGATCTGTAGAAGGATTTCACTCATTGTTATTTACTCTCTCCAGCCAAATTTCTTGCTTCTTCAGGTATGGGAGCGGGAACAGGCTCGCCGGAGAGCCTCCTGACAGCGCTGAAGCGGGAGGGGCAAACCTCAAAGCAGGTTCCACAATTCGTGCATTTTTCCTGATCGATGACGTGAATCTGTTTTTTCCCGCCTATGATAGCATCGACAGGGCACTTCCTGAGACAGATCATGCATGCCGAACACTTATCCGGATCGATATAGTAGGAGATCAATTCCTTGCAGACAAAGGCCGGGCATCTCTTTTCCCTGATATGCGCCTCGTACTCGTCCCTGAAGTAGCGTATTGTACTGAGAACCGGATTGGGCGCGCTTCCGCCCAGAGCGCAAAGCGAAGCGTCTCTTGTAGTCTCAGCCAGTGTTTCCAGAAGTTCGATATCGCCCTCCTTACCCTTTCCACGGCTGATATTTGTCAGAATCTTCAGCATCTGTCGGATTCCTTCCCGGCATGGTGTGCATTTGCCGCACGATTCATCCGACAGAAAATCGAGAAAGTACCTGGCGACATCCACCATGCAGGTGTCTTCATCCATTACGATCATGCCGCCGGAACCCATAATGGCGCCGACCTTCGCCAGTTCGTCGAAGTCGACACTCATATCCAGATACTCCTCCGGAATGCACCCTCCGGACGGGCCTCCGGTCTGTACCGCCTTGAACTTCTTATCTCCGGGAATGCCGCCGCCTACCTTATAAATAATGTCTCTCAGCGTTATTCCCATGGGTACTTCCACAAGACCGGTATTTTTCACTTTCCCGACCAGAGAAAATATCTTCGTGCCTTTGCTTTTATCAGTGCCGATCGAGTTAAAAAACTCGGCACCCCTGTTGATTATCAGGGGAATGTTGGCCCATGTTTCCACATTATTTATGTTGGTCGGTTTGTCCCACAGGCCTTTCACGGCCGGATATGGCGGTCTTGCCTTCGGTTCGCCGGGCTTCCCTTCCAGGGACCTTAAAAGCGCCGTTTCCTCGCCGCATACGAAAGCGCCGGCGCCTCGGTGCACTTTTACCGAAAAATCGAAGCCCGATCCGAGAATGTTTTTGCCGAGAAAACCGGCCTCTTCAGCTTTCTGAACAGCAATAGTTACATTTTCCACCGCCAGCGGATATTCCTGACGGACATAGAGGAATCCTTCATGGGCCCCGATCGCATACGCGCCGATCAGCAGTCCCTCCAGAACCGCGTGCGGATTGCCCTCAAGGAGAGCCCTGTCCATAAATGCGCCGGGATCGCCTTCATCGGCGTTGACTACCACGTATTTCGTATCCCCCGGACTGTTGCGGGCAAACTCCCACTTCCTTCCTGCCGGGAATCCGGCACCGCCCCTTCCCCTTATGTTGGAATCCTTCACCGCCCCCAACACCTCTTCCGGCTTCATCCCGGTAAGGACTTTCGCCAGGGCCGTATAGCCGCCTACAGCCAGATAATCCTCGATACTCTTCGGATCCAGTTTGATATTGTTGCCGATTAAAAGCCGCGTCTGGTTCTTGTAAAACGGAACATCGGATTCGCGGACGGATTTTTCATCGGTCACCGGATCAACGTACAGCAACCGATCGATGACCTTCTTGGCGAGTATGGTTTCCGAAATGATTTCGCCGGCGTCCTCCGGCTTAACCTGAAGATAGCAGATCTCCTCGGGATAAATCACGATGACGGGCCCCCGCTCGCAGAAGCCGGGGCAGCCCGTCTCCCGGATGTCCACCTTGACATCCACCTTGGTTTTCAATCCCTGCTTCTTTATCTCTTCCTTCAAGGCGGCCACTACTTTCGCCGCGCCGAGAGCGATGCAACCGGTTCCGGTGCAGACGGCTATGCACGCCTTCTGCGGATCCCTTTTCGACAGGATGCCTTTCCTGAACTCCTCCAATTCGGCGGGTGATTTTATCCTCGGCATAATCATTCCTTAATCGTATTTTTTCAAAACATCTTCCGATTTGGCAGGCGCCATCTTGCCATGGTATTCGCCGTCGATGACCATTACCGGACCTAAAGCGCAGCAACCGACGCAACCGACGGTCTCCAGGCTGAACTTCATATCCATGTCCGTTTCTCCGGGTTTGATTCCCGTCAGGTCCTGTATCGAATCGAGCAGGCGCGGGGCGCCGCGCACGTGACAGGCAGTACCGGTACATATGTGAATCTCATGACGCCCTTTGGGCAGCAGACTGAAGGCTTTGTAGAAAGTAACGATATGCTGTATCCGGCTCAGCGGCACGTTCAGTTTCTCTCCGACCCGCAGGATCGCTTCCTTAGGCAGCCAACGGTTCTCGCGCTGGATCTCCAGCAAAATCTGAATAAGCGAACTGTCATTGCTTCCGTGTTTTTCTATAATCCTGTCGATTCGATCGTTATCCATAACCGCTTCCCGAGTTATTGCTTTTTAATCTCCGGCCCGAATTCCCGTCATTAGAGGGCGAACACAAAATTCGCCCCTACATGGCGGCAAAGCGCTTCAGGTCTGCGTCCAGATGCATCTCTCTCATTTACGGGCGAACGCAGGATTCGCCCCTATGCCGCCACGTAGCGCTTTTCTTTTTCGTCAAACTTCGAATATCCCTGCCTGGATGAGACATTCAGGTGTTTCGACACTTCGGACGAATCCATACCCAGAATTTCCGATATCTCTCCGCTTGACCGCGGGCTTTCCCTGAGAAGAGCCAGGATCTGCCCGATCGCCAGTTTGTCGACAATCAGTTCCCGGAACAGGCGATTCACCTCATCGCTGCTGAAATATTCGGAGTATCCCTCCGCCGTATCGAATCGCACCCGCAGCCGTTCCCTCTCCACCAGCCGGATATAGGGAATCAGTTTTGTAACCGCCTCGAGTTTGAACTTTAATCCGTCCCTATCGATTCCTTCCCCTTCACCCAGAGGCCCCAGTTCATGAAGCTTCGCGGAAAAATCGTTCATTACTTCCGCGTAACGGATTCCTTCACCCGCCGACATCTGCTCAATCCTCAATCTTTCGGGATTGAGGCCCATGTGCTCCATTAATTTCCTGCAAAGCTGCACCATGCTGTAGGCATGGTGGTTCCCGTCGGTAATATAATGGCACTCGTTCAGATGGCATCCGCCGATAAACACCCCGTCCATTCCGTTTGAGAAAGCCCGGAGCACGAAGGCCATGTCGACCCTGCCGCTGCACATTACACGGATCAGTTTAATATCGGTCGCGTATTGTTGTCTGGAAACTCCAGCCAGATCGGCAGCGCCGTACGCTCACCAGTTGCACACGAAGCCCAGGATTTTCGGCTTGAATTTAAGTCCCGCACCCATTCTTTTCCACCTCCTTTCTCAGCAATGCGCATCCGACCCATCAATGCACTTCCACGAGATCCGGCTTTTCCGCCTTCGCGGGAGCCGCTGCGTCGATTTGATCCAGGATCTCTTCATCGGTATAGTGCTTCAAAACGATGGCCGATGTCGCGCATACGGTATTGCAGAGCCCGTCCCCCTTGCAGAGAACAGGATTGACATAGGCTTTTTTGCCCTGCGGCGTCTCGCGGAAGCTGATCGCATCATAGGTACAGACCGAGATGCACGCGCCGCAGGAAACACAGGCGCTTTCGTCGACGACACATACGGAGCCCGAAGCGGTTACGGTATCATGAGAAAGAAGAGTCAGCGCGCGGCCCGCGGCTCCATATGCCTGACTGACGGCTTCGGTTATATGCTTGGGATAATGAGCCGTCCCGCACAGGTAAACGCCTTCAGCTCCAAAATCAACCGGCCTCAATTTCACATGAGCTTCCTGGAAAAAACCGTCGGGATTCATAGTTACCTTGAACAATCCGGCAATTTCCTTCTGCTCTCTGTTGGGAATAGTGGCGGCGGCCAGGGCCAGATAATCGGCATCGATTTCAAGCTCCGTCCCCAGAACAGGATCGGGTACGGTTACTCTCAGGACCTGCCGCCCTTCGACCTCGGATGCCTCTACCTTAGGCTTGTTCTCCGGCTCGTAGCGTATGAATTTCACTTCCTTGTCCGCCGCTTCCCGGTAGTAATCTTCCCTGAATCCATAAGGCCGCATATCCCGGAAGAGAATGTGGATGTCTATATCCGGATTGATCTCTTTCAGCTTCAGGGCGTTCTTAATGGAATGGCCGCAGCATATCCGCGCACAGTAATTACGGTCCTCCTGGCGGCATCCTACGCACTGGACCATGACCAGGCTGCGGGCGCCCGTAATCTTTTCATCCTCTCCGGCGATCCGTTCCTCCAGTTCCAGCTGGGTCAGAACCCTGTCGTCCTCACCGTAAAGGTATTCCGTCGGTTTGTATTCCTCCGCGCCTGTGGCGATGACAGTGACTCCATGTTTTATCTCAACATTCCTTCCACCGGAATTCACTCTTGTTACGAAATTCCCCACGTAACCGCTGGCCTCGGTAATCCTGGAATCCGTAAGCACGTGGATCAGCGGGTGCTGATAAACCCTGCGCCTCAGATCTTCCAGATATGCCTGAACATCCAGGCCTTCCAGTGTGTAATGGATCCTTCGCGCCATTCCTCCAAGATCCGGCTCCTTTTCCACGAGATATACCTCGTGTCCCTGCTCGACAATGCTTAAAGCGCTCGTCATCCCGGAAATTCCGCCTCCCACCACCAGCGCCCGTTTATTCACCGGCAGATCGAATTCCTGCAGGGGCTCCAGGTGGGCGGCGCGGGCGACGGCCATCCTGATAATTCCCTGTGCCTTTTCGGTGGCGTCTTCCTTCTCCTTGGAGTGAACCCAGGAGCAGTGCTCCCGGATATTGGCCATGTCGTAGAAGTACTGATTGATGCCCGCCTCCCGAAGCGTATCCCGGAACAGCGGCTCGTGCGTCCTGGGAGTGCAGGCGGCAACCACGACACGGTTGAGGCCTTTCTCGCGGATCGAAGTCGCCAGGCGCTGGGCGGCGTCCGTCGAACATATAAAGAGGCTTTCTTCGGCATGGCAAACGCTGGGAAGGGACAGAGCATAATCGACGGTGGAAGGAACATCGACCACCCTGCCGATATTCGCTCCGCAATGGCATACATAAACGCCTATTTTGGGCTCCTCCTTCGAAACGTCCCTTTCCTGAGGATATACCCTTTCCTTGGCCAGTTTCCCCCTCCTGTAATTGAGAAGTTCGCCGCATTGGGAACCGGCGCCGCTGGCTGTCACGACCGACTCGGGGATATCTATGGGCCCCTGAAACGCTCCGCTGATGTAAATTCCCGGGCGGGACGTCTTCATGGGATTCACGGGATCGGTTTGACAGAATCCGTGAGGATTCAGTTCGATACCGAACTTATCGGCCAGGCTCATGTAGTCGGATGGAGGGCACAATCCGACGGACAGCACCACCATGTCGAATTCTTCTTCTTTAACCCCCTCGTCGGGAGTGGAGTACCGTATCGTGACGTTTTTGCTCCCGGGAATCTCCCTGCCGATGGAAACATAACTGCGGATAAACCGAACCCCGGGAAGATTTTCCGCCCGCTGGTAAAAGCGCTCGAAATCCTTGCCGTAGGAACGGATATCGTTATGAAATATCGTACACTCGGCTCCGGCATCGTGGTCTTTCGTCAGGATCACCTGTTTCTGGGTATACGTGCAGCATACGGCGGAACAGTAGCTTTTCCCGCCCGGAATAACCTGCCGGGAACCGACGCAGTGAATCCAGGCGATCTTGTGCGGATGCTTCCTGTCGGTCGCGCGCCTGATCTCGCCTTCGTACGGACCGGTAGCGCACAGCAGCCGTTCGTAGTCGAGGCTGGTAACCACGTTTTCGAACTTGCCGTATCCATAGTCGTTTCTCACCTTGGGGTCGAACGGTTCGAAGCCGGGAGACAGGATGACGGCCCCTACTTTGACCTCCACCTTCTCCTCTTTCTGGTTGAAATTGATGGCGTCGGCCTTGCACACACCCTGGCAGATCCTGCACTTGCCTTCTTTCAGGTACAGGCAGCTGTCGTCAATATAAGTGACCAGCGGAATCGCCTGGGAAAAGTAAATGTGAATGGCCTTGTTTGACGAAATGTCCTGATTGAACCGGTCCGGATAATGAACGGGACAGTACTCCACGCAAACGGTGCATCCCGTGCACTTGCTCTCCTCGACATACCGCGGCTTCTTGACAAGGGTTACGGTGAAGTTCCCCGCCTCTCCTTCCACTGCATCCACTTCCGTGTAGGTCAAGATCTCTATATTCGGATGCCGGCTGCATTCGACGAACTTGGGGGACTCAATGCACATGGAGCAGTCGTTCGTGGGAAAGGTCTTGTCGAGCTGGGCCATGTGGCCGCCGATGGTCGGTGACTTTTCGACGAGGTAAACCTTGTACCCCGCCGTAGCAAGATCCAACGCGGCCTGGATGCCGCTGATCCCTGCGCCGACAATCATTACATCTCCATAATTGCCGCGGGCGGGACTTTGCAACAACTGTCCTTCGATTGTTTCTTTTTCCACTTCTTTTGTCCTTATCCGGTTTTTTCCGTTCTCAACTCACGTGCGTAATGGGGGCTAAAGCACTTCCTGGATCAACTCCGTGATGTCCTTAACCTCCATGCTCTCGCTGTCCTCCCGGTTCATCCGGCTGTCTTCAAAGTTCGTGATGCAGTAAGGGCAGGAAGTAACCAGCACCTCGGCTCCGATATCGCTTACCTGCTGCAGCCTCAAATCGGAGAAACGCTCCTCTTTCGGCGTCTCCATCCAGATCCGTCCCCCTCCCCCGCCGCAGCAGAGACTGTCGGCTCCGGCGTCGGGCAGCTCGGAAAATTTCATTCCCGGCACTCTCTTCAGGACACCCCGGGGTTCGTCGTAGATGGAATTGTGCCGGCCCAGGTAGCAGGGATCATGGTAGGTGACTTTCTTTTGGTATTCCCCGCTCAACTCCAGCCTCCCCCCGTTCAAGAGCTCGTTCAGATACTGCGTGATGTGCACGACTTCGAAATTCACTTTGAATTCGGCGT
>CAZPHK010000002.1:0-60635 GCA_964586015.1 uncultured Acidobacteriota bacterium | reverse complement strand
TTCACGCCGTTATCGATAAAAGTTTTGATGTTGTCCTTGGCCAAACGTCTGAACAGGTCCTCGTTGCCCGTCTTGCGAATGCTCTCACCGCAGCATTTTTCCTGGACACCAAGGATTCCAAAATCCACACCGGCTTTGTTGAGGATGCTGACGGTAGCCCTGGCCACCTTTTTCAATCTTGGATCGTAGCTGAGATAGCAGCAGGGGAAATAGAGGATTTCCATCCCCTCTTCGAATGTTTTTACCGAGAGTCCTTCCGTCCAGTTGGCCCTGTCTTTCTGATCTCCATTCAGAGGATTCCCTTCGCTGACGAGACTCTGGGTAACGCCGCGGATCGGTTTGATGGAAGCCGGGAAAACATCAAACTCCGTCGCCAGCCTGCGGCTGGCCACTCCGACTTCCAGGATGCCCACTCCCCTGGGGCATCGTTGCGGGCATCTTCCACAGGTGGTACAGCGCCATATCTCTTCGTTTTCCACTTCGGTCAGGCCGAAGGTGGCCTGCCGGATCAGTTTGCGCATGCTGAAGTTTCGCACCCGGTTCCAGGGACAGACCGTGTCGCACAGGCCGCACTGGTAACAGTATTTGAAGGCTTCTCCGCCCTTTTCCTTGATGATATCGACGATCTCTTTAAAGTCGGCTATATTCTCCACTGTCTTTCCTGGACCTCTTATTTATCAGTCTTTCTTTGACATCCGGGCCACGGCGTCCATTACATTCTGCAGGCCGTATTTGTTTGCCAGTGCTTCCAACCCAATTTCCACTTCTTCCTGCTGAGCCGCTGCATCCTCCTCCACTTCCTCTTCCCTTGTTTCGTAGATCAGGGCGTCGTTCAGGCACCATTGCACGCACATCGGCTCGGTCAGTTCCGGATCGCTTTCGCACATATCGCACTTCAGGGGAAGGCCGGAGTCGGGCTCCTTGAATGCGTCCCTGGACGGGCAGGACGCCCGGCAGAAGGCGCATTCCTCATACTCCTTCCCTTCAATTGTGTACTGGTCGCGCCCCATGCATTCGGCGGGCGCATATTCGCCCGCGTAGACCGGTACGTAAATGTCTCTCAGCGGATGACGGATAACCCGGACGCGGGACCGGGCCGGATTGTTGCTGCTGTACTTCGGCTCGGCGTGAAAAGCGGAGCAGATGACCTCGCATGCCCGGCAGCCGTTGCACTTGTCAACATCCACCTTGATAGTTTTTATGATTTTCTTTTTTTTCTCACCCATGACGGTCACCACCTCTTCGCTTTATTCCTTCTCTTCTTCAGCGGCAGGAGCATCTCCGTTCCCGGCCAGAATACCCCGCTCCAGGAAATCTTCGCTGACATAACCCAGTGACAATTCTTCCAAAGACTCCCTGGTAGGAATGCCCTCCTCGTTCCAGCCCTTGAACTTGTAGTAGGTATCCAGGAGCTCCTTTTCAAGTTCGGGAAACCTCTTCTTCCAGTGATCCTCCGGGGGCTTTTCATCTTCCCGGCGCATTCCCCGCCTGATGTTTATGGCCCGGACCAGTGTTCTGTACCTCTTTGCCGCCTGGTTCAGTTTGTCTTCATCCATCTCGATGCCGGCTCCCGACGAGATAAACTTGGGGTAATTATGGATGTGGTAGGGAGGTTTCAGAGGGAAGGAGGACAGGCCCGCGCACATCCCCAGGGCATCGTCGATGTAGTGCATCTTCTCCTGCCAGTCGACGATGTCGCAGCACATTTGTACCGTGGGATAGAAAGGCATGGAATTATCCCCGCGGAGTTCCCAGTCCAGGAAGTACTGCTTGAACTTTTCATCCGGAACCTGGATCCAGTCCTTTACGAACTCTTCCCGCTGCTCTCTCTTCGGGAAAGGCATCTGCGGAAACTGCCCTTCAATCTGGGTTATATTTATCTTCTCTCCGGTACAGTACATCAGGAAATAAATAGGATTAAGCATGGAAAGCTTGAGAGGAAGCTGCTCGATTTTCTTGATGTTATTATGCGCGTATTCTTCCGCTCCTTTGCCGATCTCTTTGGCCGCCCAATACGTACCATTGGCCAGAACATCTCCGATTCCTTCCCGCCGGACGATTTTGTCCAGCAGGTAATAAAATCTCCCCTCGTTGTCGGGCGGCAGATCCGGCAGGTCGTCGCCGGTTAAAATGCCGTTTTCGTAAAGTTCCAGGGCGAAAGCCATAACCTGCGGCGTCGAAAATCCGTCCACCCCGTACTCCGTGGCCCGTTGAGCGATTTTCAGCCCGAAATCCAGGTTTGAAAACGCCGCCATTGTGTAGGTAAGCTTCGAGAAGCATTTCATCATGTAGGTGGGAAGTCCGGGAATCGACATGGTACCGCCGCATTTCATCGGGCAGTTGTAGCAGCTGATCAGCCGCGTCCGAACGTTTTCCAGTGTCCGGGTCCATTCTTCAGCCACTTCCTCGGTCCAGAAATCCTTTCGGCGGACACGGGAATTGCCCCACATGAAGCTTTCGGTGTGCCACTTCTCATCGTGGATCTTCATCTCCTGCGGTGAGCCGAGACCGGCTAGAATGGGCATGACTCCAGGTATCGGATTATCTTCGCGTTTTTTAATATATTGCAGTACCTCGCTGCAAAGCTGATGGAATTCAGCCGGACGCGCAACATTGACGTCTCTGGTTCCCCGGACAACGATGGCTTTTAATCCCTTGTCGCCCATCACGGCCCCTATTCCCGCGCGGCTGGCACTGGACCGTCCCTGCTCGATGGAGGCAAAAAAGACCCTGTTTTCGCCGGCCATGCCGATGGCGGCGACCTGGGCGTTGGAATCCTTGACTTCCCGGCGAAGTATATCGGTGACTTCATTGGAACCTTTGCCCCGCAGATGGGAAGCGTCCCGGATTTCCACCTTGTCGTTGTGGATGTACAGATAGACCAGGCTGGGAGACTTGCCGCGTATAATAACCTTATCATAGCCCGCATACTTCAGTTCCGGCGCCCAGAATCCTCCCATCATGGAGAACGCCAGCAGCTTGGTCTGGGGGGAAATAGTGGTAACGATCGTACGGTTGCAGCCGACTGCGGGCGTTCCGCATAAAAGACCGGCGCTGAATATCAGAAGATTGTCGGGAGAAAATGCGTCGACTTCCGGCGGAACTCTGTCCCATATAATCTTGGCATTCGTACCCAGCCCCCCGAGGTAAAGCTCGGTATCGCGAGGGTCATTTTCCACCCTTTCTATGTTTCCGCGGGACAGATCGATTTCCAGATTAAATCCTGTCTCTCCGTACCTCATTTCTTTTAACCCCCTCTAATTAGTAAGCTCTGCAAGGGCAGGCGGGTTACACCCGGGCAGTATCTCTCTATTGCCCGCAATCGCCGGTCATAGCTCCTTCTCCAGGGGCAGCATGCCCAGCATGTTGAAACCCAGCGACTTGAAATAGGAAATCAGGTCCCCCTCATACCAGTCCACCAGGGTCCTGACTTTCTTGACGTTTTTCTTCTTGAAATGCCCCAGAAGCATCTCACCCAGCTTGTACCCTACGCCCATCCCCTGGAAGTCCTGGTCTACGCCGAGAACTTTTATCCAGCCGGTTCTTTCGCCGCGTCCGAATTCCCAGAGCTTGACCTCTCCGAAAATAAAGCCGGCCAGTTTCCCGTCGATCTCCGCCCCCAGATTAAAAAGCGGATCTCCGTATTCAAGCTGATAGACGGCTGTCTCTTTCAGGGAAGCCATTCTTTCCGCTTTCTCGGAGTTATCCTCCCGTTCGATCGTTTCAGCGATACGGAGAATTTCTTCAAGGTCATCCATGCCTAAAAGTCTTGTTACAACCGCAGCCGACAATACCTTCCAGAGTTTGGTGCGGCCGATTTTGTTGTAGTGGACCCTTCCTTCGGCGCGCAGGATTTCCAGATACTTGGCAACGGTATGGCGCGTCAGACGGAGCTTTTCCGCTATTTCCTCAATCTGAAGACCGGTATTGGAGTCCTGAAATATTTTCAATATTTGAGTCTGGATGTTTTCTTCCATATAAAGGCCGTCCATTATGGTATCCAATATCGGTTACCGATAGCTTAGTAGGATCATGGCAATTCTGTCAACAAAATTCAAGTCTTTGGAACAATAAAATCCGTGTACCCCAAAACGCCCGAATTGGCGGACTCTAGATTTACAGTAAATTTTATCTATTGATTTATAAAGGTTTACATAATTTTCATTTACCCTTGATTGCCTCAGACGGGCTGAGGCGGCGATCGTACGGATACGGCAGCGCATCCTGACGAAGTAATATTCTTCTGCCATTGAAAAAACACCGCAAGAACACTTAAAAAGTGGGCATTGGTTACCATAAAGGCAAGTTTTGGCGAGAACCGGGGATCGACTGTCGCCTGGAGAGTAAGCAGGCGTTTGGATAGTTCTCGATTGTAGGAAGTATGCCTCATGGCGAGTAAAACAGAAGCAAAGCAGGTTATATTCCCAGCATTGTTTCGATGTTTCCGCTGAAAACAGCCTGCTTCTCCGGCAAGGTAAAACCCGCCGCTTCCATTCTGGCATCAATCAGTGCGATTTCGCTTTTATGAATGAACCAGGGCCAATCGGTCCCGAAAAGGATATGCCCGGATCCGTGCCGGCGAAGCAATCTGATGAATTGATCTTCCGTGAGGGTATGCGCGGCATTTGAAGTATCCAGGTATAAATTCGGCATTGGCTCCAGGCACTGGTCCAGCAACTCGAAAGGAGCTTCCAGACCGCCCATATGAGCGCCTATGAAATTGATTCCCGGAAAGGTTCTAACAAGATCGATGAGCGCCCGGGGCGTTGTCGTGTGAGCGGGATCCGTCCCGAAATACCGGTTCGCAAGCGCCAGGGTGTCCAAAACCACGGAGAACGGGATCTTCAGCGTCCCGTTGAAGGACTGTATTCGTTCAAACATTCTATATGTTTTCGGACCGCCCGGCGGGAATTTCTGAGAAAAGGAACACAGTTTGATTACACGGACACCGGCCCGATTCAAAAATGCCAGTTCCTCATCGACGGCATCATAGTCCGGGTGAAGAGTTCCGGCCGTATACAGTCCGGGAGTCCCGTCGGCCATTTCGATGCAGTCCCTGTTGATCTCGGCAAGCTTGTTGACATCGGCCGTCGGCAGCACAAGCGCTCCGGTTACATTTGCCTCCCGAATCTGCTCGATCAATGCGGACGGGCTCAGCCGGTTCCCGATATTTTCAATCTCAAGACACAGCGCGCGGACAAGATCGTGTCTGGAAATTACATTCCCGATTATTTTTGAATTGAAAATGTGTACGTGACTGTCAAATATCCGCATTCCCAAATCGCAACTCCGATTATAAATAAATCACCGCAGAGGCGCAGAGTTCGCAGAGACACGCAGAGAAAATAATTTTTAATCCCTGCGATCCTCTGCGTTCTCTTCGCCTCTGCGGTGCGCTTTTGTTTGCCGATTATGAGTCTTTCCAGACGGGTTTGCGGCGTTCGATAAAGGAATTGATGCCTTCGTTGCCGTCATGGCTTGTCACGACTTCATCGACATACTGCCGTTCGATTCTGTCCAGCGGTTCTTCAACGGCCGCGTACAATCCCGAACCGATCCGGGCGACGCGCGTATTCTGACGGATTGCAAAGGCCGACAACGGGCGCAGGTTTTTCCGGTACCACTCCATCATTTCTTCGTCCGGATTTTCGCCGGAGAAAACAGCCGATACAAATCCCGACTTCTCCGCCTTCGCAGCATCGATCGTGTCACCGGTCAGTATCATTCTCTCAGCCAGCGGCCCGCCGAGGCGTTTAGCTCCGATAGCCGCGAGAACGGGGGGCAGAACTCCGAGTTTGATTTCCGGACAGCCGAGCACGGCGGTCGGGGCTGCAAAAACCATATGGCAGGCCAGGATCAGCTCAAACGCTCCCCCGAGACACGATCCTTCAACGAGCGCTATAACAGGCACTGGATACTTGACGATTTTACGGATCATTTCGTGGAAACCGGCAAGCATCGACGGCGCCTGATCCTTTTGATGCTCTTCAACGGAGGCGCCAAAGGAAAAATGCTTTCCTGCACCGCGAATGACAACCGCGCGCAGATGCTGGTTGTCGTTTTGGGCATCGAGTTCCATTGAGAGGGCCTGCATCATCTCCAGTGTGAGAATATTCCCTTTGGGCTTGTCCAGCACCAGGTGAAGAAGGGTCCCGTCTTCGAGCAGAGTTGCATTTACAATCGGCGAAGCATTTTCTGTAGCCATATACACTCCTTTAGCCGGTATTCTAAACAAATATCACCGCAGAGCCGCAGAGTTCGCAGAGATACGCAGAGAAAATATATTTATATCTCTGCGTTCCTCGGCGCTCGCCCGATCGGCGGTGATACTGGTTGTACGGCCGGAATGTTTACAACCTTCGATCGGGCTGCGTCTCCGCGGTGCGTCTTTGTTTATAAATCCATATTCAATACTAAGTAAGCGGATCCATCACCATTCGTTTTTCGAGTTTGTGCGCCGTCATGGCTGCAAAATACTCGTCAACCTTGGACATGGGACCGTATTCGATAAAAGGATCCAGTTTCACCTTGCCTTCCTCGATCAATTTAAGTACGCCGGGATAGGCTTCCGGAGCGCAGCCCCATGTTCCGTGAATCTCTGCGTCGAATGCCATAAGATTTGAAAGCCGCACTTCCACTTTCTTCGGCGTATATCCCACCTGCATCAAAGTCGCCCCACGCTCCAGCAAACCGTAGGCCGTCAGTTGGCCTGCGGGGCTTCCGCTGCATTCAAATATCTTGAAATTAAAGGTCGGCACTCCCTTGCCGAAACCGCGCACCTGTTTGCGCAGTTCCCTGGGGTCCTTGTCCGTGAGGTTGACCGTTTCCTCCGCACCGTGAGCCGCAATCAGCTTCAAACGATCTTCCACTATGTCGCAGGCAATTACCCGGGCTCCCAGCGCGGCGGCAATCTGAACCACAAAGCCGCCGACTCCTCCGGCACCTACAACGATCGCAATATCATCCGAAGTCAGTTTCGCCCGCAGAATCGCCTGGTATGCCGTGGAAACCGCGTCGGCTACAACGGAGAGCGAAGCGACATTTGAAGACAGCCCTCCCTCGATTTTAATCAACGGATGTGCCGGAACCAGAAAGTGTGTGGAAAATCCGCCGTCGATATCGTTTCCGGGCATCTTCTGGTTCGGGCATGCGTTCCCGCGCCCCGCCTTGCAGAACGGGCATTCCCCACAGGGCAGTACAGCCGGAACCAGCACGGTCGATCCCTTCAGCGACTCGAAATTCTGACCGGCCGCGACAACCTTGCCGGTAGCTTCATGTCCTAGAACAAGGGGAATCCCCTTTTTAGTCGGGACGGATCCATTGGCATATCCCAGATCCGTATGGCATAGGCCACAGGCGATCACTTCCACAATGGCCTCTCCGGGGCCGGGATCGGGAACCTCCAGAGATCGACGTACCAAAGGCTTGTTCGCCTCTTCCAGAAAATATGCTTCAGCAGTAATACTCATAATGTCTCCTTAAAAATCAGTCGGCAGTCGGCAGTATGCAGTCGGCAGCTAAGGATTTTCTAAAAGTCAACATCTGCTCATCATATACTGCCAACCGACAACTGCTTACTGCTTACTATTTATTTGGGTTTACCGAGGACCTGTTCCATAAAGTCATCGTCCACCAGAGCTCCTTCAGCTATGAGCTTCCGGCATTTCAGGAAGTCGATGGTATCGGAACCTGTAATTTTTTTCGTGTTGAATGCACCGAAGCCCAGGAAGGCTTCACCCATCATATTCGTAGCCAGCCAGTGCCTGTTGGAATTCTTGGATTGATCCCAGAAGAATTTCTTCTTGTTCCGGACTCCGTCTATGGACATCATCAGGCATCCGGGAAACAGATTTGCAAAAGCCCATATGATCCTGTCGACTTCCGCATCAAGAAGCGAGAAATCGTATTCATTCTTTTTAAGCTTGTCGTACACCAGAGTCCTGGCTGCCTTGAATTCGTCTCCGGTCTTGAATTCCCCGTAAACGATTTCTCCGTCATTTATATAAGTATCCGTTATGACCTGCGGATTTCTCAGCCACTCCCCTTTTTCATCCTTTAACACTGGAACGACCTTGGAGATCATGTTCTTCATCTTCATCTTATAGGCGCTCCACATCTCGCAGCTGATGCAGTTCCACATGGCATCTTCTACCGTCAGAAACCAGGGGAGAAAGTCGGAAGAACCACCCACAGGTGCGGAACCGTGTCTGGGGCCTGCCTGGCCGAAAATGGCCAGATCGGAAGAAACGGCGATATCGCATGCCAGGCCTATCTCCTGACCGCCGGCGACCCGCATTCCGTTGACCCGGCAGATCACGGGTTTCTTACACATGAGGATGGAGTCCACCATGTTGTTGAATAGTTCCATATAAGCGCCGTACTCTTCAGGGCGCTTGCTGTAATACTCTGAGTATTCCTTGGTATTGCCCCCGGTGCAGAATGCCATCGGCCCCGCTCCGGTAAAAACAGCCGCGACGACTTCCCGGTCCGTGGATGCATTTTCAAATCCGGCAACCACTCCTTTAACCATCTCAGTCGTATAGGAGTTATACTGAGCTGGATTATTGAGCTGGATCCAGGAAACAAACAGACCATCTACGATATTCCCTTTGGGATCTTTCAACGGTCTCTTCTCATAAACAACACAGGGGGCTTCGGTCCCCCAGTGTTCCGAACCATAGCGGCTATGATCCTTTTTTCCGTGTTCTCTCGGCACCCAATCAAGGCTCATTTGTAATTCCTCCTGGTAAACTCATCATTAATTTATCAAGTTTTTCCAACGCCCTTCCTGCAAAAAGGACGCAGCTTCGATTCGAATAAAATTCCATTGAGGGCCCTACCACTATCTTTTTTTGGACCGCCGTGTCAAGAAATGAATAAGAGTTCCTCTCTAAAAAAGGACCGCTGTCGGGGTACGACCCTGCATTTAAAACATTTTATAAACATGCACATACGCGGGACCGGCGCACGGAACAATAAAGTTCCTTTTTCCCCTCAAAATAACGGGACCCGGATGGGATGTGAAGCGAAAAGAAGCGGTTATTTGACTTTTAAAACAATTTTCTGCAGATCCCGGTCCCTTGAGGAATTTCCAACCATAATTTCAAATTCCCCGGGCTCCACCACCCGTTTCATTCGAATATCGTAGAACGCAAGATGCTCCGGAGTGATGTTCATAGCAACGGTCTTCTTTTGTCCCGGCGCCAGAGAGATGCGTTCAAATCCTTTCAACTCTTTAACGGGACGGGTAACCGAACTGACTTTATCGCGAATATACATCTGCACGACTTCATCCCCGGCGACTTTGCCGGTATTGGCTACATCCACCCGCAGAACCGTCGATTCATCCGGGCGAATCGTTTTCCTTGAAAGGCGCGGGCGGCTGATTCCAAATGTTGTATAACTCAGGCCGAAACCGAACGCATATAGCGGGCTTACTTCGTCGAAAAGGTACCCGCGCCGTGCGGCCGGTTTGTAGTTATAGTAGGCGGGAACATGCCCCGCGGAACGGGGAATTGTTATGGGAAGTTTGCCTCCGGGATTGACATCCCCGAAAAGAACCTCCGCAGCGGCGGGTCCTGTTTCCTGACCCAGATACCAGCACTCAAAAATGACCGGCACCTTATCGGCAAGGTTCCGCACCGAAAGAGGCCTTCCGTTGAAAAGGAATGCAACAACCGGCTTACCCGTCGCCGCGACCGCATCCACCAGTTCGTCCTGAAGGCCGACCATATCGAGCGAAGGGCGATCGCCGAGGTGATTTCCCATCCAGGCTTCACGAGAGGTCTGCTCGTTTCCGCCGATTGCCAGAACGACAGCATCCGCTTTACTCGCAATCTTCCCGGCAGCGGTTATACTTCTTATATCCTCCTCCGGATTGCCCGGTCGGACCTCATCCTGCTGCCAGGAACCCCCTACCGTGATTTTGCATCCTTCGTGATACAGGACCCTTATGGAATCTCCGACCCGGTCCCGGATGCCTTGAAGCAGTGTTGACGCGCGTTTCGGTATTCCGCTGTATCCGCCCAGCAGGACCCTGTCCGCATTGGGGCCTATAACAGCGATTGTCTTAATCTTATTCAAATTCAGCGGTGCAACGCTATTTTCATTTTTAAGAAGTGTTATGGTCTTCCGGGCGGCCTGAAGCGCCAGAACACGGTGCGTGTCACAGCCGACAATTTTTTCGGCTGCTTCAGGATCCACATACGGATCTTCAAAAAGCCCCATACGGAATTTCCAATAAAGCATCGGGGAAACCAGTTCATCGATCGCCGACTCGCTGAGAATTCCCCTGCGGACGAGTTCTACAATATGGTTGTAGCAGTCCGGATCGGGCAATTCGATGTTGACACCGGCTTTTACGGCTAAAGCCGCAGCCTGGCGACCGTCTTCAGCGAGGTGATTGCCGAACAGTTCCGGGCGCTCGTGAAGTTCGCGAATAGCGAAATAATCGGAAACCACGTACCCCTTAAATCCCCACTCCTTTCTAAGAATATCTTTCAGGAGCCACTTATTGGCATGCGAAGGAATTCCGTCTATTTCGTTATAGGATGCCATCACGCTTACGGCACCGGCTTCCTGTATCGCCTCACGGAAGGGAGGCAGAAATACTTCGCGCAGGATGCGTTCCGACACGTTGACAGGGGCGCAGTTCGTGCCGGATTCCGGCTGCCCATGTGCGGCAAAATGTTTTAATGTCGCAATGATCCTATTCTTGTTTTTAAATGAAGCGTCTCCCTGAAATCCCCGCACCGCTGCTACCGCCATACGGGAAACCAGATAAGGATCTTCACCGAACGTTTCCTCCACCCGGCCCCAGCGGGGTTCCCGGGAGACATCCGCTACAGGCGTAAGCGCCTGGTGCGTTCCCCGGACACGCGCTTCCTCCGCCGTCATTTCATAGAGGCGCCGTACCAGATCAGGATCAAAAGTGGCAGCCAGACCGATAGGCTGGGGGAAACTCGTAGCACCGACAGCAGCGTGACCATGAAGACACTCCTCGTGGAAAATCACGGGGATCCCATGGCGGCTGTTGGAAATGAAAAATTTCTGAACGGCATTCGTCAGTTCGGCCATTTCCCGGGCGTTCTTCCCTCCCCCGGCATCACTGGGCCGTCCTACCTGACCTAATCCCGTGCGCTTTTTAAAGAATGCGCGGGCTTTCCCGGCATCGAAATTTCCCCGCTCGTCGACGAGCGATTTGCTTTTCCCCTCCCATATGCAAAGCATCTGGGCTGCTTTTTCTTCCAGGGTCATCCGCGAAAGCAGATCCTTCGTGCGGCTTCCCGCGGAAAGTTTCGGATTCCGGTACAGCGGCGTCTTTTTGGATTTCATGGTTGCAGGTCTTTAAATTGTTGGATTCCATTCTGCGAAAAATCAAAGGCGTCGCAGATTCTAATCAAATGCCGACCCGCATTTCTCACAAGACTTCTACTTCGGAGGCGTAAGCAAAGCGACCGAACCCTTGTGAGAAATGCGGATTAATTCCAGATGTCTAATATACCCGGACGCCGTCACTTTGAAATACATTTTTATCATGGATTATTCCCAAGACAGTTTTCCCGTGCGCGACCCCCACCTCCGATTTTACAGCCGGCCCCCGGAGCAAAGACCAGCCCGGATCATGCATAATAATCTGTGCGTGCAGCCTATTGTATTTTCATCCCGGACTGTTAGGATTGTTCGGTGGATATTTTGTCTCAGCTTAACCCTCAACAGCGCATGGCTGTGCAACACGGGCCCGGTCCCGCGCTCGTACTTGCCGGCGCCGGCAGCGGGAAGACCCGCGTCATCGCGTACCGAATCGCCTATCTGATTCGCAACGCAGCGGCCCGCCCCGAAAGCATCCTGGCGGTAACCTTTACCAATAAAGCCGCGAGTGAAATGCGCCAGCGCGTACAGCACATCGTGGGTTCATCCCGCACCGCCGAACCGCTGATTTCGACATTCCACTCTTTCTGCGTGCGCCTGCTCCGGAGGGAAATCCATCAACTCGGGTACAAGCGGGATTTTTCCATTTACGACACCGACGATCAAAAACGTCTGATCAAAAACATCCTGCATGAAATGGAGTTCGAAATGGGATTGACTCCGAAGGAGGTTCTCAGCAGGATCAGTTACGCAAAAAACCATGGAACTTCTCCGGAGCAATATGCGAAGCGCTTCCCCTTTGATGCATCCGAGGCCGTGCAGCAGGTTTTCATTCAGTACAATCGCCGACTGCAGAATACAAACTCTCTGGATTTTGACGATTTGCTTCTCAAAGCCGCCGAAGTCCTGAGAAAGACACCGGAGCTGAAAAAATATTACAGCGATTGGTACCGCTATATTCTCGTAGACGAATACCAGGACACCAACCGCCCGCAGTACGAACTGCTGCGCCTTCTCACATCCGAGCATAAGAACCTCTTTGTCGTCGGGGATGAAGACCAGTCCATCTATAAATTCCGCGGTGCCGACATTCAAAATATTCTTAAATTCGAAACCGATTTCCCGGGCGCAAAAATAATCAAGCTGGAGCAGAATTATCGTTCCAGCCAGAATATCCTTATCGCGGCCGGAGCCGTGGTTCAAAATAATACGGAACGAAAAGGAAAAACCCTTTGGACTGAAAACGGAAGCGGAGATGTCATTACCTGTTACTGCGCAGGTTCCGCACGCGAAGAGGCCGTTTGGATAGCGGAACAAATAGAAAATCTTCTCCTGGATGAACCGGACACCCGTGTCGCTATTCTATATCGAACCAATTTTCTTTCGCGAAATTTTGAAGATGTGCTCACCGATGCGGGGATACCGTACGCGGTTGTGGGAAGCGTTGCCTTTTTCCAGCGCATGGAGATTAAGGATTTACTGGCCTATCTGAGGATTCTTTTCAATCCCGAAGACGACGTTGCTCTTCTGCGAATAATAAACACGCCCCCCCGAGGCATCGGCCGCACCACCGTCGACATGCTCACCGAAATTGCCCTGGAAGCCAACGTGCCGATCCTCAGGGTTTTGCGTGAAAAAGTGCTGGATGCCGGTCTCGCCGCAAGGACAACGCATGCTCTTCGCCGCTTTCAGGATCTTCTCGATAAATGGAACAGCATTAAAGATACGATTTCCATCGCCCGTATTCTGGATACCATACTCGAGGACATCCTCTACGAGCAGATGATCCGGCGCAACGAAACGGAATCGGAAGCTGAAAACCGCCTTGCCAACATAGAGGAACTGATACGGGCCGCTTCCGAATCCGAACAGCGCGGCGAGACAATCTCGGAATTCCTGGACAGGGCGTCCCTTTCATCCGAACTGGACCATCTCGATCCAAACGCCAGGGTTTCTCTGATGACTCTGCACAGCGCCAAAGGTCTGGAATTCGACACAGTTTTTCTCGCGGGACTGGAAGACGGCTTGTTCCCCCACTCTCACTCGTTGAATTCCCTGCAGGACCTGGAGGAAGAAAGGCGCCTCTGTTATGTAGGAATCACGCGTGCCCGAAAAAAACTCTTCATATCGTGGACGCCATTCCGAAAAAAATTCGGTATGGATGCAGACCTGCCGGCCGAGATGTCCCGCTTCCTGAATGAGATGCCCGCTGAATTGATGGAGCGGATTGAAAGCGATGAACTCGACGAATACGACCGGAGGCCCCGTTCCTTCAAACGCTTATTCGAAAATGACGAGCCATACCGCATCCGTAAAGCAATCCCGGTCAGGCGAAGCGAAGCCCGCGGAACGCCTCAAACACCGCCTAAATCGATAGCGGAACTCCGGGCCTACCTGAAAGAACAACAAAAATCCTCAAAAGGCTCCTCCGGCGCGCCCCCAAAAGGACCTGTGATTAAAGCAGGCACTCGGGTGCGCCACGACAAGTTCGGCGACGGCATCGTTTTGAGCCGGGAACGCTCCGGAAACAACATCAAACTCGTCGTAACATTCAGCAGAGTCGGCAGGAAAACGCTGATCGAGAAGTATGCAAAGTTGAAAGTACTTTAAACTGATTGAAGATTAAAGATTGTTGGAGATATCCATGCCAACAATAAAATTTCTGAATAAAATCTTCAGACATGCAACGTAGCATAGACAATCATCATTACACTGCTCAACTGCTTCGCCCGATGCACCGGAAAGAAGTCCAACCATGCGCGAACAAGGGGTTCCCTTCCAAGCCCAATATTCATAGGGGTTCGGAGCATGTGCAAGGAATTGCTAAATCATATGATGCAGTTCGCCGATAAATGAATACGTATTAGGAATGGATGTGGTTTTACAATGCATATACTCAATGAAATAAATTTGGCATTATGTTCTCTCATTGCTTGCGTTTTTCCGATTTCGAGGTTAACCTAATGCGCAGATTAGCGGTACTATCATTCACCTAGAGGAGGATGAACATGGCAACAGCCAAAGCCAAAGCCAAACCTAAAGCAGCAGCCAAGAAAAAAGCAGTAGCCAAGAAAAAAGCACCGGCTAAGAAAAAAGTAGTAGCCAAGAAAAAAGCACCGGCTAAGAAAAAAGCAGTAGCCAAGAAAAAAGCACCGGCCAAGAAAAAAGCAGCAGCCAAACCTAAACCAAAGGCCGCGGCGAGTGAAAAACGCGAATACAAAACTCCGGAATCTGCGGCCAAACAGAAAGCGCAGTTCGAGAAAAAAGGATACAAGGTTACACGTAAAAAAAATGTCCTGTTTCTCAAGAAAGGGTAGCTGATAGGATCGCGCTTTTCCTCTCAAGGAAAAACTCCTCTATTGCCGTCGGCAATAGAGGAGTTTTTTTATGCGCGTCCTCATATCGCGTGCGCTTTTCCCAGCGTGGAAAATGGAACGGACCGAGAAGCAACGATTGGTCGGGCAAATATTCAGGGACGGAAAACATTCCGGCAAATGATTCTTATCCCTCAGTATAAAAGTCAGGGAGACGCCTATCCTGTCGGGGAAAAACCGATCGGTTCGATCATTTCAACAGCGACCTGAGCGTTGCCAGGTTCATCCGGTCCTCCCGCAGGTCCGGTCCCTTGGGCGTTTCCAGTATTTTAGGAATTCTTCTGAAGCGCCGGTCATTCACGAGGCAGCGGAAAGCCTCAAGCCCTATAAACCCATGGCCTATATGGCAGTGACGATCCACACGGCTGCCCATATCTTTCCGGCTGTCGTTTATATGAAAAGCTTTGATGGTTTTGATCCCTATGAGGCGGTCGAATTCCCGCAGCGTACTTCTATAATCCTTTTCTTTACGGATGTCGTACCCGGCGGCAAAAAGGTGGCACGTATCGAGACAGACACCGATCCTTTCACCGTCGTCAATCCGCTCCAGAATAGCCGCCAGATGTTCAAACCGATGGCCGAGGCAGTTACCCTGCCCCGAAGTGTTCTCAAGCAGGATTGTAACGGACGGCCCGACCCTGTCTATGGCCTGATTAAGCGCGCGGGCCACCCGCTGTATTCCTTCTTCCGCGCCGGAGCCCTTATGAGATCCCGGATGAAGTACCAGATAAGGAATCCCGAGAAAATCGGCGCGTTCCATCTCCTCTATGAATGCATTCAGGGATTTTTTGTAAAGACGGTTGTCGGGTGAAGCCAGATTGATCAGGTAACTGTCATGCGCTAAAACAGGCTTAATTCCAGTCTCTTTCTGAGCGCTGCGGAACAGGCTGCGGTCCTGTTCCGTCAACGGTTTGGCCTCCCATCGATTGCTGTTCTTCAAAAACACCTGGATTGTCCGGCAGTCTGCGCTCCTGCCGCGCTCGAACGCGCGGTAGATCCCCCCGGCGATAGACATGTGTGCGCCCGCGAGCAGATCTCCCATAATCTCAGATCACAGTGCCGTTGGGAATCCAGGCCCTCTTGGGAATTATGATAATCCCGTCCCGGATGTAATAGTTCGCACCGTCTTTTTCCTGAAGGTTGTGGGCGTTGATGATGGAAACGTTGTCGCCGATCCGGACATCCTTGTCGAGGATGGCGTTGATAATGGTGCAGTGATTCCCGATCCCGATGTTCGAGATTTGTTTTTCCTGATTCTCTTTTATCTGCTCGAATGTCTCATAACGATCCGCCCCCATAATCACGGAACGCTTGACCGTTGTTCCTCCCCCGATCCGGCTCCGGACCCCGATAATGGAATGCTTGACATTGGCGCCGTTGAGGATGCAGCCGCCCGCTATTATGGATTGATGTACGTCGCAATTGTTGAGCTTGGAACCGGGCAGGTTTCGCGGATGGGTGTAAATCGGATTCTGCATATCGTAAAAGTTAAACTCGGGCAGTGAACTCGTCAGTGCAAGGTTCGCTTCGAAAAAAGTCCGTATCGTGCCGACGTCTTCCCAATATCCGTCATACAGGCAGCTGAAGACTTTATATCTATCAACCGATTGCGGGATGAGTTCCTTGCCGAAGTCGACTGCATCCGATTCATTCAGCAGATTGATGAGGAATTTTGTTTGAAAAACGTAGATACCCATATTGGCCAGATACGCACGAGTCCCGTATACGTCCCCGTCGCCGCGCACTTCGGGCAGTTCCTCAGGCCTGGGCTTTTCCTTGAACGCGATCACTCTCCCGTCCGGCAGGGCTTTCATAATGCCCAGATCTGTAGCGGATTCGCCCGATACCGGCTTCGCCGCAACAGTGATATCCGCCTCTTTCTCAGTGTGGCACCGAATCAATTCCCTCAGGTCCATCTGATACAACTGATCCCCGGAAAGTATGACGACAAATCCGGTATCTCCGTAGGGCAGAAAATGCTTGATGCTCTGACGGACCGCATCGGCGGTTCCCTGATACCATTTGGAACTGTCATAGGTCTGCTCGGCAGCGAGGATATCCACAAAGCCGCCGCTGAACATATCAAATTTATAGGTATGCGCGACATGTTTGTTCAAAGAAGCCGAATTGAATTGGGTCAGTACGAATATCCTGTTGATGCCTGAATTCAGGCAATTGCTGATGGGAATATCGACAAGCCGGTACCTGCCTCCCAGCGGCACGGCCGGTTTGCTTCGGAATTTCGTAAGGGGAAACAATCGTTCTCCCCTTCCGCCCCCTAGAACGACTGCCAAAACATCCTGCATAAGGATCTCCAATCGATCGATTTTGCCGGCCTATTCTTTATTAAAGCCTTCCACTTCCTCGTAAAAACAGGAGCGCGCCCCGGTATGGCACGCCGGGCCGTTTGGCTTCACACGGATGACCAAAGCGTCTTCATCGCAGTCCGTGGAAATACCGACCACTTTCTGGGTATTTCCGGAGGTTTCCCCTTTATGCCAGAGGCACTGACGGCTCCTGCTGAAAAAAACCGTTTCTCCTATTTCGCGCATTTTCACCATGCTCTCACGGCTTACATAGGCAACCGTGAGGACTTCCCCCGTCGTCGCATCCTGTACTACCGCCGGAATCAAGCCGTCCGCTCCCCACCGAAGTTCCTCGATTTTCTTCATTACCGCTTATTTCTCCCTGTATCAACCAAAATAAGAACTCGCCGCAGAGACGAGATAAAATAAAGGGCCCACATCAATAATCACTAGGTCAGGCGGACAGGTATTCCCCGCTCACGCAGAAACCTTTTGCATTCGGAAATCGTATGATGTCCGAAATGAAAAATGGACGCTGCCAGAGCCGCGCTTGCGTTGCCTTCCATAAATGCATCCGCGATATGCTCCAGAGATCCGCACCCCCCGGAAGCGATAACGGGGATCCCCACTTTTTCAGCAACCCTGGCATTTAAAACATTGTCATAGCCGTTTTGGGTCCCGTCACAATCCATGGACGTCAACAGGATCTCCCCTGCTCCCGCTTCAGCAGCAGCGACGGCCCATTCGACGGCCTCCCTGGAGCGGGTGACCCTTCCCCCATGGGTTGTCACCTCCCAGCGCGGCTCGTCCGGATTCCAGGGCTGCACCCTTCGGGCGTCGATAGCAACGACTATGCACTGCGATCCGAAATACCTCGAGGATTCCGCAATCAGGCCCGGATTTTCAATGGCCGACGTATTCAACGAAACCTTGTCGGCGCCCGCCCTTAAAATCGCCTGTATATCTTCAAGCGTGCGCAATCCGCCTCCCACGGTAAAGGGAATAAAAATCCGGTCCGCAACGGCGCGAACCATCCGGGTCACAATATCCCTACGATCGGAAGATGCCGTGATGTCCAGAAATACCAGTTCGTCGGCCCCCTCCGAATCGTATCGCGCAGCAGCTTCTACCGGATCTCCGGCATCGACAAGGTTAACAAAATGAGTCCCCTTGACGACCCTCCCGTCGCGAACATCCAGACAAGGAATAATTCTCTTCGCCAGCATACTCAGAACCTCTCACCATGAAAGCGTTTGTCTGCGAAGATCGGCGAAATCGATCTTGCGATCGTACAGTGCCCTTCCCAGAATGACTCCCTCGATCCCGCAGGCGCGACGCTCCCATAATGTCCGGACATCATCCACGCTCGAAACGCCTCCGCTGGCAATTACCCGGATTCCGGTCTTGCGGCATAGATTTTCCGTTTCATCAAAATTCACCCCGCGGAGCATCCCGTCCCGCGCCACATCGGTATAAATAATCCGAGGCACGCCGGCGTCCTTCATTCGACGTGCCAGATCCACGGCGGGTATAACTGTTTTTTCAACCCACCCCCTCAATACGACATTTCCTTCGCGTGCATCGATCCCAACGACGATCGCCGCCGGATAACGCTTCACCGCCTCCTCGACAATATCGGGATTCTCCACAGCAGCGGTCCCGATGATCGCCCTTTCCGCACCAAGATCCAGGATGGCTGCTATCTGGTCCGCGGTTCTCAAGCCGCCCCCGAACTGCACGGGTATTTTCAGCGCCCGAAAAATGGATTTCGCAACGTGCAGATGAGCGGACTCTCCGGAAAAAGCGCCGTCCAGATCGACCAGGTGCAGCCGAGTCGCGCCCTGGGCTTCCCAATGCAGTGCCATGGCGACGGGATCATCGCTGTATTCGGTCGACCTTGTCGCGATGCCTTCCTGAAGCCGGACGCACTTGCCTCCCTTGAGGTCTATGGCGGGAATCAATTCCATTTCATTGAAGTCGGTCGTCATCGCAATATGGTTTTTCTTTCAGAGGATTGTCAGAAAATTACGCAGAAGCCGCTTGCCGGCCTCCTGGCTTTTTTCAGGGTGAAACTGGGCGCCCCAAACTTTGTCCCGACACGCGATCGAGCAGAAACGAAAGCCGTAGCTTGTCCAGCGCAAGACATCCTCAGGCTTATCCGGTTGCACATAAAAGGAATGTACGAAATAAAAATAGCTGCCCTCGGCGATTCCCTCGAGCAGTGGATTGGGTCGCGTACCCTCAATCTGGTTCCATCCCACATGCGGCACGCGCAAACCGGGCTCGTCGATTTTCAGTACAACTCCCGGTATAAGGTCCAATCCCTCATGGCTGCCGAACTCCTCACTCCGGGTAAAAAGAAGTTGCAATCCAAGGCACAAACCGAGAAGGGGTGCTCCGTTCCGTACCGCCTGCCGGACGGCGGTATCCAGCTTCCTGCTTCGGAGATTCCTCATCGCGTCGCCGAATGCGCCGACTCCGGGCAAAATCAGCCGGTCCGCATTCCGCACCCTGTCGGGATCCCCGGAAATCAAGGGGCGACCGCCTACATTCTCCAAAGCCTTTTCGACGCTGCGGAGATTCCCCATCCCGTAGTCTACAATGATCGTTTCAATCATGTCCGCCAAGCTAAAGCACTCCTTTGGTGGACGGAACGCCCTGGATGCGCGGATCGATGCGGGTCGCCAGGCTCAGGGCCCGTGCGGCCGCCTTGAAAACCGCTTCGAATATATGGTGGGCATTGCGTCCGTAAAGCAGTTCAACATGAACGTTCACCCGCGCATGGGTCACAACCGCTTTCCAGAATTCCTCAATCAGGTCCGCGTCGAGTTCACCAACCCTTTCCCTCTCGACTTTGACGTTATAGACCAGGTAGGGGCGTCCCGACAGATCCATTACGACACGAACCAGCGTTTCATCCATCGGGAAATAGGCGTGAGCAAACCGTACCAGTCCCGATTTGTCTCCAAGCGCTTTATTCAAAGCCTCCCCGAGACATATACCGATGTCTTCGACGGAATGATGCGCGTCCACTCCCAGATCTCCCTTACAGGAAATGTCCAGATCGAAAACGCCATGCTTGGCCAGGAGTGTCAGCATATGGTCCAGAAACTGGACGCCTGTCCGGACATTCCCCTGCCCGTTTCCGTCGAGATTCAGCGTGACGGATACATCCGTCTCGCTTGTTTTTCGTTTGACCGTTGTCTTTCTTTCGCTCATATGGATTCCCGGGCGCCTTCCGAACCGCCGGCCATTCTGCTTTCCATGCCGGTTCGAAGCGCAGACAGTAAACGATCGTTTTCCTCACGAGTTCCTACACTGATTCGCAGGCACTTTGAGAGCATTGGATAGGAAGATACATCCCTGATTAGAATTCCCTGCCGGTAGAGATAGTCGAATATCACGCTCGGTTCGAACGGCACTTCTATCAGAAAGAAATTGGCTTCGGACGGATAGACCTTGATTCCCGGAATGCGGCCCAGTTCCCGTCCCAGCCGGTCCCTCTCCTTCAGTACCGTTTCGATGGCCGACCGGAACCTGTCTTTATTTTCCACAGCCACCTCAGCCGCCGTGAGACTGAATTGATTGACATTATAGGGAAGCTTCGCCTTCGAAATCTCCGACACCAGATCCTCATGGGCCAGAAGGTATCCCAATCTTAATCCGGCCATTCCCATAGCTTTGGAAAACGTCCTTGTAATGATCAGCCTGGGATACTCCTCGAGCAGTTCCAGGCCGGAATATCCCCAGAATTCGAAATATGCTTCATCCAGAAGAACGTGCCCCGAGAATTCCCCCAGTATCCGCTTCAACGCATCATTCCTTATCACCGAACCGGTCGGGTTGTTGGGAGTGTTGAGTATCAGAACCCCCGCTTCCGCGCTTTCCGATTTCGAAATGAGATCGTCGACGTTATAGCTCATATCGGGATTCAGAGGTATTCGAATCACCTCCGCACCCAGAATGGAGGCAATCAGCGCATATACGGTAAAAGTCGGTGAAGGGATTACGACTTTGGTTCCGCTGTCAACCAGAACCATCAGCGTGGCCTGAAGCAGCTCGTTGGAACCGTTGCCTACCAGAACGCCGTCTTTATGCCAACCCGCAAAATCCGCAAGTCGCCGTCGGATGGAGTCCGGAACAAAATCCGGATAACGCGACCATTCCCGGTCTTTGAAGCGCCGGAACACCTCTTCCTTGAGGTCCTTGGGAAAATCAAAGGGATTTTCGTTCTGGTTGAGCTTAATCTCTGCTTCATACGCGTGCAGCGAATAGGCCGGAACCTTCAAAACCTGTGATTTAACGCCGTTCAGCGGATTATTTTTTATCACTTCTTTTTAACCCTGCTCTTTCCTGACTTCCGGCCGGATTGACGTATACACACCGATTCCGCATGGGCGTCCAGGCCTTCCGCCCGCGCCAGAGCGTCGATAGACTTCCAGGTGCGCGCCAGTTCTTCCTTCGTATACCGGATGATACCCGTTCTCCGCTGAAAGTGGTAGACCCCCAGTGGAGAGAAAAATCGGGCCGTTCCGCTCGTGGGGAGAACATGATTGCTTCCGGCAAAGTAATCTCCGACAGCTTCCGGAGAATAGTCGCCGTAGAATATGCTCCCGGCGTTCCGCACCCGGTCGACGGTCGAAAGCGGAAGGCTCGAAAAGATCTCCAGATGTTCCGGAGCAATTTCGTTGATCCATTCCGCGGCCTGGGCGAACTCCTCCATAACAACAATAGCGCCGTAAGTTTCCAGCGATTTCCGGGCTATTTCCTTCCGGGAAAGGGTCTTGAGCTGTGACTGCAGTTCGCGTTGTATGAAAACCGCATGCGGATAGGAATCGGTGAAACAGATCGAGCATGCGGCAGGATCATGTTCCGCCTGGGAAAGCATATCCGCGGCGATAAAGCGTGGGTTCGATTCAGCCGTCGCCATAATCACCACTTCGCTCGGCCCGGCAATCATGTCCACATCAACGGTGCCGAAGACCTCCCGTTTTGCGGCCGTCACATAGGCATTCCCGGGTCCGACGATTTTGTCGACGCGCGGAATAGTGGCCGTTCCGTAAGCCAGGGCCGCCACCGCCTGGGCGCCTCCCACGAGGTACACTTCGGCGACATTTAATTCATGCAGTGCGGCGGCTATAATGGGATTTCGCTGAAACGTGCCCGGAGGCGTTACGGCCACAATGCGCGGAACGCCCGCGATCTTGGCGGGAATCACGTTCATCAGTACCGATGAAGGGTAAGCCGCGCTCCCTCCGGGGATGTACACTCCCACGCTGTCGATGGGAAGCACGCGCTGACCCAGCACAACCCCCCGTTTGGAGAATTCCCAAGATTTCTGCACTTCACGCGAATGGTAGGCATGAATATTGAAAATTGCCTTCTCCATATCGCGTACCAGCGCCACGTCCGCCTTTTTTGCCGCTGCGCGCAGGGACCGGCGCCGCACGCGCAGTTGCCTGGCGGTCATTTTGACCTTATCGAATCTCTCGGTAAACCTGAGCAGCGCCCTGTCCCCTTCCTTCTGAACGTGGGACAGAATGTTGCGCGCCGCTTCGGCGATCTCGCCCGAAACAACGATCTTTCGTTTTTCCAGGCGATTGAAAAGTCTGTTCTTGTCCTTCTCGTAAAAAATGCGAACCATATCGATTCCCTGTTATTTCACTAACGTCTCCGGCGACGGATGAATTAATCGCCGACGTCAATGGAAACACTTCTTGACGCCATCAAGTTTTCTATTTCAGCAATTTCTTTCGGCGCGTCGCCGGTAAGGATTTCGCAGCCCGTCTCCGTAACCAGGACGGTGTCTTCAATACGAACACCCAGATCCTTGTCCTGAATATACACTCCCGGTTCCACGGCAATCACGACTCCCGGGTCAAACGGCACAGGAGTCCCCACATCGTGGACTGCCATGCCTACATAATGACTCACGGCATGCATCAAATATTTTTCGTATCCGGAACGCGCCAATACCTCACGGGCGGCATTCTCGACATCCTCGAAGGCAGCGCCCGGACGCACCGCATCCAGTGCCGCTTTCTGCGCTTGCAGAACAATCCCGTAAACCAGCGCCTGTTCCCGGCTGAATTTACCGGAGACGGGAAACGTTCTTGTGATGTCCGACACGTAATACCGGAAATCCGGACCGAAGTCCATCACTACGATATCGCCCGACTCCATTCTGCGCCGGTTCCTGTAATAATGAACGACACAGGAATGGGGACCGGACCCGACGATAGGAAAGAACGCCTCCCCTGAAGCGCCGTGCCACAGGTACACGAATTTCGCAAGGGCCGCAAGCTGGTACTCGTACATGCCCGGTTTTGCGGACCGGATCGCCTCTTTTAATCCCAGGGCTCCAATTCTTCCGGCGGTCCGGAGACGCTCAATTTCCATTGCGTCCTTAATCCGCCTCATTTCATCCAGAACGGTGGAAAGATTCTTTATCGTCAGCGGTTGAACCGCTTCCTTCAATTTATCCCGAAATGCCGACTCCCGGCTCTTCCGGCCGTCCCAGACACTTCTCATGCTCTCCGAATCGTGCTTCATGGCACGGTCCCTGCTGGTTGCAGCCGTTTCATAAGGGGTAAAAGGGGTGTAGACCACCGATGATCCTTGAAGCCGTTTCTTTAATTCATCCCCGAATTCAGACAGTTCCATCACTTTGTCAACACCCGTAGTATCCCGGGCCTGCCGGCTAGCATAAAGCAGCGGATCTTCCCACTGCTCCTTTCCCCTGTCTCGCGGAGGGAGGAACAGAAGGGATTGCCGTTTGTTCCCATCCAGCAGAAGCATGGCATCCGGCGTCGCGACGCCGGTCAGATAATAAAAATTATTATCCTGCCTGAACGGTTCGTAAGCCCGGCTGTCCGGCAGCCCCTGCAACACGGCAATCGAGTCTCCGATCCGGTCCATAAGCGCGTTGCGCCTGGCGGCAAAGAAATCCTTATCCCCGGCATACCCGATGCAGACATTTATTGTAAGGAATCCGAATAACACCGCTTTGAACATAACCATTCATAATAGCAAACGGCGCGGGCTTATGGAGGGCTCAATTTCTTAAAATATTGCGGAAATTAAATTTGCGGGGGGTTTTTTGAAGAAACCAGGGCCGCGCGCGTAATGGCTTTATCTCCGAACCGGTGCACGATATCGTCCATCGCCTCAGCCAGCTTCCGGTCCTTTCGGGGCGCCCGGTCAAACAGGGACATCTGTTTGCCGCCGTCTTCCAGTTCCAGGTTGCCGGTATGAATCCCGATCAGACGGACGGGAACGTTTTTCCTTATGAGAGATCTCATCAGCTTCAATGCCACAGGGAAAATCACCTCGACCGTATCCGCGGGACTATCCAGGGTTGTCCTGCGGGAGCTGGTGGAAAAATCCGCTTCCCGGAATTTTACGGCGATCGTCCGGGCGCTGGCTTTGTTTCTCCGGAGTCGTTGCGCAACCCGCCCGGTCAAATCCAGCAGAGTTTTTTCCAGAAGCTGCTGATCCGTCGTATCGCGATCAAAAGTGAGTTCGTGGCCGATGGATTTAAATCCCTCTTCAGGAAAAACCGGCCTGTCATCGATGCCCCGGGCCAATTGAAGAAGATGCAGTCCGGCCTTGCCCATCCGGGACACACTATTTTCCGGAGGCAGGCCTGCGAGCTGGCCGATTCGTTCTATCCCCAGATTCTTGAGATATGCTTCCGTTTTCGGCCCGACTCCCCACAGTCGTCCTATGGATAAAGGCGCCAGAAACTCCCTTTCACGGCCGGGTTCGACAACAACCAGACCGTCGGGCTTTTGCAGATCGGACGCCACTTTTGCAATGAACTTGTTTTGGGCGACACCGACCGAAGCGGTCAGTTTCAGCTCGCCGTGAATTCTATATTTGATCTTTCCGGCGATTTCCGCCCCCTGGCCGAAAAGCCTCCGGCTCCCGGTTACATCCAGAAAGGCTTCGTCGATGCTTATCTGTTCCACCAGATCCGTAAATTCGGCCAGGATATTCATGATGCGTTCGGACACCCGCGCGTACTTCCGCATATCGGGTCTCACATAAATGCCGTGGGGACATAATTTCCAGGCATGCGATATCGGCTGCGCCGAATGAGCTCCGAATTTGCGCGCCTCATAGGAGCATGTGGCGACAATTCCCCGTCCTTTTCCATCTTTGGGATCCGATCCGACAATGACAGGCTTTCCCCGGTATTCAGGATGATCTCTCTGCTCCACGGCCGCATAGAAAGCGTCCATATCCACATGAAGAATCGTCCGAATCATAGAACTAACCCCGGGCAACAGGTTTTCTGGAAAAGAGTCCGTTAATCCGATCCTCCTGATCTGTATTTCTTCACCTGTTGCATGTACAGTTTCCTGATCGCCAGGAGCTCCCCGTCGTATCTTCCGTCCTTGAAATCGGGGAAAGACCACTCGAACGGCCGGTACTTCCCTTCTTTATAGCGCCCGGAAAGATCGGCGTAGACCCCCCTGTCGAGATAAACCTTCTGCCCGGCTTCTTTTGCCGACGCGAGAATGAACTTGTTGTGGTCGAGGTATCCTGCATCCAGATTCACCGTCCTTTTCCCGTCACAGGAGAATGAGGTCTCGATATCGTTGCACTCCAGTTTCATGGAAACGATCCTGGCGGGTGTGTAGAGCCGCTCAAACGACAGCAGCTTTCGGTATAACGGCGCCCCCATCTCAGGCTGATAATAGTCTGTCGCATCGAAAGGATGGTTCTGTCCCTCGAAATCGATCGCGCCCCACCTGGGGACCAGCTCCTTTTTTACCTGCAGCAGCTTTTCCGCTTCGGAGTAAAGCACAGCAATAAAGTATTTGACCGGCAGCGGCTCTTCAGGCTGCGCCATGACGCATCACCTCCCAGGCCCTGAGAACGACATCTCCCGCAACGCCCATATTTTCACGGATAAATGCAAACTGCTCCGACGTTTCCAGTTCGAACCGTTCGGTTTTTTCAGACGTGCGCACCGAAGCCGATGTCCTCTGGAAGTAAACATGCCGGCCGGCGCTGCAACGCGTAAGCACTGGATAGGTCATCATCTCCCATGTAAATGAATCGACCCAGGCACGCTTGAATGCCGCGGCATCCACCGGGGATCGCTTATAGGTCAGACGGGCCTTACGGCCGCCTCGTACAATGGTGGCAAGTTCGATGCGACTGCCTCCCTCCGACGGGCGGAGTTCTATGTTTGCATACCCCAGGTCGACAACCGACGAAGCGAACGCGGGAAGCGGCGTCGGGATGAAAAGAAGATATCCCGGATCGAGGAGCAGTAGCCGGTCCTCGTGCTTTACCGCCAGGCCGCAGTGCGTATCGGGACCGTAATGCCGGTCGGCAAGGAGAGGCTGCGCATTGAATCCGAGTTCATTGAAGACGGCGATCAGCGCCGCCGTTAAAGAAAAGCAGGTCCCCCCGGTCCCCCATTTAAGATGATCCGCAAGCACTTCCGCCGGATATCGAAGCGCCGAATCCGGGCTGAGCACGCTGTCCGACTTGATGATTTTTGTCAGGTTTTCGTAAGGCAGCGCCGAGAACGCTCCTGCACACTGCTCAATCACGTCCGCCGGTCCGTCATCGGGATGAATCCCGTATCGCCGGCAGAAGCGATCCAGCAGCACACGATCGTTGCACCGGAAAATGGGAGCTGTATGGACAGGTTTCATCATTTGTTTAAGTGAAGATCAGATGTCAGCCCGATCCTTCCAGCCTTTAGTAAGTTTATAGAAGTGCATAATGAGCAGCATCAGAACTCCGGCAACCAGAGCGCTGCCGGCAAAGGCGTGCATGATGCCCTGCAAGGCTCGTTCGGTCTGCACTTCGTTGGGCACATAGCCGAACAATTTCAGTGTCCATCCCGTTGAGGCGCCGCCAACGGCGATGCCCAGCTTCAGCGCCAGCAGGTGACCTGAGAAAAACATGGCCATGGCGCCTTTACCCGATTTTTTCAATCCATAGTCCACGGTATCGGGTATTGTGGAAAACAGCATTGCAACAAACATCATTTGTGTGAAGCTCGACAGCAGCGATAAAACAAAAGCCGCATAAACGCCATCCTGCGGCACAAAATAAAACAGCCCGTTGGTGACCATCATACCCACGATGGCAAATTTAATGATGGCGACTTTGCACAACTTTTTTACCAGCCAGGTGCAAAACAGGGCGCCGCAGGCGGCGGCGGCCATTCCGGACGAGAGGAACAGGCCTATTAAATGTTCACTGTTCAGATAGTAATTGACGTAGTAGGGAGTGACGGCGCCTTTCATCCCGTCGCGAATCCAGAATACGACGGTTACTATCGCAATGATCTGCCATTGCCTGTTGCTCAACATGCCCCAGATGTCGGCCAGGACGCTGTGCCGGGATTTGCTTTCCTCGATTTGCTCCCGTTCCCGCGTGAAGGCAAAACAGCCGAAGAAAAAGAGTATTGCAACGAGGGCCATTACCGTCATGGCCAGGGGAAAACCCAGCTGCTCATTGCCGCCGCCGAGAAGACTTACCAGCGGCAGCACGGCTGCGGTGACTAAAATGCCGCCGACCATGGCCATGGCGAAGCGCCAGGTCTGGACATCGGCCCGTTCCTGGGTATCGGTTGTAATAACGCCGCCCAATGCCGAATAAGGGATATTGACGGCGGTGTAGGCGGTCATCAACAGAGCATAGGATATGTAGGCGTAAACCAGTTTGGCCCCCATCCCTACATCGGGAGTAAAAAACGCGGCAACGGCAAGCGCCCCATAAGGAACAGCTATCCACAGCATCCAGGGCCGATAGCGGCCCCATTTGGTTTTGGTTCTGTCGGCAATGGCTCCCATCACGGGATCGGTAACGGCATCAAACAGCCTGACTGCCAGCATCAGAGTGCCTGCCGCCGCCGCTTCAATCCCGTATACATCGGTGTAGAAGTACAGCAGGAAATTGACGACCATCTGGTAGACGATATTGCTCGCGGCATCGCCAAGGCCGTAGCTCAGCTTTTCCTTCAAACTTAATGCAGGCTGTTTCATGTTGTTACCCTGTCCTTGTTATTGAATAATTATTGTCCAAGAAATTCCAGAATCGCCCGGTTCATGCCGTTGTCCGCACACAGGTGAAGGCTGTGTCCGCAGTTATTGTCGAGGATGAAAGGTTCCACCCCGATTTTATCCGCGAATTCGAGTGCGGGGCCCGGAGTTACCGTATGGTCGTTCTTCGAAACAACTATGAACATTCTCGCTTTGACGCCGGACGCATCGGAAGCGTCCATCGCCATCATCGCTTCCGCCTGGCGGATTTTATTGTTCGCGTCCGGACCATTGTAATGGTCTCTTGATTTCGCTATTTCAGTGAATACCTGTTCGCGCGTTGTATTCTGATTGAAGTATTCCGGTGTGGTCAGGATCAGCGCGCCGACTTCGTATTCGAATGCCCGGGCAGGATTTTCCGTATAATCCCCGTTGTTCCAACGCCGGTCATTCTTTATCGCATCGATCTGCATTTGCCAGTGCAGCAGATCATAGGGAGCCAGACGCGGCGATCCGGCAACCGCTACGGCCTTATCCATAAATTCAGGATAGGCGGTCGTCTGCATGGCGCCCATGGACACGCCCATGACCGCTTTCACGTGATCTATATTCAATATGCGGGTGAGCAGGGCATGCTGGCTCTCCACCATATCGCGAACAGTAATCTTCGGATATTTCATGCGGGGCTGAAGGCGGCTGTTCGAGGGTGAAGAGGAGACTCCATTCGATAAGGCGTCAACCGCGATCACATAATTGCCGGAATCGGACAACCACGCCGTTCCACCTTCCATCTGTTCGGTGCGGCCATTGGCCCAGGTCGGATAAACGACGACGTTCGATTTTTCCTCATCGAACTGCCCGAAAGTCCTGTAACCCACCCTGCATTCGCGCAGCACTTCGCCGGATACCAGCTCAAGATCGCCTATCTCACCGAATCGCTGCTGTCCGAAAACAGGCGCGGGGAGGAGCATGAAAAGGAAAATGATGGAAACTTTAAAAAAAAGTCCGGGAAGTTTTTCAATCAGGTTCATTGAATTTCCTCGATCGCATCTCTCGTGGATATCGGGAATATACGCGGTCCTCCGGATCTTTGATGAAATCATGAAAAACCATCGCCGCAGACAGAAAAATGAAGGACGGTCAAAAGCCGTTATCCGTCGAGCCGTCCGGGATATTATCTTTTTTCCAGGCTTTGGTATACAAGTTCCAGCCACTGGGGAGCCGTAAGGAATCCTTTCGTCCAGGGCTCAAAGCAATGCATTATGCATACAATTCAGAATTACCGGCTGCAATTTTACTATGGGCCGGCCGAAAAAGTTGTTTTAATTCGCCTAACGCCCGGGCATCAGCGGGTATACTGTTGCAGGAACTGGAGGACACACAATGGCAATCAGGGCTACAATCTTTCTATTTTTGGCTTTTTTTCTGGGTTGTACGAATCAGGAGAAGACGGATATGGCCGGTGAATTCAAGACTTTTTTGGCCGATTACCAGGCGAAAGTAAAGGATCTAAGCACCCGTCAGAGTAAGGCGTACTTTGCCGCGACTGTATCCGGGAAGCCCGAAGACTACGAGGCTGCCGCCGCCCTCGAGCTCGAACTCGACAAAATACACGCGAACGCCGAAAGTTTCGAAAAGCTCAAACAAATCAAAGATTCGGGCGCCGTAACGGAGCCGCTCCAGGCACGGCAGCTGGACGTGATCTACAACGCCTTCCTGGCAAAGCAGATGGACGAAAAACAGCTGGAGGCCATCATCGAACTGCAGAAGAAGATCGAACAGGAGTTTTCGACCTTCCGGGCGAAGCTGGACGGTGAGGAAAAGACAGACAACGAACTGAGGGAGGTGCTCCAGAAATCCACGGATTCAAAAGAGCTGGAGCTGGCGTGGAAGGCAAGTAAGCAGATTGGAGCCATGGTCGCCGGGGACATTGTAAAGCTGGTGAAGATGCGCAATGCCGCGGCCCGGGATCTCGGCTTTAAAAACTACCAGCAAATGCAATTGTCCCTGGGCGAGCAGGATCCGGAAATCATCGAAAAATTATTCGACGATCTGGATACTCTCACCCGCGATGTATTTGCGGAGGCGAAAAAGGAAGCGGATAGCGTGCTGGCAAAACGGTACGGCGTCAGCGAAAGCGAACTGATGCCGTGGCATTACCAGAATCCCTTTTTCCAGGAAGCGCCCCGCGTCTATGAAGTCGATTTAGACAAGTACTACAGGGATCGGGATATCGAAAAACTCACAGAAGAGTACTATGCCGGCATCGGGCTTCCGATCGACGACATAGTGGCCCGCAGCGATCTCTTCGAGAAGAAAGGGAAATATCAACACGCGTACTGCATGGATGTGGATCGTGAAGGGGACGTTCGGGTGATATGCAACATAAGGCCGGACTACTACTGGATGAACACGAGCCTGCACGAGTTCGGCCATGCGGTTTACGATAAATACAACGATAGGGAAGTCCCGTGGATTCTGCGGGAACCTGCCCACCCTTTCACGACAGAAGCCATCGCCATGCTCTTCGGCCGCTTCGCCTCGAATGCCGCCTGGATTGAACAGATGACCGGAATATCGGATACGGAAGCGGCAAAAATCTCCCAGGCCTCTTTTAAGATGCTCCGTCTTGAACAGCTGGTTTTCAGCCGTTGGGTGCAGGTTATGTACCGTTTCGAAAAAAGTTTGTACGAAAATCCGGATCAGGACCTGAACACCCTGTGGTGGGATCTGGTCGAAAAGTACCAGATGCTGAAACGCCCAAAGGACCGCAATGAACCCGATTGGGCCGCCAAAATCCATTTGGCGCTCTATCCGGTTTACTACCACAATTACATGATGGGCGAATTGCTCGCCTCCCAACTCCTGTATTACATAAGCGATAACATCCTGAAGACGGAAGATTACAGGAAAGTAACCTTCATAGGTCATAAGGAAGTTGGCGATTACCTGACCCGGAAAGTCTTCAAACCCGGCGATACCATGCAATGGAATGAGATGATTGAAAAAGCCACCGGTGAACGGTTGACTCCGAAGTATTATGCCCGGCAGTTTGTGGAATGATTTGCGTCAGACGTTCGGATTGAAGAATTTTTTAACCGGAAAACCGATGCCGGAACCGACGGCCGCAACGGTCAGGCCGGGGCCGGCCATTTCAAAGAACCTTTTATCAAAAGAAAGCTCCCTGTCCACGGAAATATAGCTTAAAGAATATTGAGCAGGCGCAGTTCTTCTTCAAGGTTGGGAGTCAGTAAACCTGTCCCGACCGCGGCTCTCAGTTCCCCGACAGACCAGAAACGACCTTCCTCTACTTCTTCCGCCTGCAGTTTAAAAGGGCCTTCGTAATCAAGAAGATAGGTGCGCACGTGTTCTGTTTCCACGTCGGATTTCCAGACATATTCGTGGCTGAACTGCAGGGGGAAGGAGTCTTTCGGCGCAATGCCCAGTTCTTCGGCTGCCTCTTGCCTGGCGGCTTCTTCATAGGATTCACCTGCCTGCACGTGACCGCCTACCGACGTGTCCCACTTTCCCGGCTGAATGCGTTTGTTCCCGGAACGTTTTTGCAGAAACAGATCACCGTCCGAGTTTCTCACAAATACATGCACTGCCCGGTGCTGAAGGGAAGGATTGCCGTGGACGATTCCGCGGGAAACCCGACCGACGATCCGATTTCTATCGTCTACCAGATCGAGCATTTCATTGTCCCTGTCCGCCGGCATCGGAAAACTCCTTCAGTGCAGCGTCGCGGAAATATCGGAAACGTTTCATGCCGTTATGATAAAACATCCTTACCGGCAACGATCGATACTTCGGATAACGCTTTATTAAAAGCCCCAATTCTACATCAGTTCCAATAATGACCTTCAGGTTTTTCAATAATTTGCGGCCCGCAAACAAACTCTGTTTTTGGTATTATCTTGAATTCTGGTATCATCGACGGTTTAGATTGAAATCAGTTTTCAGAAAAGGCGGAACAGATAATAATCATGACAATTAACTCTTCCCTGAGTTCTTCCAAGAAAGTAGTCCTGGTGGGAAATCCCAACGTCGGAAAATCCATTATCTTCAGAATTTTAACAGGCAGCTACGTCATGGTTTCCAACTTTCCTGGAACGACAGTCGAGGTATCGCGGGGAAGAATGCAGTTGGGAGGGACCACATACGAGGTCGTGGATACTCCCGGAATAAACAGCCTGGTTCCCCAATCCGAAGACGAGCGGGTTACCTGCGAGATTCTTCTCCGGGAAAAGCCGGACGTCATTGTCCAGGTCGCGGACGCGAAAAACCTGCGACGCACTCTGCTGATAACGTCCCAACTCGTCGAATTCGGCACCCCCATGGTCCTCGCATTGAACATGATCGACGAGGCCGAAGACCGGGGCATCGAGATAGATTCTCAGGGGCTGTCTGAACTTTTTTCCATTCCCACCGTTAAAACCATCGCCATCTATTCCAAGGGAAGAAGAAAACTTCAGAGCGCCATTCATGATGCCATTCAGAACACCGTCCCCCCCCAAAATCCGATCATAAAAAACTATCCTCATGAAGGCGTAATACAGGCGCTCGATAATTCTTCTCCTCCGGAGTTGCTCAGCATTGAATGGCTTGCGGAACATAACTACGACCTCCTCCACACAGTCGAGGGGTGTCTGGGTGCGGCAAACTTCGACCGGCTGAAAGAGTGGGTGGAAAATTACCGGTCCGCGAAGCACACGCATCCCGCTAAAGAGGTTTCAGGACTTCGAAACAGATTTCTAGACCGATCCGTAGCCCTGTACAAAAAGAAAAGAAAGGAACGGTTTATAAAAGAAGAAGGCAATGTTCGGAAGATCTGGCTTGGACTCCTGCTGGCAGGCGTGCTTTTTTTCGCCTGGAATGAATTCGGAGGACTGCTGCACCTGCCGACTCCTTTCAGTTTCGCAACGCGACAGGCGGAAGAAATACTGGATTCATTTGCCGGCCAAGAAAATTACGGGGGGAATATTTTTCGAAGTATCGTGCTCGGCCTCAACGAGAACGGCAGCTTTGAATTCGGACTTCTTCCCGAAGCGATTCATTTTCTGTTCTTTATCATACCGGTTATCGTTCCGCTGGCGGTACTGCTTACTATCAGCCGCAGTTTTGCGCGGGAAATTGGGGAACTGTCGCGCCGCCCGACCACGGGTCTCCCCATACTTCTGCTAGTTTTGCTGCTTCTGTACGAATTTGTGGGATTTACAGGGGCGCAAACCCTGGTAGGGCTGCTGGAAAATGTCTTTTTCGAACAGCATTTCATCCCATGGCTGCAGGCTTTAATTCCCCAGGGATTCCTGGGGGATCTCCTGGTGGGACAATACGGCCTCATTTCAATGGGTATCGCCTATGCCTTAGGTATCGTGCTGCCGGTAGTCAGCACCTTTTTTATTGCCTTCGGACTGCTTGAGGACAGCGGCTACCTGCCGAGACTCGCCATTCTCTCGGACCGCCTGATGCGCATCATGGGACTGAATGGAAAGGCGATTCTACCGATGGTTCTTGGATTCGGCTGCGTAACGATGGCAACCATGTCTACCCGCATATTGAGTTCAAGAAGAGAGCGCCTTATTGCAATCATATTACTCTCCCTGGGAATTCCATGCTCCGCTCAGCTTGGAGTCATACTGGGAATCGCGGCGGGATTCACCGTTAAAGCGACGCTGGTAATCATCGGGGTTGTGGCATCCCAGCTGATTCTGGTCGGGTATCTCTCATCCCGACTCATTGGCGGCCGGCCGAGCGAATTCATCTTCGAGATTCCCCCGATCCGCATACCGCAGATGAAAAACGTCTTTCTTAAAACCGTATACCGCGTCCGCTGGTATTTGAAGGAGGCGGTTCCGCTGTTTTTGGCCGGCACGCTCATCCTGTTCTTCATGGACAAGATCCGGATCCACGGGCAAAGCCTCCTCGGCTGGTTTCAGAAGGGCTTGGAGCCGGTCCTCTCCGGCCTGCTGCATCTCCCAAGCGAAGCCGCCGGAATTTTCCTGCTGGGTTTCCTGCGCAGGGATTACGGAGCGGCCGGTTTATACGACCTTGCAAGGAGCGGGATGCTCACCGGGCAGCAGGTTGTGGTCAGCCTGATCGTCATTACCCTTTTCGTCCCCTGCCTTGCGACATTCCTGATGATCATCAAGGAGCAGGGCTGGAAACGGGCGTTTGCTATTACCGGATTTATAATTCCGTTCGCATTGTCCGTCGGCGCTGTTGTTGACTGGATCCTGCGTACATTCAACATTCAATTTAATTAAAGGCACCCTTCATACAATCGGAGTGCATCATGGAAAAAAAGACGACAGAGGAAATCGGGGAAGTGCTGGAAGCGGTATGGATGCTCGAGGAGCAGGGGTCCGCGACCCTGGACAAAGTCATTCACAGCGCCAAAACAACGGTTTCCAACAAACTCCTGGAGAATCTGCAAAGCGAAGGATTCATTTCGCTGAACGATTCCGGCAGGATCAAGCTCCTTCCCGAAGGACGCCAGACCGCGGAAAAGATCATTCGCCGGCACCGCCTGGCTGAAAGGCTTCTATGCGACGTTCTCGGCTACCACGTGGAAGACAGCGAAGACGCCGCCTGCGAGTACGAGCACGTGCTTGCCGAAGGCATCACGAATTCCATCTGCACTCTTTTAGGCCATCCGCGCTATTGTCCCCACAACAAACCCATACCGGAAGGAGAATGCTGCCGCCAGGCCAGCAGGGCATTGTCGCCGATCGCCGTTTCCTGCGACCAGCTCCAGGTCGGGGAATCCGCCCGAATCGCCTATTTTTCCACCAAGGAACATTCCCGGCTCCTTAAATTGTCGGCGCTTGGAATAACTCCGGGAGTCACACTGAAGCTTATTCAGAAATGGCCGGCCTGCGTTGTCCAGTGCGAAGAAACGGAAATCGCTATTGAACCGGATGTGGCACGGAATATCTTTGTGTGGCAGACGGCGAAGGAATAAAAAGCCGTTGCAGGTTAAAAACAAAAAAATCGTTGCAGGTTGAACGTTGCACGTTACATGTTAAAAGCAAAAGATCGTTGAACGTTTTACGCACCGGGAAATTCAAGGAGCGGCAGCTCTCATTATACAATTTTCAATCTTCAATCTGTAATCTTCAATCGTTTTTACAGTTCCATCTTTCGTAAACGGAGCGCATTGCCGACAACCAAGATGGAGCTGAAGGTCATGGCGGCGCCGGCGATCATGGGATTGAGCAGCAATCCGAAAACCGGGTAAAGAGCGCCTCCCGCAATCGGCACTCCCAGGATATTATAGATAAACGCGAATAAAAGATTCTGGCGGATGTTCCGCATTGTCCCCTTGCTGAGTTTTCTGGCCCGTACGACTCCGCGCAGGTCCCCTTTTACCAGGGCAATACCAGAACTCGGGATGTCCAGGTCGGTTCCCGTACCCATGGCGATCCCCACATGAGCCAGGGCGAGAGCCGGCGCGTCGTTTATGCCGTCTCCTGCCATGGCGACAACCCGGCCTCCAGCCTGCAGTTTCTTTATAACCTCTCCTTTCCGGTCCGGAGTGACTTCCGCCTCTACCCGGTCTATGTCGAGGTTTCGTGCAACAATAGCCGCGGTTGTCCTGCTGTCTCCGGTAAGCATTACCAGGCGGATCCCTTCTTTGTGCAGGACCCGGATCGCTTCTTCGGAGGATCTTTTGATCGGATCCGAGACACCCAACAAGCCTGCAAGAATGCCATCGATAAGGACGAACACAACAGTGTGTCCTTTCTGGCGCATATTCTCCGCTGCCATGGTAAAAGATCCTGCATCCACATCCAGTTGATCGATCATGGCACGATTGCCTATAACCACATTGTTTCCGTCCACAATTCCCCGAACTCCCCTGCCGGTAATGGAGGAAAATTCGGTTGCTTTATGCAAAGGCAACCCGCGCAATTCGGCGGCGGAAACGATAGCGGCCGCAAGTGGATGCCCGCTTCCCTTTTCCAGGCTGGCAGCCAGACCGAGCAGTTCCGTCTCCGTCCATATTCCCGTCGTAATCACCGAAGTCAGGCAGGGCTTTCCTTCGGTGAGAGTTCCTGTCTTGTCTACGACGAGAGTATCGGCTTTACCCAGCAACTCCAGAGCTTCCGCATTTTTAAACAGCACTCCAGCCCGGGCGGCTCTTCCGGTTCCCGCCATGACCGACATCGGCGCAGCCGGTCCCAGCGCACAGGGACATGCAACGATAAGAACTGCTACGGCATTGACAAGCGCGTAAGCCATACTCGGCTCCGGACCAAAACAGGCCCACACCCCGAATGTAACGAGGGACGCCAGTACGACGGCAGGGACAAAATAGGAAGACGCCCGGTCCGCTGCGCGTTGAATAGGCGCATGGCTTCGCTGCGCCTCACTCACTATTCGAACTATACGAGCCAGGAGGGTGTTGTGGCCCACTTTTTCGGCCTGCATGATAAACGTCCCGTTTCCGTTCACCGTGCCTGCCGTTACTCTGCTTTTCCCGGATTTTTCAACCGGTATCGGCTCCCCGGTCAGCATGGATTCGTCAACCGAGCTGTGTCCCTCAAGCACCGCCCCATCCACAGGCACCCTCTCTCCCGGGCGAACGCGCAACTTATCTCCGGGCTTCACCTGATCGAGCGGTATATCTTCCTCCATGCCTCTGTCATTGATAATGCCGGCCTTCGGCGGAGTAAGTCCGAGCAGTGCGCGTATCGCGCTGCCTGTCTTCCTGCGTGCACGGATTTCAATCACCCTCCCCAGCAGCACCAGGGTAATAATCACGGCCGATGCCTCAAAATACACTTCAGGAGATCCGTGCGGTCCCAGGAAAGAATCCGGCAATAAACCGGGAAACAGAAAAGCGATGACGCTGTAGATATATAAGGTCCCGGTTCCGACAGCTATCAATGTGTACATATTCAAACTGCGATTCGCGACAGACGCCCAGGCCCTTTGAAAAAACGGACGGCCGGCCCACAAAACAACCGGAGTAGCCAGGACAAGCTGGATCCAGACGCTCCCCTTGAAGCGCATCGCGGGCACCACCGTCCCCATCGCTATCAGGAGAGTCGGCAGGGTCAAAAACAAGCCGATCCGCAACCTTCGACTCATTGAGTCAAGCTCGATATTGTCTTCATCCTGAAGGGATGCCGCCCTGAGCTCCAGCGCCATACCGCAGACGGGGCAATGACCGGGGGTTTCCCGAATAACCTCAGGATCCATCGGACATGTGTAGAGTTTTGCTTCTCCCCCCTCTACCGCAGGAGACGGCGCATCTGCCGTCAGATCCCTCAGGAGGTTCCGCCGGAACTCAGCCAGACATCCGGAGCTGCAGAAATAATAGGTCTGCCCCTTATAGTCCATTTTCGCGACAGCCCGGGAGGGGTTAAACGTCATGCCGCAGACGGGATCCTTGACATTCGATGCAGGCAGGATCCGGGATTGGTCTCTTTCTTTATCCATAGGACTTCTGATTATTGTATCAACATTCATGATAATCCCAAGGCCGGAAAGGAGAAAAAGTGCTTAATCCGCATTTCTCACAGCCGAGATATTCACCAGCAATTTTGGTGAATATCCCGGTCAGCTTCATACTGCGGCGACCTGTTGAGCGAAGCGACTGTATCCGTGCATGCCTGCTGCTTTTTCACGCCCTTGATGGACGCAACGTAATTTGGGGGAACTTGACTAATTGCCGTTCGTCTTCGGCATTGCGCGCCGCACTTTAGAAGATCCGGCGTTCTTTGTAATATTGCTGCTGATCTCTTCCCACTCCCGGATTGGTATCTTCAGAAACTGATCGACGATCCCGGGATCCAGCAGGGTTCCCGACATCATTTGTATTTCCATACGGGCGCTTTCGATGTTTTCCGCCCTACGGGAAGAACGGGAATAGGTCAGAGTCTCGAACATATCGGCTACGGCGAATATCCGGGCTCCGATGTGAATGTCTTCTCCTTTCAGGCCCTGCGGATATCCCTGCCCGTCATATCTCTCATGATGCTGCAGCACCACCTGCGCCGGCTCTTTAAGAAACTTGATGCGTGAAAGAATACTGTAGCCGATTTCGGGGTGTTTCTGCATCAGAAGACGCTCATTTTCATCCAGGGCGTCTTTCTTTTCCAGGAGTGTATCGGGTATGCCGATGTTTCCGACATCATGCAGCAGAACACCCTGTTCCATCACCCGGGTTTCTGATTCGCTCATACCCAATTCCTGCGCTAACCTCGCGGCGTAGGCCGTGATGCGCAACGTATGGCCGTTCGAATCGGCATGGCGGCTGTCCAATGCCTTGCTGAGAGCGACAAGCGTTGAGTGGTACGTTTGTTCCAGAACTCCAAGGGTCTCCCTTAACTGATCGGTCCGGCTGGCGACCTGTTCCTCCAGGGTACGCTGATAACTCTGATTCTCCATAATCAGCCGGCGCTTCTCCAGTGCACGGGATATGCTGATGGATATTTCCTCCATACTGAATGGCCTGGTGATGTAATCGTATGCACCGTGCTTCAGGGCCTCCACGGCGACTTCAATATTGACGACTGACGCAACCAGGATTACGGCAATATCCGGCCGGATTTTCAAGACTTCCTGAAGAAAATCCTCACCATCCCTTTCAGGTATCATGACATCGGTCAGAATAAGGTCATAAGTCCTGCCGGGCAGCATATCAAGCGCAGCCCTGGTGTCTTCACAGCACTCACAGTCATAGCCGAGGCTCATAAGCTTGCGTCGCACAACCTCCCTGTTGAGAACTTCGCTGTCAACTACAAGAATTCGAGCCGGACGAAATATCGAACCGAAAGGAGTGTGCGTTAATGGTCTATATGCTTCACTTGCCGTAGACATATACTTAAAGGGCAGGAAACCGCCGTAAAATCTCTCCTTCCTGTTGTGGATGCGAGCGTGTTGAGGCTCAACATTACTTATCGACTGGATTGTGAAATTCATTCCCGGAATTTCACCGCAATTCATACAATAAATAATTAAAAGCCAAAGACTTAGCCCGTATTTTCACGGGGGGTGCGTGTTTTCCACAATTGTAGTTGAGAAATTCTTTTCAGGCTGGTCCGCCGCCTACCGGCCGCAGACCGCCTTATCCAATTGATCCCGGAGAAAGGAGGCGCTGCAGGATTTCCTGCCGAAGCTGTTTTCCCAGACCGTGAAACTTTCCATACACAGATATACCGTCACCCGGGGAGCCGCTGTCAGAATCCAGGAAATCATGTTTCTATACATCGTTTCGCGGATAGGCCGGAAATATCGAATTTTCCCGTGATGTCCCGGCACAAACTCCCCATAGGGAATCTTAGATTCAGGAAACCGTTTTTTTACATGATCAATTAAATGAGGCGGGAAGCGAAGAGCCCCGAGACTTATCCAGACCACACCGTCAGGATCGATGTTACGGAAGATTTCATTCACCGCTTCCCTGTAATCGTTTTCCCAGCCGTCGTAATAAATGAGCGGATCGAAGTGAAATCCCAGTTTGTATCCCCACTTCTGGCATTGAAGCGCCGCCGCCAGCCGCTTTCCCAGATCCGGGGCTTTTCCTTCCTCGGTTTTGCACATGCGTTTCGAATTTACGGACCAGGAAACAACGGTGTGGCCTCCATGATCCAGGCCTTCCAGATTGGCAATGCAGTCGGATTTTGTTTTGAGCTCAAGGAAACCGTTTTCAAGCCTTGCAAAAAAAGGGACCAGTCGACGTGAAAAACCGGTTACAGGATCCAGAGCGAGTGAATCCGCCAGTTCACCGGTTCCTATCCGGAATATTCTTTGCGGAAAATTTGCAAGCGTTCCCCTTACCTCATTTGTTAAATCCTCAAAATTTGTACACACTATCAGCGCCCCGCTGCCGAGGTAGGACTGCAGAACACAGTAGGTGCAATCCAGGTGGCAATTCCAGACACAACTGACAACATAATAATTGCAGCATGTGTCCGATCCCGATCCCTGGCAGCGCTTCAGGAAGCTGCCCGGATAGCGCATAAGAACCAGGGTGTTCCTGTCTTCGGTCTGAACGGCGGATGCAACCGTCGGTTCCGTATGGCGGATTTCAGAAGCCTTGACCGTCCGGACTTCAACGTCCGGCAACCGTCCAAGGATTTCAGAAGTGACGTCATCCTGCCAGGACTCCTCCTGGACCAGTATTCGCTCGGGTATGTATGGGATCATGGTTTCTAAAAGACCTTAAACAGGCTGTCGAATTCAGGCGTCCGGGACGCTTCGAAGAGTTCAGAAGCCATTTCCCGAAACCGCTCGGCATCGGGAGCCCTGAACTCTGCACGCAGGTCGGGTATTTCGAAATACGGCGCCGGGGTGATCCGGATCGAGCCCGGCAACCCCAAGGCCTTTCTTCGTTCAAAGAAGCGTTCCTCGGCCTGGACTACTCGCGGATATCGCCGGCGGTAGAGAAGGGCAAAAATCTCCTCTCCACGTTGAAAAGGGGACAGGCCCGCATCGTTCAAAATCGACAGTGCTTCAGAATCTTTGAGAAGAACGTCAGGCCCGGTTTCATTCTTGGCGGCCAGATCTTCGAGCAAAGCGAAAAATTTTTTTTGCAGGCTCGCGCTCAAATGAATTTTTTCAAAAATCGATGCCAGGAACTCTTGAGATGAAACCGGCATTGCCGCGAGGCGTTCCATGCTGGACAGCGTCAAACGTCCCGTCCTGAAATGATTCCTCGGTCCCTGATGCGTCCCATGCAGCATGACATAGGTGCGCAGGACCTGCTCGTGGGGCGCCAGATCCATCTTGGGCAGATACTCTTTTATTATCACCTCATCCGGGACGCTGAAATCATCCCTGAGCTTGTAAAGCACCCTGGCCTTTTCCAGAGGATCGAAATTCCTGTGAGAAAGATTATCCCAGACAGCCATGTTGAAAACGCCCGGCAAATCCCTGTCTTTCCCTTCCATAACCCGTGCGAGCGCATGGGATCGGCCCAAATGCCGCAGGGCGTTTAATCGACGGAAGCCGCACACTACCGTATAGGGGCGGTTACCTCCCAACAGCAGCACGGGATTCAACTGCCCGATTGCGCGCATGGACATTTGAAGCGGAGCGGAAACAATCTCTTCGCTGATCCTGAACGTCTCGTTTGCGCAGTCTATTTTCTCAATCGATATCTCTTGGCAGATCATGGCAGAAAGCATAGCGAAAGAGGGTTGGGATCTACAACATCCATATGCATTTTCATTTGTTGTCTTTGCCGGGTGCTTTTGATATAAAACGCCAAACATCAGATATCGGAGGGGCCTGCCGAGAAGTGCCCCTCTAAAAACTAAGGAGGTCTGATTATGACTTCTCGCTCGGTTTCCATTTTTTTCACCCTGCTCCTAAGCCTGTCGTTAATTGCCGGTCCGGCGCTTATGTCCCCAAAAGCCCTGGCCCAGGACTATACGGAAGAGGAATACAAACAGTACCAGACAATTGATGCCGAAGCGGATCCCGTTAAAAAGACGGACATGATCGTCGCATTCATCAAGGAAAAGCCCAAATCCTCGCTTCGATCCTATCTTGAAGCATCATTTCAGAGGCTTATCGCCGAACTAAGCCAGCAGCAGAAGTGGTCCCAGGTAATATCTCTCGGAGAAAAATTTCTGACTGTTTCTCCCAACGACAAGACCACGATCGATGCCCTGACCTATGCGTATTCGTCTACGAACAATCTCAAAGGATTCACCACATTCGGTGAAAAAACCTATGCATCGAATCCCAGCGAAGAGCTGGCCTACTCCCTCGCGATTGCCTATCTCCGGCTGGAAAACAACGCCAAGTTTCTTCAATGGGGCGCCAAAGTGCCGTCTTCGTCTCCCAACTATGTTGTGGTTCTGGCCCAGATGATGCGGCGAACCACTGGCAGCGCGCAGGATAAATATGCCAGGGAATGCCTCAAAATTCTCCCGACGGCCAAGAAGCCGGAAGGGATGGAGGACAAAGCGTGGGACGATATGGTAAATAACTCTTATGCCGTTGCCTACGGCGTACTGGGAGCGACATCCTACCAGAACGGAAGCTACGGCACCGCTATAAAGCACCTGGAAAACGCGCTCAAATACAACAACAGGAACGAGAGTGCATACTATTTCCTGGGCATGTCCTACTGGCGCACAAACAAACTGGATTCCGCCATGCTGAACTTCGCGAAAGCCTACCTGCTTAAAGGATCGACTTCATCGAACGCGAAGAAGTACCTGGAGCAGCTCTGGTCCACCAGTCACCGCGGATCTCTCGCGGGCATGGACCGCGTCATCCAGAGAGCCCAGCAGGATATGAAATAGAGCGCCGGCGGGTTAAACCTGACACAGCACTCCCACCCGGCAATAAAGCCGGGTGGAGCAAATCTTATTCTCGTTTCGCGTGTAAAAACAACGGTCGGGAAATAGCGTGACCATGCCTGTCTTCACACAACACGAAAATGTGAAAACCCGCGGATACTGCGACGTACAGGACATTACGCCGCTCGCCGAGGCGATTTTGCTTAAAAGCGGATTCGCGGACGGCACCGCATGCCTCTTCGTTCCCGGGTCGACCGCCTCGATCACCACCATCGAATATGAATCGGGCGCGATAGGGGACCTTAAGGAAGCCATCCAGCGGTTGGTGCCGGAAGACATGCCTTATGAACATGACAAGCGCTGGAGGGATGGAAACGGATTCAGCCATGTGCGCGCTGCTCTGATGAAACCGGGGCTATCCGTTCCTTTTCAAAACGGGCGTTTTCTGCTCGGGACATGGCAGCAGTTAATCCTGATCGATTTCGACAACAAACCCCGGACCCGGGAAATAATTTTCCAGTTCGTCGGAGAATAATCCCCAAAGATCTCCTATTACAGCCGCACGCCCTGACACCGATTCATGAACAGGCACCCATCCGGAGATGCGGGCTAGTCTTTAATTTCGTTCAATGCCTGCTCGGCTGCGGAAATCAAGGCTTCCGGTCCGACCGGGGAGCCTGTCGCCTGTTTCATCCAGAGATCGGGCGCAATCCGGCCTAACCGCGCTACCCTTTCGAATTCCGGCCCTACTCTGCCCGTTTTCTTCATATGCTCCTCCAGCTGAAACGCAATCATATGGCCCAGAGGATAATCCGGAAGATAGAGAAAACTATTGATCATATGGGAATAGATGCCAAGCAGTGAAATGTCTTTTATACCGAAAACCGGTGCAAAGTAGCGATTCCATGTGTCCTTCGAAATATCCAGGACGGCATTGCGCAATTGTTCCGGTGTGGCATCGGGATGCGCATACATCCAGCGCCACACGTCCATGTCTACCATGCTCACGCCGCAGATTTCATAAGTCGCCCAGAAATTGTCAAGCGCAGAGAGCGCTTCCGCCTGCCGGTCGGGCCCCTTCAACCCAAGCAGTTCCAGATCCCGCCCCTGGAATACAAACGCCAGCGCTTCGGTGAACGCCGTATTCGGCACTCCACTCAGGGAATAGTAATCCATGCGATGCAGCGAAATGGTCTGCTCAACATTGTGCCCGAGTTCGTGTACGGCAATATTGAAACCTTTGTAGTTCATGCCGGATGCCCCGATACGGGTCCGGAGATGCGCCTTGCCCTGGCGCATTGCGGCGCCCATGGCATGGCCGGAACCGCGCGCCGGGTCGACCACTATCTGACCGGCAATGAACTCCGCACTCTCAGGGGGGAAGTCGAGCTTTTTCAACAGCGCGGGAATGTCTCTGCCGAACGATTCCGCATCGGGATACCTGCCCGAGACCATGGCATCGAGTTCATCCTGGGTATACGAAGTCCTGGGGCGGAAACCGTTGTACCAGATGTCGAAAGGCTCCAGCGGACGGCCCAGCCTCTTCTCGATCAGGGCTGCAATACGCGGCAGGATGGGAGAGGAAAGCACCTGTTCGAACATTTTCCGCACACGCTCTTCCGGGATCTGCCGGTCTTCATTGAAACGCCGGTCCATCAGCGTGGGATCGTCGGGATTATAAGGATCGGCAAGTTTTTCAGCCTGAAAGTCTGCGATCAGCATTCGATAACGGGTGTTCGGCTCGGGCGTATCGACCGCATCCCGGTTGCCCGGTGAAAAATCCGAATCTTTTTCCGCGGCAGGTTTCACTTCGTTGGTATAGGGATTCCAGTCCAGTTGCGGATTATTAATGACCGATGCGGGAATGGTCTGATCAACAATCCGTTCCATGACTTTTTGAATCATGCGCTGTTTGGCAAGCCCGTTTTCGGCATCGTTATAATCCGCCTTAATCTCGTCGCGGAGGTTCCAATGGGACAAAAGCCGCAGTTCGGGAGGAAAGAGACGCTGCCCGTCCTCGTCCATCAGGTGATGCATCCAGATGTTGTATTCCGAGATGTAGCGCTCCGATGCCGCCTCAGCCTCCGATATCGCCTGGTTGACTTCGGCGGGAATGCGCTTGGAAAAAAACTCCGCAAGCCGGGTTTCGGCCCACTGGCGCCGGGTCCAGCTCTCTCCTTCCGCCAATCGTTCCTCCAGCGTAGTCAGGGGAAAATTCAGAAGCACGACGAAAGCCAGCTTATTATTGAAGAAATCGTCATTCAGGTGCGCGGACGGATCATAGCCCGCAAAGACCTCATCGTAGGGCGCGATCGGGCCTTCATCGAGATCCATGTGCTGGCGGAATTCGCGGTTGATTTCGGTCAAATGCCCGAGCGCCTGCTCGAGCAGCCGTTCGAAACGGGAAAACATCGTATCCAGTGCAGCCTGATCCCGGGCGAAATTTGCGGAAACGAACTGTTCAAATTCGGCCTGACCGCCGTCGGAATCGCGCCAGAACCGGGCCACCTGGTTTAATCCTCGACGCGCGCGAGAACGCTGGGATTCTCCGCACATCTCCGTCAGATCCTCCTCGAGTTTCCCGACAGCCGAATCCATCCAGCCGGGTGGGGTTGCGGCAATACTCGAAGCGTTTTTCTGCAAATTCCCCATGCGTGACTCCCGTGAACAGGATAATGTCAGGATAAGTCCCAAGCTGAGAAAAAGAAACCAAGGATATTTCATAATGTCTCACCCGTGAGCAATAGTTTGGATAGAAACCGCATACCTGTCCTTACTGTATCCCGGTCCGGAACTCCCGGCATGGGTACACTCACAGCAATACATTGAGATGGCGCTTTTCATTACTGCATGTCGCGGATCCGCACTTCGATTTCCGGTTCATCCTTCAGCAGCTCGACAAGAGCGCCGGTATCCGTATTGCCGAAATGGTAGGGATAGAGCACCTTGGGCCGTATTGCCTTCGCGACGTCGGCAACCTGTTCAGGCGTCATAGTGTAAGGCTGGTTCATCGGCAGAAAGGCCACATCGATCCCTTTCAGCGCCTTAATTTCAGGAACGTTTTCCGTATCCCCGGCGACATAGATCCGCTTATCTCCAAAGGTCAGGACGTATCCATTACCGTTGCCTTTGGGATGGAAAGGCTTTTCCAGGTTATAGGCCGGGACCGCTTCGATGGATATTCCCGCGACGGTCTGAATATCGCCGTTTTTCATAATGATGGCATCGGAAACCGTTTTAGCCGATGCGGCGTTGCCGACAATTCTGGTATCGGCGGTCCGGATGGCATCGATGGCTTTCGCATCGAGATGGTCGCCATGTTCGTGAGTAACCAGAATCAGGTCCGCTTTAGGCAGTAAGCCGTAATCCGGATATATCATCGTTGTGGGATCGATGTGGATAACCTTCCCTGCGAAAGTGAACATAAGCGATCCGTGGCCGATGAAGGTGATCTTCAAATCCCCGCCCGAAGTTTGAATGACATCTTCCTGGAATTCCTTCTGACCATAAACGACTGAAACAGTCATAATTGCCCCCAGCATAATAGTGAGAAAACACCTGAGAATTTTAACGTCGTTCATTTCTCCCCCTTTTGCCACTGTATTAACACACAAACCGGGATCGCACCAACTCAATCGACATATCGATTGTTCCCAACCTTCATTTCCTGAAAGTTATGCAATGCGGGCCGTATTAACTCAAGGATGCCATGGCCAGGGGAATGGTATCGTCCGGCTTCACTTTATACCAGGCATGAATGACTTTGGCTTTCTCGTCAATCAGAAAAGAGGACCGGATTATCCCCTCAAATTTCTTGCCGTACATCGATTTTTCCCCCCAGGCGCCGTAGGCTTTGGCGATTTTGTTATCCGGATCCGAAAGAAGCGGAAATCCCAGCTTGTGTTTCAGGTCAAATTTCATCTGTTTGTCCGGAAGATCCGGACTGATGCCTACGGCTTCAACATCGAGTTTTTTAAGACTCTTCAGGGAATTACTTACACTGCAGGCTTGTTTTGTGCAGCCGGGCGTATTCGCTTTCGGATAGAAAAAGAGCAATAACTTTTTCCCCTTGAAATCCGCCAGGCGGACCTTTTTCCCATCCTGGTTCATCAGTGTAAAAGCGGGAGCTGTGCCGCCGGGTTTCAGTGCCGCCATGATTAGCCTCCTTTATAAATTCCCAGTACGCTTACGATACGCTGTGTTTATCTTATCCGATTCAGTTGCCGCCATGCACTCATGCCGCCGATAACACTGTAGGTGTGTTCGTACCCGGCCGCCTTGAGCAGGCTCCCTGCAATGTTGGACCGATGACCCGACTCACATATAACGCTTATATGACTGTTCTTGTCTTCAATATCGATCCCTTCCCTTACAAGATCCGCGACAGGTTTGTGTCGAATATTTTCTATATGCCCCTGATCCCATTCCTCATCGGTACGCACATCAAGAACAATGTGGTCCGGGTATTTCTCCATAACGCGCTTAAGGCTCTGTACGCTCAACTGCGGCAGATGGTCCAGCGGTAGCGCGGCCATCGCCCAATTCGAAACACCACCGTCGAGAAATCCGAGAATTTTGTCGAACCCTACGCGCCGGAACCGATGAACCGCGGTACGGGCATCCGCCTCTGTGTCACTGATGACGACAATATCGTTTCCCGCATGGGTCACCATCCCGAGCCAGTTGGCGGACTGGGGGATCAAGCCTATATTCAGGGATCCCGGAATGAAGGAAGCCCCGAAGGACGTTGCATGCCGTACATCAACCAGCCCGGCTCCGCGTTCTTTTAGATTCTGAACTTCAAAAACCGAAAGCCTGCCGACCTCCCTCAGGGAGCCCAAAGCCTTCGGCGTAATTCGGTTCTTCTTCACGATTTCGACGAACCCGGGAGGACGAAGCTGGAAGCCATCGGTCATTAAACGTCGGAATTCCTCAAACGGCATGCCGTTTAAAAGAGGATTGTGCTTCCGCTCAAACCCGAGAGTACTCATCGGTTTGCTGCTCATGCCCTTGCCGCAGAGAGATCCCGCTCCATGAGCCGGGTAGACTTCGACCCAGTCCTCAAACCTGGAAAGCGTTTTGTACAGGCTGTCATAGAGATTCCGAACCTGCTGTTCGAGCATGTCCTCCCCGGCCAGGTCGGGCCGGCCGATATCCCCGACAAAAAGCAGATCCCCGGTAAGCAGGAGCATTGTTTCGGAAGAACGGGAAGTGTCCGCTACGGCAAGCGTAACCGAGTTGGGGGTATGGCCCGGCGTTTCCAGGATTTCCACCTTCGCCACCCCGAAGGAAAAGCGGTCGCCGCCGCGTATCGTCTTGTGCGGGTATTCGCCCTGCACTTCCGGGTGGACGTAAATATCGGCGCCCGACTTGTCCGCCAGCTCAACCGCCCCGGAAATATGATCGGCGTGCAGGTGGGTATCAAAGATATGCGTAATCTGCATTCCTTCCCGTTCGGCCGTTTCAAGATACCGGTCGACATGACGCTCAGGATCCACGACGAATGCCACACCGGTGCCGGGGCAACCGATCAGGTACGAATAACAACCAAGGCCCTCGACCTTGAATTGTTCAAAAAACATAGTAAGAATCCTTTTGCATTAAAGTACTGCTCGCCGGAGCACTAGCCCGCATTCCTCACGAGGTTTCTTAGCGAATTCTTGTATGGGACGTCTGCAGGGCGAATGCATGGATCCGCCCTGCAATCAGATCAAACAGGGAATGGCATCAGTCAAACGCCATATTGGTTTTCCAGACTTCCCAGACTTTGCCCACCAGGTCCGGACCCGGCTTGAGCGTTAATTTGCCCGGCTTCCAACCCGAGGGCGTGGCTTCCTTCCCCTTGGTGTCTCTCACCACCTGGAAAGCCTGCACCTGGCGCAGAGACTCGCTGATATTGCGCCCTACAGGCGGTGTCAAGACTTCATACCCCTGGACAACACCCTCGGGATCTATGATAAACCGTCCGCGGGTTTCCACGCCGGCGTCTTCATCGAAAATTCCGAATGCTTTCCCCACCCTGCCCCCGGCGTCGGACAGCATCGGGAAGGGTACGCCTCCATTGACCATTTTAGACAACTCATTGTCGTCCCACATTTTATGTACATAGATGCTGTCGATGCTCATGGAGAGAATGTCGACCCCGAGCTTCTGGAATTCGGGATATTTTTCGGCAACCGCCGAAATTTCAGTCGCTCAGACAAAGGTAAAATCACCCGGGTAGAAACATAACAGCACCCATTTCCCCAAATACTCCGAAAGCTTTACGGAAATAAATTTGCCTTTTTGATAGGCAGGTGCGACGAAATCCGGTGCTTTTTTGCCGACTTGAATCATGGGCTTGCTCTCCTTTTCAGATTGAGTTCCGTGAACCGGTTCTTCAGAGGGATCTTCCCCAACCGGTCCTCCTGTCGGTCGGGCGCAACCGACTTCCATTTCTTCCGCCATAAATGCTCCTTTCTAAGGCAGCGTGCCAATAATAGGAATCAGGAAAATAACTTATTCGAAAACCGATCGTTATTACCTTTTCCTGCGGCCTCGAATGACCACATGATACTCCAATACTTCGAAATCCTTAAGCGTATCCACCCCCGTCACCTTCACCGAATCCCACGGGATATCGTAAATTTCACCCGATTTTTCATCGATAAAATGGTGATGCCTTTCAACGCAGGGATCGTAAACGGTTCTTCCTTCCCTGATAACTTTGGGCTTCAATATCCCTTTCTCAACAAGAAGATTCAGTGTGTTGTATACGGTCGTCCGGGACAGCGTAGGCCAGGATTCCTTTACAGTCCCCCAGATATCGTCCGCCGAAGGATGCTCTTTTGTATACAGAACCGAACTTGCAACGGCAATCCGTTGAGGAGTGGGAGAAACTCCATGATCTCGAAGTATTTTCACTATGTCTTGCATCGAGATTTATACTATGTACAAATATGAACAGTGTCAATATATCTATAAAAAACGGACGGAATCGACCGTCAGGCTGACGGCGCCGAAATCCTCCTCCACCAGGCCGGAAAGCACGTAGGGGCGGGAACGGCACATAATGTGGCAGAAACGCGCATATGCCTGGGGAAAGAAGGTGGTCTCATACAGCGCGGTCGTATCCTCGAAGCTGATAAACTCCATCGGTTCCTTCTGCCGGGTTGTAACGACCTTTCCGGTCACCCACCAGCCCAAGGTTGTCACCCGGCGTCCGACATATTCCTGAAGATCCGACCCCTTTACGTACCTCAGCTTTGAAAGCTGCGCAGCGTACAACGACAAAGGGTGCCGGCTGATGAGAAAATCCAGGGTCCCGATTTCATGCTCCAGGATCGTGCGCACGCTGTAACGGGGAACCCGCGGCGGGGAAACAGGGTCCATGTCCTGAAACAGCGTGCGGACCGCCGGATGGCGCGATGCGCGCTTCTCATGCAGGGCCAAAGCCGTCCAGATCATTTCAGGCCGTGTCGCGCCGCCGGAAATTTGATCGCACGCGCCCGCCTTAACCAGTATCTTTGTATCCGCCGGATCGAGCGGCACGCGACGCAGAAAATCCTCGAACGATGCATACGGCCCGTTTTGACGCTCCTCCAGTATCGCCTTCAGCGCCTTTTCCCGCAGGCCTTTCAACTGCATCAATCCCACCCGGATCTTTTCCTCCCTGCCCCGGTACTCCCTCCGGCTCGTATTCACATCCGGCATCAATATCCGCAATCCCATCCTGCGCGCTTCGGAAATATAAGCGAAGGTCGAATAGTACCCGCCCCGGTTGGTCAGCACCGCCGCCATGAATTCTGCCGGGTAATGCGCCCGCAGCCAGCAGGACTTGTAGGAAACCAGTGCGTAGGAAGCGGAATGCGGTTTGCAGAACGAGTATCCCGAAAAACTCATGATCATATCCCAGACTTTTTCCGCGACGGCGTGCGACACACCCCGCGCCACGGCGCCGGCATGGAACCGCTCGCGATAGTCCTCCAGTTTCCGGGCCGCACGCTTTTTCGAGATAATCTTCCGCAGAAGGTCGGCATCCGCCGCGCTGAATCCCGCCATGGCCATGGCGATTTTCGAAACGTCCTCCTGGTAGACCATGATGCCGTACGTTTCTTGCAATACCTCATCGAGGATAGGATGCAGCGGGGTGTATGCCCCGCCCCGGAGACGGCGTACGTATTCGCGGATATAGCTGTTGGCTGCGGGCCGTATGATCGAGCTGTGAATTACCAGATGGTCGAAATCACCTACGCCGCACTTTTTCTGCAGCTGCCGCATCGAGGGGGACTCCACGTAGAACACGCCCATTGTGTCCCCCCTGCGCATGAAGTCCCGGGTTTTGGAATCCCCCGTAGGGTCCCATCGCTCATAGTCGATTTCCCGCCCGTAATTCTCCCTGATCGCGGCCAGGGCATCCCGGATCACCGCCAGGGAGCGGTTCCCCAGGAGATCGATCTTGATCAAACCGGCATCCTCCGCCTGGTCCTTCTCCCATTGAACGATCGGAACCCCTTTGGGAGCCGGCTCCACCGGGACGTACCGGTCTATGCGATCAGGGACCACGACAATGCCGCCGCAGTGCACGGACACATGACGGGGATACCCTTCAAGTTTCATGGCCAGGCGCACTATTTCCGGCCAGGGGGGCTTCAGGTCCATGTCTTTGTACACCGGATGGTTTTTGATGGAATCTTCCAGCTCGCTCACCCGCCAGAAGTATCCCATGCGCCCGGTCACCGCCTTGATCTCGTGTTCCGGGAGACCGTACACCTTCGCCACTTCCCTCACGGCGGCCCGTGCGCCGAAGCCCACGTGGTTGCTGATCATGGCCGCCTTTGAAGTACCGTACTTTCGGAAAACGTAGTCGAATACACGATCGCGTTCGTCCCAGGGAAAATCGACATCGATATCGGGAGGATCGGTCCGCCCTTCATTGAGAAAACGTTCGAAGAAAAGGTTGTGCGTAATCGGCTCCACGTGCGTGATCCCGAGACAGTACGCAACCAGGCTTGCGGCGGCCGACCCGCGGCCGCAGGTGCGGTCGGACTGCCGGACGATATCCCGCACGACCAGGAAATAGGTTGCGAATCCCTTGTCTTTGATGATGGCGAGTTCGTGCCTCAGGCGCTTGAGCACGGAATCCGAAAGCTCTCCGTAGCGCCGTTCGGCGCCCCGGCAGCACTCTTCTCTAAGGTATTCGAAAGCATCCGCACCGCCGGGCGGCTCGTAGGAAGGAAATACGAGGCTGCCGACATTTATGTCCCCGGAACATTCGGCCGCAATGCGCTCCGTGTTTTCCAAAGCCCTATGGATATGAGGATAACGGCGCGCCATCTCCCTTTCCGTTTTTAACCAGCGATCCTCGCCCGCCATTTCTTCAGGCGGAACCCGGGACAGGGACGTGTTCAGATCGATCGCGCGCAGAAGCCGGTGCAGCGCAAAACCGGAAGGATCGACAAAATACACGTCGTTGGTTGCCACGGGAGGGATCCCGCTGCGGCGTGAAAAATCCATCAGCGGAGCCTCCGTCTCCGGATCGTTCAACTCGACATACATCCGGGACGTCCCGTTCCGGCGACCAAGCGCGCGCAACAACGGCAACCGGTCGCTCATTACAACCAGGTGTTCGCGGTTCTCCATTAAGGCATCGCTCAGGCAGAACCCCGCCTCGGACATGCGGCGGGAAATAATGCGGCAAAGAGTTTCATACCCCTCCCGGTTGCGCGCCAGCAGCACGGCACGCTCCGTTTCCGTTTTCAACTCCGATCCCACAATCGGCCGCAATCCGCGATCCTGCGCGTGCTGGAGAAACCGGATCAGTCCGTAAACGCCGTTGATATCGGTCTGGGCCATAGCCGGCATGCCGCGGGCCACGGCCGCGTCGACCAGGTTTTCTACAGTAGCGGCGCCCCGACAGAAAGTGTAATTGGAATGCACATTCAGATGCACAAACATATTTGTAGGGGCGAACCTTGTGTTCGCCCTTCCTTGCCTCAATCCAGCAATATCGCCAATCGATGACCCGGCATCCAATACGCTTTTGCTTATCAGGCGAACCTTGTGTTCGCCCTTCCTTACCTCAATCCAGCAATATCGCCAATCGATGACCCGGCATCCAATACGCCTTTGCTTATCAGGCGAACCTTGTGTTCGCCCTTACGCCACATTAACGATTGCCTTATCCCCGTAACGGCGACGCAGGGTATCGAGAGCAAAATCGAGCTTCGCATGGCGTTCGGTCCCGGGATCGGCGAACAGCTCCATCTGGGCCGAACCGGCCGAAAGATCCGTCAGCCGCAGATAGACGCCTCGAACGCGCGTGCGGCGTTCCAGTACCAGGCTCAGCAGGGTCAGTGCGCGCGCATAGAGAATCGCCGACGACTGCAGTGGCGGCGCAATTTTCACCTTCCGGACTCCCTCCCGGTGATCCGCATACCGCACGTGCAACTCTATGCTTCCGGCGCGCTGTCTCTTTTCGCGCAGCCTCCGGGCGGCGCGTTCGCAGATTCCGCGCAGCACACGCTGCAGCAGACCGAAGTCATTGCTGTCTTCCGGCAGCGCCTCCGCTTCTTCAACAGCGGGAACCGCCTGCATCGGATACACCGGCGTCCGGTCGATTCCCCGCGCGTGCTGGTAGAGCGTAAATCCGACGCGTCCGAACGCCAGCGCCAGATGTTCCATTTTCATCGCCGCAACGTCGCGAATGATGCGGAGATTCAGATCCGCGAGCAGTTCCCGGGTCCTGGGCCCGACTCCCGGAAGCAGATGCACCGGCAGCGGAGACAGGAAAGAAGGCTCGTTCCCGTGGGGAACATCCTGCAGTCCGTCGGGCTGAATCACTTCGGAAGCGATCCGGCTGACCATTTTGTTGGAAGCGACTCCGAGCGAAGCGTCGAGACGAAGCTGCCGGCGGATCTCTTTCTGGGCCTTCCACGCCGTATCCCGCGGAGGCCCGAAAAGCCGGCCTGTTCCCGTTACATCCAGATAGGCGTGGCCGTGGCCCGAAGGCTCGAGCAGCGGCGAAAACCCGGCCAGGACCCGGAAAATCGCCTGGGAGGCCCTGGAGTACAGCGGTTCGTCCGGAGGCAGAACAATCGTCCGGCTGCAGCAGCGGACCGCTCTTGAAAGCGCCATTCCCGGGCGAATGCCTTCCGCCCGCGCCTCGTAAGATGCGGACGTTACAATGGAACGGTCCGCGTTCCGGTGCGCGACGACAACCGGCCGTCCGCGCAGTTCGGGATGCACCACCCGCTCCACCGCCACGGCGAAATTGGTCACCGTCATATAAATGATCTCTCGTTCCATCTTTATTTCCGTTCACCGTTCAGGGTTTAGGGTTCACCGGATATAAAATGAGACCAGGTTATCAATTCCCTAATTTCGAAACCGGCACGCTCTCAGGCAAACTTACTGAAGAAATTAGGGAATTGATAACCTGGTCCCTATTTCTTCGAGCAGCATGCGGGCGTTGATCACGGCCTGCCCCCTCCAGTGATTGCCGAAAAAAACGAGTACCCGCTCGCACTGCTGCTCCAGGCGCCGGATCTCCGGAACAACGGCCGCCAGTTCCGCCCGGCTGTACAGGTAATCGTGCCGGGCCGACCCGTCCCCCTTAACCCACCGGGAACAGTTTTTACCCTGGAAACGGACATACGCCGGTTCCGAAGTTGCGCAGAAAAAAGTCTTCTCCGCCAGGCGCTCTCCGCCATCCACGCAGGCAAGGGCAATCCGCGCGGCCGACAGGTGCTTCGCCGCCCGGACAGAGAGCCAGTCGGAACATCCGAACTCGGCTATCAGCGGGATGTCTCCGAGCAAATCCCGAAGCCGGCATACACGGTCGAAGTTTTCACGCATGAACTCGAATCCGGGCGGAAACTGCAGGAGCGCTCCCGCCAGCTGACCGGCCTCTTTTACCGGCCACAGAGCCGCCGAAAACCGGCGGGCCAGTTCCGGGCTGTCCGGATGGTCTTCAGAAAGTTTGAAAGGCGCGCGGAAAACGAACTGAAAATCCCCGCGGGTTTCCTCGACAAGTTCCTGCATCATAACAACTTCCGGAATCCGATAGTACGTAGTTCCCATCTCACAGCAACCGAACCGGCGGGCGTAATACCGCAGCCACGCTTTCGAATCGAGGCTGCCGGGATAAAACACCGACGCCCACTCCCGGTACTGGAATCCGCTTGTCCCCACGATGATCATGAGTACAAAATAGGTGAAGAAAAGGTGAAAATCAAGCAGAAAAGACGGGGCTCATTTCCGGATTTTTAAGACTTTTCAGGTGTGCTATCTAACGAGGAACGGAGGCCGGTCCGGACTCCGGAACGATGCGGATTGAATATTCTGTATCTCGGAAGTACTTATAGATCTCTAACGCTAAGACGCAATGAATGTATTAATCTGCAACCTCCTGCGGAGTTCGGATTTTCAAAAGGGAACCCAAAAGGCTCTACCGCGAATCAGATATATTGCAATGTTCAGAGTCTTTGAACTCGATCCCTCCGTCGATTTTTCTTAAAAACTGTCGGTCCCGTGTGGTGACAACGATATTTTCTGCGGACTCAAATCGAACCATTTGCATCACGCCGTCTTTTCGTTCCGTAAGAGGTTGCACTACGAAATCAGCATAAATCAAACGGTTATCAATGTCCTCAGCAAGGACTTGATGCAGTTCCTCAGGTATCGGACACTCTTCTTCGAACTCGTGAATACCCAAAACTCTCTTTGTTCCGACAATCCATATCCTGCACGAAGGATTCCCATTGTATACACTGAGCCGACCGTGAACGCACATCGATTCTGCAGTAGTTGCCTTGCTGATGTCACTTGTCTTGAGTAAAAGCGGTCTATAATGATGCCCGGTATGACCGTGAAAGAGGGTGCCTGTTACCCGTACCTGTTGCCCAAGTAAGTTTCGAAATTGCCTGTATTGTTCCGGTTTTAAAACCAGTTGTACTTCTTTCATGCCATCTTCCCTTACATTAATTTCGTCGGAAGCAAGAACACAAATGGTATCTTTGAGTTGCAAAACCCAAATTGTTTCTTCTTCATCGCGACTGGAAACACCTTCGTAATTCGGAGGCCCGGGATGCGTTTCACGCACAAGCGTACCCGAAAGATTCACCACATTGGGTTCGTACTCAAGACATTGCGCTGCCGCCACATGAAGCGACACAGAGAACAACAACCCAATAATGAAAAGTACTCGTCTCATGGTTTTTTGTATCGCGCCAGTTCTTCCCTGACGACAATTCGAAGCGTATCCGCCAGGGATTCCGGATTCGATTGTATATATTCCCGCAGCGCCGAATTGATCAAACTCTGATGTACATATATTCAATTAAAAATTATTTCAGCGCGGATGGAACTCATCATCCTTTGTATTTGATGAATGTTCCTTCCTGGTATTCCTCGAAAGCAAGCTGCAGCTCTTCGCGGGTGTTCATGACGATGGGGCCGTACCAGGCAACGGGCTCGCCGATCGGACGGCCGGAAATCAGCAGAAACCTTACTCCCCGCTCTTCGGTAAAGGCCGCGATCTCCTCGCCTTCGTCGAATAAAACGAGGGATCCGTTTTCGACAAACGGATCGCGCTTGAGATCGAAGTAGTTCCGCCCTTCCACCTCGTATGTGAAAGGATTCTTCTCCCGGCAGAAATATCCCCTGCCGTCGATGACATAGGCGAAAACCGTATGGCCCCGTTTTGTGGGATGAGTGAATTCCGAATTCGCGGGGACCGTAATATCGATATACTCGGGATCGATAACGATATCCCCTACGGGACCCTGAACGCCGGACACCTCGCCGGCGATTATTCTGACCGTCGCCCCGTTCGACAACTGCACTTCAGGAATCTGCCCGGCGGTTACATCCCGGTAGCGAGGATCCATCATTTTCTGCCCTGCAGGCAGATTGGCCCAGAGCTGGAACCCATACATTCTGCCGCCTTCATCCCCTTTCGGCATTTCCTGATGGATGATGCCGCTTCCGGCCGTCATCCACTGGACGTCTCCCGAACCGATGACTCCCTTGTTGCCCAAACTGTCTCCGTGCTCGACGTCCCCCTTCAGAACATAGGTGATCGTTTCGATGCCGCGATGGGGGTGCCAGGGAAAACCTTTCAGGAAATGAGCCGGGTTGTCGGAACGGAAATCGTCGAGAAGCAGGAACGGATCGAACGCGGGCACTTCGCTGAATCCGAAAACCCTCTTCAGATGCACACCCGCCCCTTCCATCGTCGGCTTGCCCTTTAATACTTTGAGTATCTTTCTAGTTTCAGGCATTTCTGCACCTCCGTCTTCAGCAGCTTAATCCACATTTCACACAGAATGTCCGGTATTATGAAAGAAACATAACAGAAAGCATGGTCCCGACAATCCATGAACCGATATAAATCCCTAAAAGCCCCAGAAGGATCCCCACAGCCTTAATTTTCCGTGTTTTAAATAAATAAATCGGGACAATCAAAGGCCATGCAAGATAGAGAAAAAATCCCATATCAAATAACCAACGCACCTGATATATCCTACTATCCTTTCTCAGCCAATTGCCAATCAGACAAACCAGAACAACATACTGTAAAAGCACGAAACCGCCGGGCGGCTCCATATTTTGGGCAGCATAAATTCCCTTTACTATTTCAGTAACAAAAATAAATCCAAGAACAGTCAATGCAGTAGACGAAATCCCAGGCAGCATATTCCATTCGCCCCGCTTCATTAAAACTAATAGGCAGCCATTGCGCCACCTGCTTCCAACAAGGTTGCATTATTCAACTGTTACTGATGCCAGCAAATCCACATAAGCGCCTTCTATGAGCTGATCCGGCCGGATTCCCAGCTTCGCCATCAGGTCTTCCGCTGCCGCCTCACCCGATTCTATAGGCTCTCCGTCTTCCAGCACCACCTCAAGCTCCAGAAAGTCGCCCAGACCTTCCACCCGGTCGAGATGGATGCGGGTTCTTCCGGCGAGGAACAGGGTACGTTTTTTGCGGACGCGCCCCGCCCGGCCGTAAGCCAGAGACAGGGTTTCACATAGAGTCCCCGGACTGTTCGTAGGAGAAACGAGATAGAAACATTCCTTGGGCCCGATCTGATCACTCCGGCGATAAAAAATAAGTTCCCCTTCATTCTCCGAAAAAGCGCGGAGCTTCAAACGGCCATTTTCACAAAGAAAGAAAGTATCGTCCTGGACAATCTCAATTGGCCCTTCATCGGCAATCCCGGCAGCTTTCGGGAAAACCGATTCGATGCTTTCAATCCGGGCCTTTATTTCAATATTTCTCGCCATTCTTTACCTCACCGTACGGTTTATGGGTGCATATCAGGCCGGATTCATCAGATCCAGAGCGGCACGGCCCAGGAGCCCCCCGGGATCGGCCAGCGTCTCCAGCATCTCAAAATGGTTGTACCCTTCACCGACAATCAGCCGCACGGCTTTGCCGGATGTTTTTACGGCCGCGACGAAATCACGCGACTGGCGCTGGAACTCGGGAGATTCGAGGGTGCCGTAGGCGACAACCACCGGAGCGCTGAGCATGTCGAGATGCCGCTGCGGACTTAACGCCTGCTCCATCTCGTCGGTAAAACGAATGTAGCTGCTTCGCGCCGAGAGGCGCACCGGCTCCAGGTCGAACATTCCGCTGCAGCAGAGTCCGCCTTTAACGATATCCGGAGGCAGGTCGAAATTCTTCATCCAGTCCGTAGTCAGGACAACACCAGCCAAATGTCCACCGGATGAAAAACCGGACACATAAAGCCGGTCGGGGTCTCCACCGAAAGTTACGGCATTGCGGTAGATCCATGCGACTGCGTTGCGGACCTGTTCCGCAACCGGCATCACACTGCCGCCCAAATCCTGAACCGGCGCAAAGTCGGGAACCACGTAATGCACTCCCGCGGGAACGAATAACTCCGCGGGGAAAGCATAGTCCCTCGCCAGCCCTTTCCGCCACGCCCCTCCGTGAAAAAATATAAGTACCGGTGCGCCGGCTTTCCCGGTTGGATATATATCCAGCCTCTCGATCGGCGCGGCACCGTAGGCATAGCGTTGCGGCGCACCCAGACGCCTCCGTACCCTCTCGCTGTTCATCCTGCAGCGATCGAGAATCTGCTCCATATTCGGCGCATATACACTCTGGTCATAGGCGGCATCCAGAGCGGACTGATCCAGATCCAGCCAGACACCGGGAGATTTTTCTTTCGGCACTTTCAGCAGCGGCTCCTAATCTTGTCGCTTTGTTTAACCTGTCGGCGGCGGGATCCCTTCACCCATCTCAGAAGGGCGCCTCATGGAACACCTTCAGCCCATCCGCCAACTCATCTTCGGTTGAGAGGACAAACGTTCACACGTTGAGGCTCATCATGTATTTCTATTTTTTACGCAATTTGTCGCCTTTTTCAAGCATGGATTCCGGGCCGTCGCCGTTCAGCCGCTTTTTTCCGAACATCGTCGCGCAGACACTTGTCCCAGAAGGCCTTGCTCAGAGCGAGCATTACGCGGTGGCGGTTCGGAATGATCGTTTTAGCCCCGGGACGCCGGATAACGTAAATTCCATCGCACCCTCCAGCCCTTATTTAACCGATTTTTCAACATATGTTTTCCCAAAATACGGATCGTTCCAATATCCCTTTACGGGACTATTGAAGGCCGACACAGCAAGATGTAATATCACACCGTCCCGATCGGCTTATAACCACATTGCATACGGATGCTGGATGGAACAGGAACTGAAACAGATAAATTTTGCATTCATAGGCTTCGGAAAAGTAGCCCGGGCTTTCGCCCGCCTGTTAATAAACCGAAGAAAGTGGCTTATCAAGAAATACGGCGTGGAATGGAAAATTACCGGCATCGCGACAAATAACCATGGAACCTCCATAGATCCTCAGGGTTTGCCGATCGGAAAGATACTCAGATTCTGGAAAGCACATACCAACCTGAATAATTTCCATAACGGACCGCTCTGCGATTCCCATGCCGACTTCATCCGCCAGTGCGGAGCCGATGTTCTTTTCGAGATGAGCATCCTGGATCTCAGTGGAAATCCGGCGGCATCCTATATCCGGGAGGCGCTTCGCGCCGGTCTGGATGTCATCACGACAAACAAGGGACCGGTTGCGACTCATTTCCGCAGCCTCTCGAGGCTGGCGCGCCAGCGCGATGTGCAATTTCTTTACGAAGGTGCGGTAATGGACGGCGCCCCTGTTTTCAACCTGGTCCGCAATAACCTGCCGGGGACTCACATACGTTCACTGCGGGGGATCCTGAACAGCACGACAAACTACATATTGACCCAGATGGAGCAGGGGACTTCGTTTGAAGCGGCGTTGGAATATGTGAAAAATAAAGGAATCACCGAAGCGGATCCGGGGCTGGACCTTGAAGGCTGGGATTCGGCTGCCAAGCTATCGGTCCTGATCCAGGCCCTGATGGGAGGAAACGTCAGACCCCGAGACATTGAAAGAAACGGCATTTCCGAAGATATCGGACGCAAAGTCCGGGCAGCGGTTCGCCGGGACCGGCGGCTGCGGCTTGTGGCAAGGGCATATCGCCAGGGGGGGCGGGTTATCGGAAAGGTGGAATTGCAGGAACTGGAGATTTTCGACCCTCTCGCCTCCATACGCGGATTAAGCAATATCCTGGTCCTGAACACGGACACAATGCACGAACTGGCAATCATAGAAAACAATCCATCCGTAGAGCAGACCGCCTTCGCACTGTTCTCCGATCTGGTTTCATTACTGTAGGCAGCAGTAGGGGCGAACCTTGTGTTCGCCCGTCTTTTCTTCAGTCCGGCAATATCGCTAATCGATGACCCGGGATCCAATACACCGTCGCTTGTTAGGCGAACCTTGTGTTCGCCCTATAAAAAACCCGTTGCATGTTGAACGTTTACACGTTGCACGTTAAAAACAAAAAGATCGTTGAATGTTCAAACATAAAATTTATAAAAGAAGCGAACCCGCATTTCTCACGAGGTTTTGTAGCGAGGAGGTACTGAGGGCCGTGGATACAAGGCGCGCGACCGAAGACCCCGCAGGCGTACTTGAATAGTACGTCGAGGAATCTGAGGGAGCGCAACGTAGACATGGTGCTCTGTGCCTCCGCAGTAGAAACTTTGTGAGAAATGCAGGTTGACCCTTATTCAAATCGTTAAATACGTCAAAACATGCCATAGGGACCTGCCTGTCTGCCCGAAACGTGCAACGAAGCTTTTTTCTTTTAACGTTTTACGTTTAACGTGCAACGTGGAACGACGCTTTAATATCTTTTAGGTTCGCCCCTACTAACTGCGGACTGCAGACTGTTTTTATATCCCCCACGCCCCGC
>CAZPHK010000001.1:24742-89907 GCA_964586015.1 uncultured Acidobacteriota bacterium | reverse complement strand
GTCTTCATAATCTTCTTTCATTTCGCCGATTCTTGCCCGGACCAGTTGCTCCCAGCCGACCTTGGTATAGGTCCCGTCTATCTCGGCACCTGCGTCGAACAAACCGGTGTTTTCGACGCCCACAATTCCCGTGAGGTTGATGCGGTTGATTTTATGAGCACCTTCATCCTGAAGAATCCTGTAATAGTAGAGGTCGGGTTGGACAACCAGCAGCTTTTCTCTTACGCTTTGGGCTATCTCTTTGTCGGCCAGACTGGTGGGAAGACAATAGGCCTGATTATGATGGTCTCCCAACTGGTGCAGATAGAATTGAAGCAGGAGTTTTGCTTCAGGCTTGTCTTTCTCCTGAACCCCCAAAGTCCAATATTCAGTTAATTGTTCTTCCAGAAATGCCGGGGAAGCTTTTGACGCATCCGACAGCATCATGACGGTTTTCAGAAGCGTATAAGCCCTGCCGGCATCGAATTCGTTCTCGCCGGAACCGGAATCCTCCGCTGGAGATGCGGCAATCATGCGTAACTGGGTTTTTAATCCGTTATACTTGGAGCCCAGAGCCTTGTCTCCGTTGAGTAACTGATCCAGAAAAAGTTGATTCAATTTCTCAACATAAACTTTCCGGGCTCCGGAAAGGGCCTCTTTCCCTACATATAATCCCCAATTAAAACGGCGGCCGGAGACTCTGCAACTATCGAGTCTTCCCGTACAATCGAATGTTTCCAGGCTCTTTCTCAATTCGCTCATTTTCGACAGATTTTCCGAGCTTTTTCCGTTCTCCATCTGAATTGTACGAGCGCTTTCAACCGCATCTATCAGCCGTTTATTGTCGCTGTACGCGCCCCAGAAGCACAGCAGTATAATAACGGGCAGTAATATGCCCGCTGCGCCGGCCAGTATCATCCGCGTAAGCCGGCGACGGCGCCTGGCCGCTTTGGACAGACCCGCGAGATTTCTGTCGGGCAGTATCACCTGAGTCAACAGGGTTCTGATGAAGTAACGATCCGTTCTGCGGGGTCTTTCGGCTTCCTCGGCTACCGGCAGCCCGGTTTTGGATTTAAGCATGTCGGCTACGAAATCGAGAGGACGCTCTCCCTGAACGCCGCTTGTAAAATAAAAACCTCGAAAGAGGGGTTTTTCACGGAACTGGCTGTGCTGAAATAGAATCCCGACGAACTCAGAAAGCCTATTCTTCATCAATGAGAGCTGTTTGTGGAAGGGAAAGGTCTTTTCACGATCCCGCTTGGATTCAGTGATCAGTCGGGCAATTTCGAAAGACCGGGCCGACTGGCAGATCTGTTCAAACTCCTGCTGGAACGCATCTTCAGGATGCTGAGTCTCGAATTGTTCCCGGGTAAAAGTAGCTCCAAGGAGCTGGTTTTCCCTAAAGGCCGGTTTATTGAAAAATTCCTGAAAACCTTCAACCAGGTCGGCTTTATTAAAAAGGAGATAGATGGGAATGACCATCCCGAACTCCTGCATGGTCATGTCCAGGAAAGTACGCAGCTTATTGGCCTTGTCTCTGACAGCCGCATCGTTCAGGCTGAAAAGTCTGGCTGTATCCACGACGAGAATGATCCCGTCAATCGGTTTTTGCTGCCGGCGTTGTTTCAACTGCCGCAACATGTTCAGGCATTGGGTTAAATTGCGGTCTTCCGAAAAAGATTTGCCCGAAGGATCGACAAACAATGCTTCGTTGGCAATCCACAGATCGCAATCTATGGTTGGGCCGAAGTCCAGCTTCCCGGCAGTTTTCTTGGGATCCGTATAAGGGAAATTGAAACCAGACTGAACAATCAGAGTTGATTTTCCTGAGGCTTCCCCCCCTATAAGAAGATACCAAGGAAGATCGTAGACCGCATCCCGGACTGTTTCCGCCAGTTTTGATTTTTTCAGCCACCGAATCGCCCTGTCCAGACGATCACCCAGAACCGCAACGTCATCCGATCCCGCCAGCGAACGTTCGGAAACATATTCAGAATCTGAGGAACCGGTTGAACGTGAGGCTTTAATTCTTCCAAGCAGATACTGTAAGGCTAGAATAATTATCAGGAGGAAGAGAATCGCCACTATTAATATTACGATAGTGAACCGGGTAAGCCCGAAACGGGGTCCAAGAAACCAGACCAGCAATATTGCAATCAGTGCGGGAATGCCGGCAAGAATAAACATTCGTGTGAACGGACTGAAGCGCTTCAACATAAAATCGACCTATTCTGTTTCATTGTCTGCGTATGCAGTGCAGTTGCCTGATTGTCCTGTATGTCCCCGGCATTCGACCGGATGCTGATGAAAAATCCTATGTAAAATAAAACGCATAGAATTATAACGGCCGCGCACGTGTAGATCAGCCATCGAGGCAGTTTGCTCGTTTCGTGCGATGGGCCGTCCACAACTTTCCAGTGCGGGGACACTCCCTCCAGATTCATTGGTTTGTACCGTCCCAGTTCATCATGTATCAGTTTTGCGAGAGCGGAAAGGCGCTCGGTCCCCTCTATGCCGTATTTGCCTTCAAAACCCAGAACCAGGCACAGGTAATAGATCTCAAGAACGTCGGCCGCGGATTCGCCCCGTGTCCTGAGGATTTCCAGTTTTTCGAAGAAACCTTCGCCGGCAAGGTAAGTTTCGAACAATTGAAGCTGCAGCGGATTATCGGCCCACTGCTCTCGGCCGGGCCACTGCGAGCGGAGTATTGCTTCGTCCACGAAGGCCGCAAGCGCATACTTGGAATCGGTGATATCGTCAGGATCCAGTTTCAGAGCTTTCGCCTTCTGGTCAAACTCTTTAAACAGTGTCGTTACTCCCTGGTACAGAGTATCAAATTCGAAAGAATCCGCTCTTTCGCGAAATCCAAGAACCAGGAGAAAAATATCACCGGCCAGCTCGGAAAGGTTTGGCTTTTTGTGAGATTCTGCCATCAAAACTCCTAAGAAAAACGCCTATTCTTTTATGGACCAGAGTTCAAGTTTCAACCCGGGGAATCGCTGTCCCGGCACCCGGATAGCCAGGGTTCGTGACCTGCAGATCGCGTCCCAGTGTTTGCGGCTTTCCGGATCTTCAAGCTCTTCAAAACGAAAGTACTGATAGCCAAGTTTTACCCTGAGCGGTGACGGGGGAACGGGACGGTGTTTAAGCCGGACTCCCGGCAGGGCCAGCCCAAGCAGGGAGTTGATCTGATCGGTAGAGCTGATCTTGGCCTGGCTCGGCAGCTCTTCGATGAGATGATTGTCCGGCAGATCGGCTTTGGCCGCGAGAAAAATCTGCGAGTCGGCTAGCAGCTGGTCGGACGCGATACTGGCCGTGAACTTGGAATCGCTTTCTTTCTGAAGCGGGATCTGTATGGCACCGGTGGGAACGACCGCCTTGAGGAGTTCCTGAATGGATTCTTCCATCCCCAGAAATGTCTTGGAGAGATTGTTGTGATCATACCCGGGCAGATCGCCGGGCCGTATGTCGGGAGAGAACGTGGTTAATGCCCCGGCGAGTTGAGCCAGCGATGTGAAAAGGGTCTCCGGGTGTGCCTGAGGGGCTCGATTGAAGTGATCGATAACAGGCATATATGAGTTCACTGTGTGAAGGAGCCAGAAGTTACCCAGGTCGGAACTGCTGAATTCCACTATTCCCGCGGTCCTTTGGCTTCTCTCCTCGCAAAGGGAGGCACTTTTTGCGTGAAGCACTTCCGACAGCCGGCGAACAATATTCATCAATACGGGAGAACAGGCGATATGAAGGCACGGTGGAATATAGGTGTCGTCCAGTACGGCAATTCCGTCGCCTTCCTGTTTCAGTCTTGCAATCTGAATAAAGTCGTAGTTGCCGAGGGACTCTCCGCCGAAAAGCAGATTCAGATTATTTTTTGCGATGAGTATTTCGCGCTCATTTTCTCCAGTGTTTATATCTACAACATTGATGGAATCCTTTCGATAACGTGTAGGTTGCGAAGAATCCCCGGAATCGACGGTGAGGTTCCCGGCGGTCGGATTTTTTGCAGGCAAAGCCAGGAAGACATCCAGAAACTGCTTGGATGGATCGAGAAAATCCTTGAAAAACCGGGCCGGAATCCTTTCATCGGCGTCCGGCATTTTAAAGACGGTGCCTCCCGGAAACAGGCCGCTGCATTTCAGAATGGAGAGGTGTCCGTTGGCGAGGCCTTCGCGGTTGATTTCAAGTTCGGTAAGGCCCCAGCTGAATGGAACGAGGGACTTCAGACGGTATTGCAGGATTTGTTCCTGATATTCCTCCCACTGCTGAAAATGATGAGGAGAAAGAAACATACCCTCAGACCATAGGATCTTCGAAAATACCGGCATAAGCCCCCCTCAAGCAAATATCTTAAATTATTACATTTAATGTAGTTTACTATACGCTCCACTCCTATTGAGGAGCAAGAAATTTCCTCGTATATTGGTTTCTTGCCGATATCCTGCGCAAAACATTGCGCGACTGTTTCCCATCCGGGAAGCGTACCGCCGGGAAAGAGTGTCAGGGGTAGAGTAAATTAAATTGCCGGAAGGCCTTCAAAATCCTGTGCATTTGAATATAATCGTTTCGAATCATATGAGAAAGCGGGGACTTTTATGCACAATGTCGTTATCATTGGATCAGGACCGGCGGGATACACCGCGGCTATCTATGCCGCGCGCGCCAACCTTTCTCCGATTATTCTGGCTTCCGAACCCGCGGGACAGCAGATGCCCGGGGGGCAGCTCATGTTCACCACCGATGTCGAGAATTTCCCCGGATTCCCAGAGGGAATTCAGGGACCGGACTTGATGGAGCAGATGAAAAAGCAGGCGTTGCGCTTCAAGACGGAAATGATTGAGGAAGACGCGCTGGAAGTGGATTTCAAACCCGGAGGTCCTTTCCGGATCCGATCTCAATCGGGGTGGCACGAATCCCTTTCGGTGATTATTGCAACGGGCGCAAACGCAAGATGGCTGGAGCTTCCCGATGAGGAAAAATTTCGAAACCGCGGGCTTTCCGCGTGCGCCGTCTGCGACGGCATGTTCTTCCGAAACCAGGAAGTTATGGTGGTCGGCGGCGGCGATTCGGCCCTGGAGGAAGCCTTGACCCTGGCGCATCATGTCGCGAAGGTGACAATTGTACACAGGCGCGACGAATTAAGGGCCAGCAAGATCATGCAGGATCGGGCCCGGTCCAGTCCGAAGATCCGGTTCCTTTGGAATACGGTTGTGACGGGGTACGAGGGCGATGAAGTCCTGAAGGCAGTCAGGCTTAAAAACATTGTGACAGGAGAGGAGAGAGTGGAGTCCGTTTCCGGCGTCTTTATGGGAATCGGGCACCATCCGAATACGGAATTCCTCCGAGGCGTCGTCGACCTGGATGATCAGGGATACATTGTGGCGCGAAACGGTGTTGAAACCAGCATGGATGGAGTTTTTGCCGCCGGCGACGTTCATGACCGTTACTATCGCCAGGCCATTACGGCGGCGGGTTTCGGGTGCATGGCCGCGTTAAGGGCCGAACGCTGGCTGGAGGCGCATCGCTCGCATTCATAGTGACAACGGCCAAAAAAAACGTCATAGCGTATTACGTCAGCGCTCACGGTTACGGGCACGGAGTTCGAGCCTGCGACATTATCAGGGCTCTGAACCGGCTGTATCCGCATTTGACCGTCGAGGTCGTGAGCGTTTTGCCCCCCGAGTTTCTGTTCAACCGCATCAGCAACGTGCAAAACCGCCTCCGCCCGGGCGCTTTCGATATCGGAATGGTGCAGATAGACTCCATCCGGGTTGACGTTCCTTCCACCCTGGTCCGGCTCGAACGGCTTTATGATCGGCGCGAAGAACTGATCGAACGGGAATCCCGATATCTGGAACAAATGAAGGCTGTCCTGACGATCTGCGATATTCCGGATCTTCCTTTGGCGGCCGCCGCGAAAGCGGGCATCCCGCGAATGGCGATCGGCAATTTCGGGTGGGACTGGATCTACTCCGGCTTCACCGGCCGGGACGCCCGTTGGAAGCGCATCGTTAAAAAAATACGTGATGCTTACGGGAAGACGGATCTGCTTTTAAGGCTTCCGTTCAGCGACGTAATGGAGGCGTTTCCCTTCATCGAGGACATTCCCCTTGTCGCGTCCCCGGGAAAATCCAGGCGGGATGAAATAGCCGGAATCGCCGGCTGCGATACGGGCAGAAAGTGGATCCTGCTCTCTTTTACCAGCCTCGACTGGAGCCGGGATGCTCTCGATCGGGTTGAAAAAATAGAGGGCTGCGAGTTTTTTACGGTCCATCCGCTGGCGTGGGACCTCCGGAACACTCACGCTCTGCGCCGGGAACAGGTGCCTTTTTCCGATATTATCGCTTCCGTGGATGCGGTTATTTCAAAACCGGGATTCGGAATTGTATCGGACTGTATTGTGAACCGCAAACCGTTGATTTATGCCGAACGCAGTGATTTTCCCGAGTTTGCCGTCCTGGAATCCGCAATCAGGAAATATCTGAAACATACGCATATTCCGGCATCCGACCTGTATCGGGGGAATCTTTTGCCGTGCATCGACCGTATCCGGGATTGTCCGGAAGCGGCCGAGTCCATCCAATGTGGCGGAGATGTGGCCGCGGCGCAGCGGATTCGCAGCATGATTGAATAATGAAGAATTTACTCAGGGCCGGCCGGGCCGGGAATTTATGCAATCCCGGCAGGAGCTGAATTCCCAGTCGGAAAAATCAAAGTCCTCCAGGCTTCGGATAATACGGTGGGCATTTCTGTAGGAGCTGTCGGACATGTTGTGATCCGGAACGGCGACAGTGAACATACCGGCGGTGCACGCTGCTTCTATGCCTGCGGGGGAATCTTCGAACACGAGGCATTTCCCCGGGGGGGCCTGGAGCAACCGGGCGGCCCGGAGAAAAATGTCCGGATTGGGCTTGCCTCTTTCGACGGCGGGGTCGTCGCCCGTAATTACAAACTCGAAAATGCGGAACCATTCCCTGTGTCGACTGGTTTTGAGATCGAAATGATGCTGCGTGGAGCTGGTCGCGACTACCTGGGGGATGGACATGCCGTGGAAGCGCCGGGTCAGCGCAACGGCTCCGGGCAGAGGCTCCGCTTTCGGAAACAACTCCTCCAGCAAAGGGGCTCTTATCTCAAGGTATTCCTCGATCGACAGGGGCAGATTTAGAGAATCGATCATGGCGCGGGCCGAAGATCGGGCGGGAAGACCGATCATTTTCGATTTCACTGTCCAGTCGAACACTTTGCCGTAACGTGCCGCGAGGATTGTGTGCGCTTCGGTATAAAAGGGCTCCGTGTCGAGAAGAAGGCCGTCCATATCGAAAATAACGTAAGAAATTAAATGCGTCATATTGAATCCCTTTTAAGTGCGTCCCCGTGTCGCGGAAACCGAAAAGCGTAAATGGAGTCCGTATTTCCCAGCCGATAACAAGTCCTAAAAGTATGTCGTAAAAGGCATGGCAGGCGGCTGTTATTCCGAATCCGCGCGTTACAAATAAAACGGAAAAGTTTGCATGATACATCAACCTTTATAAAATGGCATAAAGTAGTCGTTAATTTATTGAAATTATGTCCGGCCTCCATTGCACGCCAGCCGTTCTGCCGACCGGTGAGGCCGGCTTGGTTTTGCGGCCGCGTAGAGGATCATTGAGAAATACGGGCCTGCAAGTCGGTTCCGCAAAATTCCCGACCGTAATTTTCCGGATAACTCCACCGCCCGGCATGCTATGATGTATATTGACCAATGGCTATGAAGGATTTGCTTTAAGTATGGACAGGAATCAGATTAGTGAATTGACCGACTGCCTCGGGCGGCCGCTGAAGGATTTGAGAATTTCCGTCACCGACCGGTGCAATTTTCGCTGTACCTACTGCATGCCGCTCGATAAGTACGAATGGATCGATCGTCATGAAATCCTTACATTTGAGGAAATAACACGACTGGCGGGACTCTTTGTGAGGCTGGGGGTCGAAGAAATTCGTCTCACCGGCGGCGAACCTCTGCTGCGTCATAATCTGGATTCCCTGGTCAGACAGATAGCGCACATCGAGGGATTGAAAGATCTTTCCCTCACGACAAACGCATCCCTTCTGAAGGAGCAGGCGCAAGGCCTGGCAGAGGCGGGTTTGAACCGGATAAACGTGAGCCTCGATACCATTGACCGGGAAAAATTCCAGATCATGACGCGCAGGGACGACCTGGAAAACGTACTCGCCGGACTGATAGAGGCGAACCGTTGCGGATTGCGCCCGATAAAACTCAATTCGGTTATCCAGCGCGGCGTCAATGACGACGACATACCCGAGCTGGTGGGGTTTGCCCGAGAAAACGATTTTCAGATACGGTTTATCGAGTATATGGACGTGGGAAATTCCAACAACTGGGTTTCCGAAAAGATGGTTTCCAAAGGGGAAATCCTGGAAATCATCAGCAAACTGTTTCCTCTGGAAGAGGGCTCAAGGAATGACGGCAGCGCTCCAAGCGTCGATTACCGGTTCCGGGACGGCGCGGGGAACGTGGGGGTTATTGCGTCCGTAACGGAGCCGTTCTGCGAGGGTTGCACAAGAACGCGTCTTACGGCGGACGGGAAAATGGTGCTGTGCCTTTTTTCAGATAAGGGATTCGATCTGAAACATTTGATGCGCAGCGGCGCAACCGACGAGGAGCTTCTTTCTACCATACACACCATCTGGAGCGCCAGACGGGACCGCTATTCGGAAGAACGCCTTGAGGCAATAAATTCAGGCGAATACCGGCCGGATTCCAGGAAAAAGATTGAAATGATCCGACTTGGAGGATAAAAGCGCCGCTTGACGGATTAAAGGGGTATGTACGCGTAAACAATAGAAGCAACAATAGAAAGAGCTGTAAGTGCCAGGCAGATCACCGAAGCAATAAAGTGCTCTACACGCTCCTGCCGGAGCGGATTCAGAATCCACGCAATCGCGAAGCCGCCCAGGAATCCTCCCAGATGGGCGAAGTTATCGACATCCGGAAAAATCAGGCCAAAAACGAACAAAATAACGGCATAGGTCATGGCTTGGCCGCTGATATGGCTGCTGCCTCCCCTGCGTCCGTAGACGACCAGAGCCCCCAGGAGTCCGAAAATGGAAGCGGATGCGCCGATCGTCAACGGAGTTCCTCTCAGCGTACTGAGGGAAAATCCTGTAACGGTGGCAACCGTGTAAATAATCACGGTTCGGGAAGTTCCATAAAGTTCCGCTGTTGCGGGAGCCAGTTGGCGGATCCAAAGCATGTTGAAAAGAATATGGAGTATGCCGCCGTGCAGCCAGCCGGCACTCAGAACGGTCCACCACCTCCCCAGTGTGAAAACGGGAATGCTGCCGCTGGCTCCGAAGACTATCAGGCTGGCGGAACTGGGTTCCATTATCATCATGCCGCCGGGGCGGATTCCCCCTGGGTCGTAAAGCAGGGTGGCGATGAAGAGACCGGTGCAGGCCCAGGTCACGATCGAGGTAAAGCTGAGGTTGTAGGCGAAACGGCGCAGCAGGGGGGCGAATCCCCACATGCCCGGATTTCGTTTGCCGCAGTTCCAGCATTCCTTGTCTTTAACGCCTACGAGCTTTCCGCAGTAGGGGCAGACAATCGACCCCTCCGTTTGCCGTTTGAACATTCAAACCCCTTCGAAAAAATTCCAGTCTATCAATATACTATACAAAAACAGTCAACAGTAGTCAGAAGCCGGAAGCCAGGATCATGGCGATAACCTGCAAACCGGTATGAAAGAGGCCGCGCGTGCCGGGCAGGGGCGAACCTTGTGTTCGCCCTGCAGTGAAACAGAAGCCAGAAAGTCTAGATTGTAACGTGCAACAATGCTTTTTTCTTTTAACGTTCAACGTTCAACGTTCAACGTGCAACGGTAATATGCATGACTATTGTCATTTCCCCATGGAAAATTATGCTTATAATAAGATCGTTTTGAAGATTTTAAAATGAGGTTTCTGAGTTGAAAGGAAAAGCAATCGCGATTATCGGCGCAGGAAGCTGGGGAACCGCCCTGGCGCAGTCCCTGGCTGGTTTAAGCCATGAAGTCCGTCTCTGGGCATACGAAAGGGAAGTGGCGGACAGTATTTATACCGGAAGAGAAAACCGGGAATATCTTCCGGGAATAACGCTTCTGGAGTCGATACGTCCGACAACCGATATGGCCGAGGCGATCACCGACGTTCAATACGTTCTTACGGTCATGCCTTCCCATGCATGCCGCCCCCTGTATGAAAGAATGCTGCCGTTTCTTAGACCGGACATGACTATTGTGAGTGCGACGAAGGGACTGGAAGAGGGAAGCCTGATGCGTATGAGCGAGGTGATTCAGGACGTCCTGGAGAAGCGCTTTCAGCCGCAAATAGCGGTTCTGTCCGGTCCCAGCTTTGCCTTGGAAGTAGCGCTCGGGCACCCGACTGCCGTCGTCGTAGCTTCACGGGATCCGGATGTCGCAAATTCAGTACAGCAGGACTTTTCTTCAAGGAAGCTGCGACTTTATACATCCGCGGACGTTACAGGGGTCGAACTTGGCGGAGCGGTCAAAAACGTCATCGCCATAGCCGCCGGGGTTATTGAGGGGCTCGGGCTGGGCCATAATCCAATGGCTGCGCTGATAACAAGAGGGCTGGCGGAAATTTCCCGGCTGGGACGCTCCTGCGGAGCCCGCAATGAAACCCTGTCGGGACTTGCGGGATTAGGCGACCTGGTTCTTACATGCACAGGTAATCTGAGCAGAAATCGCAGCGTCGGCGTCCAGCTCGGCATGGGAAAGAATCTGCGGGAGATACTGGAATCCACCAATACCGTCGCCGAGGGAGTGAACACGACCGGCGCAACGGTAAAGCTTGCCGGTCGTCGCGGGGTCGAAATGCCGATTACGCAGCAGGTTTACCGAATACTGCAGAATAAAATCTCGCCGCAGGAAGCAATCCGGGAACTCATGGAGCGCTCATTGAAAAACGAATAACGAATGGTTCAGTTTATAAGTCGTCTATGGCTCAACCGGGAGTTGCCGGGACAGACTAAACTCAGTATAGTGAAGGGCTACTCCCATTTTATCGAGGAGTCGACTGATTGCGGCTCCGGTAGTATATTCGCTTCGCGAAGATCTGTCGCAGAAATGGCGCCGTAAAAAGGAAGCGCAGGTTTCGACCGCCTTGAACGTTTTTAAAGGAAGGTTTATAGTTTCAGTCTCATGCATCCGATATTATTTACCACACCTTATTTCACTCTTCACACCTTCGGCGTGATCCTGGCTGCCGCATACCTTTGTGCCTACTGGTGGCTGTACCGCGGCGCGCGCCGGGAAGGCATAGACCGGGAACGGGTGGCCGGTCTCGGACTGTGGGCGATTATAGGGGCCATCGTAGGCGCCAAACTTCTGTTGATTTTGCGAACCTTGCCCTATTATCTGGAACACCCGTCGGAATTCTGGTCGTTTGGAACACTGCAAAGCGGCGGCGATTTCTATGGAGGATTTATCGGGGCGCTGGTCGCATCGATGATATATTTCACAAGGCACCGGGAACTGCCCCGCTGGAGGATTGCGGATCTGTGTGGTCCGGCTATTGCTCTGGGGCAGGGAATCGGAAGGATCGGGTGCTTTTCGGCCGGGTGCGATTACGGCTGCCCCACAACCGTCCCGTGGGCCGTGACTTTTACCGATCCGGCTGCCGCGGAAATAGTTGGAACGCCTCTTGGAATTCCCCTGCATCCCACACAAGCTTATGAATCCCTGTCCTGCTTCTGCCTGTTCTTTTTTCTCGTATGGCTGTCGGGCCGCAGGCGCTTTGAAGGACAGATAATTCTCGCCTATGCAATTCTCTATGCAGTCATTCGTTTTATCATTGAATTTTTCAGAGGAGACGCAGATCGCGGCTTTGTGTTCGGAGGGCTCTTATCCACGTCGCAGTTTGTGGCTATAATTGTAATAGTTGTCGGATTGCCGATTTACCTTTATAGGCGAAGGGCCTCCCGAACCGCCAATTAATATCCAGCCGGGAAACCGGGCAATCCTGTAATCTTGAATTTTCAATCTTCATTCTTTAATTCCGTGAAGGATGGGAGGACATATGAGCCGGAAAAAGATCGGAGTACTGCTGGCCGGATGCGGCGTCAAGGACGGAAGTGAAATCCATGAAGCCACACTGACTTTATATTTTTTGAGCAAGCATGGGGCGGAAATCGTCTGCATGGCGCCTGACAAACCACAGGCGGACGTTGTCAACCACGTGTCCGAAGAGCCAATGGGTGAAACGCGGAATGTCATGATTGAGGCCGCCCGCATTGCCCGTGGGGACATACGCGACGTCGGCACGGTCGATGCGGATGATATTGACGGAATTATTATTCCCGGTGGATTCGGCGCTGCAAAAAATCTAACGGACTTTGCTTCAAAGGGCGCGGATTGCACCGCTGATAAGGATGTTTCAACCCTGCTCCAATCCATGTTCGACAAAAAGAAGCCGATCGGCGCCCTGTGTATCGCGCCGACACTTCTGGCCAGACTGTTCGGGCAATCCCGGTCCGTTGAACTGACAATAGGATCGGATCCCGGGACTGCAGCCGCCCTGGAACAGATGGGAGCGAAGCATACCAACGCAAAAGTGGATGAGATTGTAGTGGACGGCAAAAACCGAATTGTCACCACACCCTGTTACATGCTGGCCCAGAGCATCAAGGAAGTCGGCGATGGTGTGGAGAAACTCGTCGTCGAGATTCTGAAGATGGCGGGCTAGGATGAAGATCGCCGGAACAGCGGACTGTCGATCAATTCGCCTATATCTTTGCAAATATAGTCTGCGGAGGCAAGTTGATCCCGTTTCAGCGTAGATTCTACGGCGATGCATTGCATGCCGGCGGCTTTCGCCGCTTCGATTCCGAGAGGAGCGTTTTCAATAACGACGCACTCCCCGGGTTTCAGCCCGATATGCCGGGCGGCTGTGAGATAAGGTTCCGGGTCCGGTTTGGCCCGTTCAATTTCATCCCCGGTCATAATGAAATCAAAACATTCCCTTTGGTCCGGGCTTAAGGAATGCTCCATATTCTTAAGAGCGGATGCCGTAACCAGTGCGACTCTGAATCCGCGCTCTTTCAGTGTATTAACGACTTCAAAAGATCTCGGGAAATGGGAGATCCTGGCTATTCTGCGATAGTAGGTACGCTTTTCCTCAATGAACTGATTCTGTTTTTCTTCGGGAATCAGGATTCCGGACTCCCGCATAAGAAGTGGAAGAATTTCGCTGGATTTTCGCCCTTCATTCAGCAGGACAGTCTGTTCTCTGATGGAGCCTCCATGTTTTTCAAACATATATTGCCAGGCCAGGTAGTGATAATGCAGCGTATCGGCAATCACTCCATCCATATCGAATAAAACACCGCGAATCATAGGTTTCTCTTATCGGCCGGAATTCAGAATTGTACGGGCTTCAACCAGTTCGCGCACATCGGGATCCGCTTCTTTCCAGTCCTCAAGAAACAGTTCCAGTTCGAAGCGGGCATCTTCCATGCTGCCTTGTCCTTCAAGAAGGCGGGCAAGATGAAAGCGGGCCAGCGCGTAGTGCGAGTTATAGGACAGGGCCTCCCGGTAGGATCTCTCGGCATCTCCCATCTGATGCAGCGTTTCGTATATTTGTCCGATGGCATCAAAAAAGAATGCGTAATCGTACGCGGTGCTCCAGTAGCCCAGCTTTTCTTTTATCCATTCGATATCCGCGATTTTTTCGTTTGCCTCCTGAACCTTGCCTTCATGAGCGAAAATCAGGGCCGAAAGATGCAGATAGAATTTGAGCGGCTGCTTGTAGTTCTGGTTGTTGATGTTATTGATTTCGAGAATTTCATTTAAATGTTTCAGCGCCTGCCGGGCGGCGGGAATGTTGTTTCTTTCAAGTTCGATTAACCCGTTCATCCAGATCAATTCTTCAATGGGGGCATCGTTCTGAAAAGATCCGATAAGTTTCAATCCCTGTCGGCACATGTCCTGCCCGCGCTGTAACTCTCCTTTTCTGTAATATAAAAAAGCCAGGGCCGCATAATATTGCGCTATCTGTGTATTGTCCTCGGTGGAGGAAAGCAGCGACAGCAGTCGTTTCTCCGCGGCCCGATTGCGTCCGCGCAACATGTCGATATATGCCAGGATCCGGCTGGCATAGTACATCTGCGGATCGAGGTCGATCGCCTTCAGCTTCATTTCTTCGGCTTTGGCGTAATCGCCCGCCTGCATGTAGATGTCTCCCATGCTGTCATAGGCGTTGGCAGTCCCGTCCAGTTCCAGATAGCGCATACAGGTTTCCAGAGCCCGTTCGTGATCTCCGAGCCAGGAATAACAATAGGCGAGATGATTGTATGCTTTTTCATATTTGTTGTTGAGGCTCAGAGCGTCCTGGTACTTAATGATGGCGTCTTCAACATCCGCCGTATGAAAGTAGGACTCCGCAAGCTCATATAAATATTCTTTTTTGTATGGCTGAAGATCGATCAGTTTTTGAAGATAGACTCTTTCAGCAAAAGGCTTGAGGAATACTCGGGCTAGAAGCGCTTCAACTCGCAACTGATCGACCTCGGTAAGCGCCCCTGATTCCTTGCGCGCTTCCAGTATTTCCGATTGTGCGGCATCCCACTGATTCTGAAAAACGCGCACTTCTCCCAGTATGCGGTGGGCATCGGCAAAGCGGGGATCAATTTCAAGGGCCGCTTGAAGTTCGCGCTCCGACGTGTTCATGTCGAGGCGCTCCCATGCCCGGGCTCCCTGGTAGTAGTGCCGCAATGAGTCCCAACTGGAGGACAGGAGCTGGACCGCCGGCCGGTAATCGGGCTGTCTCCCGGTAATGTGCCGTTCTGCAAGTTTCGGATCGTAACGCAGCAGCATATCTTTGATTAATTCATCGATCCCCTTATTCAGGAATTCATCCACGCCGCGGAGTCGTTTTCTTAATATCTCGTTTTCTCCCCTGATTTTGCACGTCAGTATAAGCTCCAGCCGTCCGAGGGAATCCCTTACCTCGCCGGAAACGGTCATAGCCGGCTCACGCGTTTCTCTTTGCCAACTCAACAGGTTTCTTAACTTTGACAGACCGTGTACTTTCGATCGTTCCTCCTGCCTTCGGTTTCTTTCAATTTTTGTCAGGTAGTCGAATTCCTCGCTGTCCACCACCGTAACTTCGGGAAATTGAGACAGTATTCTTTTTAGTATAAACCCGACCAGTTGGGCGTCTACGGATTCGGATCCTCCTTCAAAATTCAGGAATTCTATACAGGGATAATAGTTGGAGCCTCTCAGGGGAAATATGAAAATGCCTGCGAGAATCAGGACTATAACGAACGCCGATGCCACTACTGCTTTTCGCTTTCGCAAGGAGCGAATGAATTTGATGTTCCGAAGTCTGCCGATCTCTTTGGCCGGAGATGCCGCTCTTACATGCTGCAGACTGTCGGGATGCCATGAACGTACGGTACTCGCCGAAGCCATTCCGGATATGGAGTGTTTAACCTCCATATCCCTTTTCACTCTTTTCAGGTCGGCGCATAGATCGGCCGCTGTCTGGTAGCGAAGATCGCGATCCTTTTCCATCAACCTGGAAACAATATCCTCCAGTTTGGGAGGGATTTCCTTATTCAGTTGCATGGATGGTATGGGGTTTTTGGTCAGAATTTCCTGGAAAAGAACCGGGGGATGGACTCCTTTAAAAGCCGCGGTGCCGGTCAAAAGTTCATAGAGCAAGGTTCCCAGAGAAAAAAGGTCGGTCCGGGTATCCAGTTCTTCTCCCAGAGCCTGTTCGGGCGACATATAGGGCAGCGTTCCTATCGTTACCTGAGGGGCACTTATGTATTCGGAGGTGATATCGCTCATTTTTAAACCGGGATTGTCGGGTTTCGATTCGGGAAGATCCGGATTCGGGGCAGCCCATTTGGCCAGGCCGAAATCCAGAATTTTGATGTGTCCCCTGTGGGTTACGAAAATATTGGCGGGCTTGATGTCGCGGTGAACGATTCTTTTTGAATGCGCCGCCTCCAGTGCGTCCGCGATCTGCAGAGCCGTATGAACAACTTGTTCAACGGGAAGCGGTTTCCCCTGCATCATACTTCGCAGGGTTCTCCCTTCCAGGAGTTCCATCGCGATATAATGGCGGCCCTGATGTTCCCCGATTTCATAAATAGTGCATATATTGGGATGATTCAATGCGGAAGCCGCTCTTGCTTCGCGTTGAAATCTTTGGAGATATACGGTGTTGTCCGCCAGTTTTTCAGGCAGAAGTTTCAGGGCCACTTCCCGGCCAAGTTTGGTGTCCCGGGCCCGGTATACTATTCCCATACCTCCGGATCCGATCTCTTCCAGAATCTCGTAATGTGCGATTGTCTCAATCGTCATTCGTTTTTCCTTTTCGGCGGCCCGTTTCCCGTAAAAAATTATTACCGCCTCATTATGAAATATTCCGGGAAAGGCAAATCGGTGAAAATATTTTACCTCAATAGAATGAATAAATGAGAGGAATCATATAGAATATTTACAAAACGCTCGAACGATGGTGAAATCTGTGTTTATATTTCAATTAATAATATCGAGGTATTCGCTGTCGGCATAAATCACCGTGTCCCGGGGGGGATATGAATTACCTGGTTTTGGCAGCAGTCGCGTTCTGTTTTTGCCTTCTGGGCTTCTTTTTTCATGCAATGTTCTTCGGCAAAAAGGAACGGATTCAAAGCCTGTCATGCAGCAACAAGGCTTTATGCGAAGATTTGGGAAGAAAAGAGAAAGAAGTCCTGGACATGCGCTCGGAAATGCTCGGTCTGAATAAGCATGTTGCCGTCCTGGAAGATCAAGTGCGGCGGAGAAATGCGGAGCTGAACGGCCTTTATCACGACGCCTTGCGAAGGGAAGAACCGCTCTGGCGAAAAGAATTGAATACTATTATGGATGTCCTCAATAAAGTAGAAAAATAGGATTTGCCGTGCCGGAACCACTGCCTGACTACCTGCATTAACAGCTCTCAGATCCAATTCCCGAAATATCCTGAAAATTCACAGGGGCGAACCTTGTGTTCGCCCCTACACCGTCAATCCGAATTGGAAAACACGATTAATTGGGATCCGTTAAGACGTAAAAAAGTACCATTGTTTGAGGGATGGATTTGTATCGTATGTGGCCGCGCCAGGCGAAGCCTGGTGGGCGCCACAGGACTCGAACCTGTGACCCCTGCGGTGTGATCGCAGTGCTCTACCAGCTGAGCTAGGCGCCCGATGGAGTGTTTTTAACATTCCCCGGTTATACTTACAAGTAAATTGTAATAAAGGCCGGCTTATGAAAATCAATTAACGAATAACTTCTCCCAAGACTTTCAAATGCCGTTTCGGAAACCTTTTTAACGCACTTTTTTTCTTGTTCTCCCTGTCGTAAGACATTTCCGCCCCAACCTCCAGACTTTTCCGGACAGTATTGATTTTAAAGGATACAGCTCGTACCGCCGATAATTTGTATGGGTTAATGCAATGTCAGACCAAGGCAAGACGAAACACGAACATAAAGAAAAACTGATAGGGTATTTCTGCCATCTTAAGTCAAATGAAAAACATATGGGTGGAATACTCATTACCAATCAGGTCGGTATCCCGCTTGAATTTAAATATACCGAGCCGGTAGTCGCAACTAAACTGCACAAGATCCTTTACGGATCCGTCCTTGAAAAATACCTGCATGAGACGGTCATACGGGATCGTCTTGTCGCTGAATTAAGGACGCATCCCGACTATTTTATAGTTCCCTACGACGAGAAGGAATTCCTGGATTCGGTAAACGGCAGAGAGATGGTGGCGATTCAAAAATACAACATGCCTCCCGGAGAGCTTTCCGGGCCTTTCAACAGAGTTCGGGAACGTGAAGCGGTGATGGAACTCGAAGAGGACTCGATATTGCTGCGTCTGGCCTTTTCGACATCAGATGAAACCGTTCAGCATAATATTGCAGCCTGGCTCCAGGAAATCGCCCTGACAATGAATCTGCTGGAGCCGATGGACCGGATAACATCCGCACTTAAAAGCATATGTGGAGAAGGGAAGCCGGGCTAGCATACTGGCTGAAAAATAAATACAACGCCGGATCTCTCCCCCGTAAAAGGAAGAAGAGGGAGACGCTGTGGAGAAGGGTTCGGGCGCGTGATTTAATAAAAAACGTGCAGGACTGCCCCCTCAATATCTGTTCCCGCGCATCCAGCCTTGAGGATATGTTCCAATTTTCCTGTGATATTAAAAACCGTCCGGTCGCTTTTAATGTCGTAGTGAGCCAACCTGATTCCAAAGGGCTTGAATGCATCGAGACTGAAACTTCGATTTGTAAAGCCGGACTGATAGGAGATGCGCCGATCTATCCGTTGGAGCTTCCGGCCGAGGACAATGTACAGGTACGGCAGGCTTTATTAACTATCGTTCCCTACTGTCGGCAATTTGGGGTCGGTATCGGTCCGGCGCCTGTCCATATTCCCGCTTCGGTGCAGTTGCGGCTACCAAGAACCGCTGGAAACGGGGCGCTGATTTCAAGGCAAACGGTAATAATTTCCAAGATTTCCCAGGCTTTTGATTTGCCGATACGCCAGACCAGCGTTGATATCGAATCAATAACGGATTCGGAAAAAAAGTCTTTTTTACAGGAGGCGGAATATAAAAGGAATTTCCCGGCGGTGGAATGCGAATTAATTGCCTTTTTCCGACATGTGCCTATAGAGATGATTTCAAAGCTGCACTTTCTAGACGATGAAAAAGCGATTATTTACAACATTTCCAGCGGGCTCAATAGATCACGTACCAGAGTTTATGATGTTATGGTCATTCGTGACGGTTCCAATGAAGTTCATATAATTCCGCACGGGACAAGAAACAGAATGGTGGTCTTTAATTAGCCGGCAACTGATTTAATTAAACCAAGAATAATCGGGGGAAGCAGTGTTAAGGACCTTTAGGAACAGTTTGAAAGAGAAAAATCCGGACGAAAGCATTCTTACGGAAATGGACAGCACTGTCAGAGAGCAGTCGCTGCATGGGGACCTGTCCACATATATCCCGACGTTAACTTTTCTTTCAGGGCCGTCTATCGGCAAGGAAATCCCGATTCTCCATCGTGAGATCACGCTGGGGCGCGGCAGTGACAACGATATTGTAATTGCCGATCCTGCTGTTTCCAGGAAGCACTTACGGATAATCTGCCGAAAAATTATAAAAAAATCAGAAGAGTCAAAACTTAAAGTAATAATTAAAGATTTAGATAGTAAGAATGGAACATTAGTAAATTATTCATCGATTAAAAAAACGATACTAAAGCCGGGAGACAAAATAATTCTTGGGGGCGTAATTTTAAAGTATGAGCAGAGGGATCTGGCGGAACAGCAATTCTTCGATGAAATCTATCGGCTTGCCACAGTAGACAGTCTCACCTCTCTGAACAATAAAGCAACTATAACGAGAATTCTCAAGGAAGAAATTGCGGGCAGCGTCCGGGATCGACGCTGGGTTTCAGTCGTGTTGGTGGATATCGATAAATTCAAATGCATGAATGATATATATGGCCATCTAAAGGGAGATCAAATCCTGCAAAAGGTGGCCGAAGAGATACTTTCCTCGGTCAGGCGTCGGGACAAGGTGGGCAGGTTCGGTGGGGATGAATTTCTCATAGTCCTGCCCGAAACGGAAGGTGATGGAGCCGTAAAAATAGCTGGAAGAGTTCGAAATCGCCTGGAATCCCACCTGGCTCAGGCCCTTGGGCTGACCGAAAATGTAACGGCGAGCTTGGGAGTTGCGTCCAAGTGCGCAACGGATGCAGATCCCGAGCAGCTGTTGGAGCATGCGGATGTCGCTCTGTTCCGCAGCAAGTCTCTCGGAAGGAATCGAGTCGAGTTGTGGGAAAATTCGGATAATTCATCCCCGGTAAAAACATAATGGGAATGTTGCGAAGGAAAATAGGCAGCTTTTATCTCGTAGAGAAAATCGGTTCGGGGGGAATGTCCGATGTCTACCTGGCATTAGATCCCAGGACGCGCCAGAAACGTGGCTATAAAATTCTCAAAAAAAGGGTGACGAAATATCCTTCGGATTACACCCGTTTCCTGCGTGAAATCGAAATTATAGGGGGTCTTTCCCACCCCGGCATTATAAAAATTTATGACAACGGAATCCTCGAAGACTGTTATTTCTATTCGATGGAATATATGCCGGGAGGAAACCTTGCGCAAAACATGCGTCGGGAAAGGGTCAATTTTTCGCCCGCAGTAGAACTCTTTTTGCGCATTTGCGCCGCCATGGCACATGCCCACGACAGAGGGGTTATCCACAGGGACCTGAAGCCTTCGAATATCCTGCTCGACGCTGAAGGGAATCCGGTGGTCTCCGATTTCGGAATAGCGAAAACCCTTGCGGTGGAAAAAAGTGCGCTGACGCAGTCCGGAGAGATTCTCGGAACCATTGCCTATCTTGCTCCGGAACAGCGCTTTGATACGAAAAGAATCGATCAAAGGGCCGATGTATACGCTTTAGGAGCGATACTGTACGAAATGTTGATGGGATTTCCCCCTTTGGGCAAGTTTCCCTGGCCGCAGGACGTGTTACATGAATTCCCTGAATTGCTTCAACAGATACTTGAAAAATGCCTTGCAATCAAGCCGGGTGGCAGGTTCGCAAATGCCGGTATACTGAAGCATGAACTGGAAAAGTGCAAAGAATTTGAAGAAACAGACAGCGTTTTTGTATCCAGTCGGACGAATGTGCACACGGCGTCTGATGAAACCAGGAACATCTGGAATGAAAAAACGGACAGGATCGAATCCTGGCTTTATACAATGAGAACCGGAACAACAAAGGAACGGCTCGCTGCTGTTCGGGATATGGTGGATACAATCGAATCGTCCGAGGTAAAAGCCGTGTTAAAGCTATATTCCGGGGAAAACGACCGTGTGCGATGGGGATTGATAAGGGTACTGGGCGAATTGAAGATTTCTTCCGCGACTCCATTGATTATGAACGATTTAAGAAGCCCGTTTCATGCCGAGTGTGCAATAGAGGCTCTGGGAAAAATCGGAGCCGGCGAGGCATTCGAAGAAATTCTCAAGTACATTGAGACACATCCCCAGAGCGCTCTTATCGCATTGATACCTCTGGCCCAGACCGGGAAGGAAAAGGCAATTCCGCATATCCGCCGGTATTTGAATCACGAAATGACCGTTTTAAGGCAGGCCTCGGTTCGAGCCCTGGCTTCCATTAGATCCGAAGAGTCCCTGAAAGCCTTGAAGGAGCATACTGCCATTGAACGCGACGACAAGGTGCGGAGCAGTTTGTTGGAGGCGGTATATACGATGGAATCCTCCCTGCTGCCCCATTTGAATGTTCCCGTTCCGAATCCCGTCATTATTCAGAAAGGCGGGGAAGCATAATCCCCGTCATGCCCTGAAATTAATCGAAAATTCGTTGTTATGTGTAACATCATTTGTTGGATTTTTTTGTAACTGAAGTGGCTGCGCCATGCGAAGCCCGGCCGAATCTTCGATTCGGCTATGGGCGAAGCATGGTGGACGGTAAGGGGATCGAACCCTCGACCTCCGCATTGCGAACGCGGCGCTCTCCCAGCTGAGCTAACCGCCCACACCTGAAAACGTAACGAATTATCCCCGATAGTAAAGAAGCTGTCAATTGAATCCGTGGTGAAAAGGTTGGGTATCATCAACGTTCCACGAACAATTTAAAGGCTGGTCATTCTTTCTCAGGATTTTTTCCGAAAATTTTCGTATTCGTGGTAAAATAAAGGGTTTTACAAGGAAGAAACAAAGTTAACAATCTAATTTCACTGAGGACTACGCGATTGTCTGTGAATAGGAAAATTCCCAATGAAACTGCTGAGCTCATAGACGGTTCCCTGGAGGCGATTATCGATCAATGGTATCTGAGTGTCAGCGATTATTACATCACTTCGGAAAAGAAGGCTGAGAATCCAGATATTCAGGTTCCCGAGGAGCTGAAACGCTTCCACGACGACACAGGTCATAGAATAAAATTCAACAAGGGCGACCTTGATTTCACCTATGGATTAAACCTGATGGTGGAAGACGATGCCTGCATTCTGGAAGTCAGTGTCAACAATAAGGTGCCGAATTTCAACTATGGGGATCTTGCACAAAAACTGGCCGCTTATTATCAGTCTGCCCGGGAAAAGCCCATAGACGGGTTCAAGAGACTGAAAACGGTCCGTAATTGCGATGTGTTCGATCTGCAGGAGGACATTCAGGACTGCATCAAGGTGGAAGAGCGTGAAGGTAAAGCCGACATAGTTCGCCTCTCATTCGGCGTACGGGAAATGCATCTCGAAGATCTGATCGCGGATCCGCCGAATTTCATGGAATTAATCCACCAATACTGTGTCGCGCCGCTGAGGCGCATTTACGCGGAAGTCTTTCGAAAAAATAGGAAATAGCAAACGATAAGATCCGGCCCGGCTTCAAGCGATCTGATACCAAGAAGCCCTATCAGCCCGTGGTAAAAGTACAGTGGGTCGCGCGCATAGGGCTTGCGAGGCAAGCTCAAGGCGCGAGGAGGAGTCGATGCGGGACATCGTCGACGACGAGCAACGAAGAGATTGCCCGCAACCCCTATGCGCCCAAAGGGTTCCGGCGGCGCAGGGGCATCTGCTGCGTTGGCGCTCCTCAACGATGCACCACATCGCCTGCGTCGCGCCGCCTTGCGTCTGCCCCTGCGGCGCTCGGAACGCGGCCCGCTGTACTTTTACCACGGGCTGCTATGCCTCTTCCGGGTATAGGGTTTTTCTGCCTGGCGGATTCTCTATTTTGGTATGTTCAATGCCGGATCCATAGGAATAGTAAACGGACCATGCGCCTTCAGAGTTCCTTCCTCCTCCAGGTTCGGTATGTGCAGGGTGCTTCCGATAAAAATACTTCTCTTTGTCTTCTCCGAAAAAAAGAACAGGAATCCGCTGTAAACCGTGCCGGGGTCTATGAGTCTGTTGGTGAGCTCTTTTCCCGTAAAATCTGAAAGCGGTGACGCGATCTTCTCTGCTGCGTATTCTCCGCTAATTGTGGTTGAGAGGGAATCTCCGTATTTTTTCCCGACCACTTCCTCGACGACCATCGCCGCCGGAGTCGAGTAGAGACGTTGTCCGAGGCGGGTTTCGAGCGTAATGTTCCGGGTCTTTATTTTCAGGTAATAGGGGGATGAGTTCTTAATGATAATGTTTACGGGAAAATATCCCCTTGAAGCAAGCTTTGATACGTCGAATGCTGTAGAGCACTTTTCATCGTTGGGATAAGGATCCGCGGCGATTGTGATGTCGTCAACGGAAACATGAGCCGGATAGGACTCTACAGGCAGGATTTCAACGGTTTTTATCCGATAGTCAGCGGCCACCAACGAGGCGGCAAGACATAACGGCAGAAGCATTCTAAGTAGTTTCATAATGAGAGATAATAACATACATTCAACTCCTGACATATTTTCCGGATTCTTTGACTCTCCGCTGGATCGTACAATCCGACATTATCCTGGTTCATTTATGGAATAATTCTATAAAACGGTTCATGAAAAATCGGATCCTCCCATCGGTCCGTCGCACTATCCTCTGCTCTGAAATTATACGGAGAAGATCAAAAAAGTTTGCATTAAGTTCATTTTAACAGGACATTGTCCTTCGGGAAGATTGACAATGACCAACTCAGATTCTATATATAAGTGGCACTAAAATGATGAGCTTATTACACGGCATTAATGACAAATTGTAAATTTTGGTTCGAATCCTGAAGGAGGAATGAAATGAGCAAGATTATCGGAATTGACCTTGGTACAACGAACTCTGTTGTTGCGGTAATGGAGGGAGGCGAACCAAAGGTTATAACCAATCCCGAAGGGAGCAGGCTGACTCCGTCCGTAGTGGCAATGGGGAAAAACAATGAGCGCTTTGTGGGTCAGGTCGCGAAAAGACAGGCGGTGACGAATCCGGAAAATACGATTTTTTCGATAAAGAGATTCATGGGGCGCAAGACATCCGAAGTAGGGGAAGAGGTCAAATTAGTACCCTACAAGGTAGAGTCCGGGCCGAATAACGACGTCAAGGTCAAGATGGGGGACAAATCCTATAGTCCTCCGGAAATATCGGCAATGATTCTTCAGAAAATGCGCCAGTCTGCTGAAGAGTATCTCGGAGAAAAAATTGAAAAAGCCGTAATTACCGTACCAGCCTATTTTAACGACAGCCAGCGCCAGGCAACCAAGGACGCGGGTAAAATTGCCGGGATGGAGGTTCTGCGTATCGTCAACGAACCGACGGCCGCAGCTCTTGCCTACGGTTTGGACAAGAAGAAAGACGAGACGATTGCCGTCTTCGATTTTGGAGGCGGCACCTTTGATATTTCCATCCTTGAAGTGGGAGAGGGCGTGGTCGAGGTGAAATCCACCAATGGAGATACACATCTGGGCGGGGACAATATCGACCATTGTTTGATGGATTGGATTATCAACGAATTCAACAAAGACCAGGGAATAGACCTTTCCAAGGACAAAATGGCGCTGCAAAGGCTTCGTGAGGCCGCCGAGAAGGCAAAAATGGAGCTGTCGACCGTAATGGAAACTGAAATCAACCTGCCTTTCATAACGGCGGATGCATCGGGCCCCAAACATCTGAACATGAAACTGACCCGGGCAAAATTTGAGCAGATGGTTGAAGATATCCTTAAGAGAACCATTGCTCCAGTAAAACAGGCGCTTGCGGATGCGGGGTTAAAGCCGGGAAATATTGACGAAGTAGTGCTTGTAGGCGGGTCTACGAGAATTCCAAAGGTCCAGCAGATGGTAAAAGAATTTTTCGGCAAGGATCCGCACAAGGGAGTGAACCCGGACGAAGTTGTAGCTGTAGGCGCTGCTATCCAGGCGGGTGTTCTTGCCGGGGATGTCAAGGATCTGCTTCTGCTTGATGTCACACCGTTGTCGCTTGGGATCGAAACCCTGGGTGGCGTCTCGACGAAGCTTATTGAAAAGAACACCACGATCCCGACTAAAAAATCTGAAATTTTCTCAACGGCCGCCGACAATCAGACTTCTGTGGAAATTCACGTTCTACAGGGAGAACGTGCGATGGCAAAAGACAACCGGACATTGGGCAAATTTCACCTTGTAGGCATTCCTCCGGCTCCTCGGGGTGTCCCTCAAATTGAAGTGACTTTCGATATAGACGCCAACGGAATCGTGAATGTTTCGGCAAAGGATCTGGCAACGAGCAAAGAGCAGAAAATCACCATAACCGCTTCAAGCGGCTTGAGCAAGGACGAGATCGATCGAATGACGAACGACGCTCAGGATCACGCGGATGAGGACAAGAAAAACAGGGAAAAAATTGAAGCCAAGAACAAGCTCGACAGCCTCGTTTACAATACGGAAAAAATGTTGAAAGAAAACAGGGAAGCCATCTCGGAAACGGATGCCGCAATCCTGGACGAAGCTCTTTCGAAAGCCAAAAACACGCTGGAGAACTCGACGGAAGCCTCGGACCTGAATGCCGCCGCCGAAGAATTAACGCATGCATCACACCGGCTGGCAGAAGCTATGTATCAGAAAACGGCCGGACAGGCCAATCCTCAAGGCGATGCAGGCGCCGCCGCCGGAGAATCCGGCAATACGCCTGAAGACGGCAGTAAGGAAGATGAAGTGATCGACGCGGAATACGTTGATATGGATAAGAAGGAATAAATTGTCGGAAGGCCGGGAAACGAGGATGTATTTTGTAAGTCCCGGCCTTTTCCCCTGTGATATCGACGGGGAAAAGACTTCGGTAGGGCCACAAAGACACTGAAACCTGAATTTCTGATTGTAGTCGGAATCATCCTGGTTCGTGACCCGCAATTATCAACGCCGGCCAAATTGTATCCGATACCGATGGTGTTCTAAAGTATGCCGAATAAAGACTATTACGCTATTCTGGGCGTTTCGAGAAACGCAAAAGAGCCGGAAATAAAAAAAAGCTACCGACGGCTGGCAAGGAAAAACCATCCCGATGTGAATCCAGGCGACAAATCGGCTGAAGAGCGCTTCAAAACAATCCAGGAGGCATACGATGTTTTAAGCAATCCCAAAAAGCGTGCTATGTATGACAAGTACGGATTCTATTCGGAAAACTTTAAGGAACCGCCTCAAGGTCAGGGAAGAGGCTTTACCGGCGGTTTCACCAATTTTGAGGGAATGGATTTCGGTGAATCGGGACAGAGCAGTTTCCGTGACGTTTTTGCGGAGTTTTTCGGAGGCGGATCGGCCAGGAGCAGAAATGCGGGACCGATAAAAGGGGCGGATATTGAACACCACCTCAATATCTCCTTTATGGAAAGCATCAACGGTTTGTCCACCCGCATGGTTTTTAATCGCAATAAATCCTGCACTGCCTGTGGAGGGACAGGGCTGGAACCGTCCACCGAGCAGCAGGTATGCCCGAGGTGCCAGGGCTCCGGACAGGAAGCAAAATCCCATGGATTCATGCGGTTTTCGAACACATGCCGGAGCTGTGGAGGGACAGGTAAAATCGGCAAGCGGTGTAAAACCTGCAGAGGCACGGGAACCACGCCGATACAGGAAAGTATTACGGTCCGTATTCCCGCCGGAGTGGCGAACGGTTACAGGATGCGGGTTCCAGGCAAGGGCAATGCCGGGAAAAACGGCGGCGGTACAGGCGATCTCTACTTGATCATTTCAGTAAGACCGCATGAATTTTTCCGGAGGGACGGAAATGACATCGTTTGCAGTGTTCCGATAACCGTTACCGAAGCAGCTCTGGGGGCTAAAATCGAAGTTCCGACGATCAATGGAAAGACTTTGCTGAGAATTCCCCCCGGCACCCAGAACGGTCAGAAATTTCGCATGAGGGGAAAAGGAGCGCCTTCTTTGAGAGGGGAGCAGGTTGGAAGCCAGATTGTCGAGGTCCGCATCATCATTCCGAAGGTGGCCGATGAACGCTCCAAAGAAATTTTGCGGGAATTCTCACGCCTGAATCCCGATAATCCCAGATCAAGCCTCAACTGAATTAGGTGGAGATATGTGTCCGCGAAAAAAAGCCGGTTATATGATCAGCGCGGTGGCGGAGTCTTATCAGATCCATCCACAAACGCTTCGTCTTTACGAAAGACTTGGATTGCTGAAACCTTCCAGAAGTGACGGCAATACGCGGCTTTACACTAACGAGGATCTGAAAAGACTCGAAATTATTCTGACGCTGACACGTGAACTCGGCGTGAATCTTGCCGGAGTGGAAGTTATTCTCAATATGCGGGAAAAAATGGAAAAACTGCAGCAGCAGGTAGAGGAAATGGTTTCGTTCGTTCAAGAGCATGTGTCCAATGAAATGGCCGGGAATATACAGAACGGATTGGTGCGGGTACCCGGTTCAAAGATTGTACGGAGCAAACGATGATTCCAACAAGAAAAATCATTCTGTTCATGCTTGCCTTGTGCGGTTTAGCCGGATACCTGACAGCCGGTGAAGAAGAAACCGCTTACTCCCAGGAATATGTCATTTTTCTAAACGGCGCCCGAGCGGGGAAGGAGATTGTTAAGGAGAAAACTGGGGACAAAGGAGACCTCGTTGCGGAGTCCGAAAGCGAAATATATATTACCGACGGACTTGAAACGAAGCGGATGGCCTATACGACACGCATGGTGCTGAAAAAGAAATCGTTGGAGATTAAATCTTATGTTTATAAGTATTTGACGGGGGATACGGGTGATTCCTATGAAATGACCCTTGACGGAGACAAGATCACGCGTACGTTGCACAGGGGAGGGGAAACAAGTGTTGTAACGTCAACTTTGAAGCCCGATACTGTAGTCCTGGATTTTAACGTCTATTATCAATACGACTACCTGGTTAGGAAATATGACTTTCAACTTAAAGGAAGACAGCTGTTTTCGGATTTTATGCCCGTCATCGGAAACGACGTTCCGATTGCCTTAACCTGTCTTGGAGAGTCGAACCTGCCGTACGCCCGGGGCAATCTGCCGATAAAGAATTTTAAAATGGAGTATGTCGGACTCCGGACAGGCACCTTTTCGGTCGACAGCGACAACAGGCTTGTGCGACTGGCAATGCCCGACCAGAACCTGGAAGTTGTGAGAGAAGACGTTCTTCCCGCCAACAGATAAATACGTTCTCCGTTCAGGGTTCAACGTTCAAGGTTCCCGTCACCGTCCCGTATTTCTCACGATATTTCTGTACATTTTAGCGTGTCTACCCCGCATTTCTCCGCACACAGGGAAACCTTTTGAAACGCTGAACCTTGAACGGGGAGCCGTTTATTCTGCACTCCGGAGTTCGTTCCTCAAGATAGTGAATACCTTCTGAATTACGTACTGCCTCCGCTTCAGGTCTTTGGGAAAAATTCCGGCCACGGTATCCAAAATGCTCCGGAGAGCGGATTCCATGGTCGGAACCAATCTGGCCGTGACGGTGGGATCATAGGGCAGGCGTATGGAATGACAGCCAAGTTCTGAAAAAATCTTCAAATATCTGGCCGTAACAAGATCGGGACAATGGATGCGCTTGTGCATGGACTGTACTTCATAACCGAGAAGAGTCTGAATAATGTTCGCTGAGCTTTTTACCCCTAAAAGGCGCACCGTGCGCGTTTTTTGGGTCAGAACTTCCCTTCGATAGATCTCGATAAGCCCCCCGTTGAGATCGCCGGCTCTTTGGGAAACCTCGAGAATTTTTTTGTGCATTATTTTATTGTATCTGTTTATAAAGTCTGACGGGGGCGCTTCGACGGGATTCCGCACGTCCATCATTTAGATCCTTTTTTGGAACGTTGGGTTAGTGTTCGAGTCGCGTTGAAACGGACGGCATCGGGAATACTTCTGTCGCGGGTCAGCATCGTTAAATGTTGTGTGCGGAGACGGAAGATCAGGCGTTGGGAAATCGCCGGGGGGGTTTTGGGATTCCTGACCAGATTGTGCACGACGTTATAGCCTTTGGTGAATTCCTTGCTGTTGCCGATTTCTCTCAGGATATCCTCTCCGACTCCGCGCATCGCTGAAATGGATTCGATTTCCGCCTCGGTTATTTTCGGACTGCGCAGCACCATTCGTGAAATTTCTTTGTTGGTATCCCGTATCAGGAGGGCTCGAACTTCGCGATTGCCGAAAAGGGCATAGCGGATCTTGTCACGAAAAGAAAGGCCGGATATCTTATCGCCTAATACGGCATTGCGGGTTTCATCGTCCACCGGGAGCCCGTCAAGAGATAAATCCTCAGGGGGAATTTCGAATTCAAGGTCGGGGATGGCGGAAGGTGCCTGTTCCACCCCCGGACGCTTCTCGACGGTATATTCCGTTTTTTTATCCCCGAAAAACTCTGTTTCTATTTCATGAACAAGGCGTTGAATATCCTGATTGATCTGAGGATTCAATTTGATATTCCTCAAGATCCCGGGGTATTCGAGGATTCGTACTCTGTTGTCCAGAACGGACACAAGCATTTCAGGCCGCAGGGTCAGGGAGAGAGATTCGATGAGGGGGCCCGGTGCGGAAGGGTTTGTGATAATGGCCTTTAGGATGGTTTCGGAGCCGCTGGTAATGCCGAAGTAATTCATCACCGGGGGATCGCAGCTTTGAGATTTCAGCTGGGAAATTATCTCATCTTCGTCCGTTTTGGAGAGAGTTTTCCTTGCGGAAGCCGCAATTTCACGGTCCGTATCTTTCGTCAGGAACACCAGGGCTCTGCAGGAATCTTCCGGCGAAAGCGGTGCCATGCCGCGCGCTATGGCGTTACGGACATTGGCGGGTGCTTCCCCTGAAAGTAAGGTCTGGAGCAGGTCGTCTCGAGCCATTTTCTAGCCCGCGGATTTATCTAGGAACTGTTGCAGGTTTTCCAGATCGATGTTCATTTTGATGACCTCGCCGGGATCTCCAAGCGGTTTTGTCGGTTTGCCGTTGATCTTCAGTTGTACTCCGCCTGCGTTTCCAATAAGGATGAAAAGGCGCTCCCGTGCATTAAACACCCGTTCTTCTCCGGGCTCCATTAATCTGCGGCTTACAGGTCGCCCGTCGACATCGACGGAAATCCAGCATGAATCCTTTGCGACAATATCCATACGGAGTTTTGCGTCGACGGGTGTATCGGAACCGAACGGTTCCGCAACGGCTGTGGCCGGTCCTTCGGAGGCGGTGGTTTGTTCCGCTTTTAGAACCGTGACTGCGGTGGTAGTGGAAATATCGTCCATACCGGCCGAATCCGAAGCAGCTGCTGTGGGGGTAACTGAAGCGGGAGAGCGCGAGTTTGTTCCGGGCGCAGGCGGGACGGAATATTGGGCCTCGGTCGCAGGTTTATCGGCAAAATAGGGTGCGAAAAGCTCGGCTATCCATGCCCTGCTGAAGAAAAGCCCGATGGCGGAAATCAGCAGCATTATGCTCCAGATGAGAATCGGTATCGGGATAAAAAAAGAACTCTGATTGGATGGAAGTAATTCTGTTTTTTGATTTTTTTCCGGGGTTGAGGGGGAAACCTGCCTGTCGTAATGCTCAAGAGCTTCGCGTGGATCAAGATTGATACTTTCGCAGTAAGCTTTTATGAAGGCCCTGTTGTAGACTCCACCGGGCAAGTCGCCGTAGCGTCCTTCCTCGATACATTGCAGATAGCGCGCACTGATACGGGTATCGGAGGCCACCTGAGCCAGTGATATCTTCTTTTTTTCACGTTCCTGTTTGAGGTCTATCGCCACCGCGAACTGTAATTTCTTATTTACAAAGCATTTTAAAGGTTTATACTGACCTGCTTTTTGTAATCAGGCTACATTCTACTTTCCTGCTGCGGATGTGTCAATTGCTTGTAAGCCTTGATATTATATATTTTAGCCATGCCACTCGCGCATTTAATCCATATGTTACTCATCGGCGAATCCTCCTGGTTAATTAAGCTGGGCAGCCAAATCACCGAATTTTTTTCCGGGTATGGCGGGGTAGCCGTCCTGTTGCTCGCTATTGCCGATTCCTCTTTCTTGAGTTTCCCGGAAGGGAACGATCTGCTGATCGTTATTCTTTCGACAGGCGGATCATGGGGCAATATGGCCTATTTTGTTTGCCTGACGGTCGCCGGTTCCGTTATAGGGTGTCTTCTTCTTTATACAGTCGGACGCAAGGGAGGGCGTGCGATTCTGAAGAAAAAATTTTCCGTTCAGAAAATCGAACGTGCAGAGAAAATATACGGGAAATACGGCATCCTGGCGGTATTAATCCCCAGCGTCTTACCCCCGCCGCTTCCTTTCAAAATATTTGTTCTGAGCGCGGGAGTGTTCGGCCTGACTCCGACCAGATTTCTGGCTGCGGTTTTCATCGGAAGGAGTTTCCGATATTCCATGTGGGGTATCCTGGCCGTTCTTTATGGAAACTCGGTAAGGGTATTTCTGCAGGAGAACATAAACGCGGTGGGTACGGCCCTGCTGGCGGTGCTTGTATTGACAATTATTGGCACGGCTGCTTTTCAAATCCGTAAGAAGAAACGGGGAAAGGAGATGGAACATTTACAAAACAGGCGGCAATGAATCTCCAAAAAGTGGACCGATACCCGGTTTATTGACAAGACCGGCATACTCTGTTAGATTCACCCCGCCTGATGGCGGGCTCTGATATGACGAGACAAAACTAAAAATTACAGATACTTACAGTGGCCTATAATAAAACAAACATATCTTTCGGATTAGCTGTTCTACTGGTTGCAGCCGTTGCAAGTTGCACCGGCTGTAAGAAAAGGACGACGATCAAGGTTCCCAAGGCGATCCTTCAGGCCAGAAGCGCAACTCCGGCCGAACTGCTTCATATCGTGAATGGACTGGACGGGATCCAGACGTTGAAAGCCGGCAACATCAAAGCGGAATATACTTCCGAGAAAAAGGAAGGAAGTCTGATTGAACTTGAAAAGTATCCCAGGGCACCGGGGTATATTATGCTCAAGCGCCCGGATTCCCTGCGCCTGGTGATACAGAATCCTGTCGTCAAAAATAAAGAGATAAGCCTCGTTTCCGAAGGGGACGAATTCCGTGTATGGGTTCACGGCAGACGTAAATTCTACATAGGAAAAAACAGTTCCGAGAAATTGATCTCGGAAGATTTGGAAGAAGATACGGAAATACCCATACGCGCCGGCCATATTTTCGAAGCCATCTTTCCCGAACCCATCCCTCTGGATGATTCCGACCTGGGCTATGCAGTGATAGAAGAAGAAGACACCCAGGCGAAATATTACGTTTTGACCGTTAACAGTATCGGTTCCTCCCCCCGCATCCTGTCTCTCAGGCAATTCTGGATCGAACGGGCCGGACTGACAATTTCAAGGCAGAGAATATTTAACGACGACGGCCAGATTGTGAGCGATATTCACTATTCGGATCCGGTAGAAATCGATAAATATGCACTTCCGCGAAAAATAAATATTGAACGTCCCCTGGATGGGTATACTCTTGAACTGGAAATAAAAGACTGGGTGGTCAATTCTGTTTTCAGGGATGACACATTCAGCCTTGAGCCTGTTGAGGGCGTTAAAGTGATACGTTTTAAATAAGTGGGGTAATGTCTCTTTGATGGAAAATCTTATTGCCGCAAATATTAAATCCCGTCCTACCCGCGCCGCCATCAGCGTTCTTGCCGTAGCACTGGGCGTTATTTTACTTTTGACAATCGGCGGCATTATCACGGGAACGTTAAACGATTACCTGAACCGCACTATTTCCATTGGATCCGATTTCATCCTTCAGAAGGAAGGAGCCACCGCGCTTTTTGCTTTCAGTACCGCAAACCTGAATGTAAAGCTGGCCGAAAAAATCCGGGAGGTGCCCGGAGTGGAGATAGTCTCCCCGGTGCTTGCGAAGGCCGAAAAACTCGGTGTGGTGTTCGGAATTGATCCGGAGAGCTATAATAAATTTCCCGGCGGACTTGAAATTGTGAAAGGCAGCGGTTCGCTGCACGGCTTCGATGTCATCGTCGACCAGTACTATGCGGAAGCAAACAAATTAAAGGTCGGCATGATCCATAAACTTCAGGGAGACCATGAATTTACCGTCACGGGCATTTGCCGCCCCGGAACGGCCGTACGGATTTTCCTGCCTTTGCAGACTCTGCAGGAACTGAACGGATCCCCCGGGAAGGTGAGTATGATGTTCATCAAGGCGGAACCCGGCGCGGATCTCGACCATGTCCAGTCGCTTTTGTCGGAGCAGTTTCCGGGTTATTCCATCATGCGTTCAGACGATCCCCAATCCCTGATGGCCAATATGAACCTGCCGGGATTGAAGGAATTGCGCATTACGATTATTGTGATTTCCATGCTTCTGAGCTTCATGGTTATCCTTCTTGCCATGTATACAACGATTTTTGAACGTACAAGGGAAATCGGGATATTAAAATCGCTGGGGGCCTCCCGTAGATTTATAGTTGGAATAATCTTAAAAGAATCTGCTATTATATGCTGTTTAGGCGCCATTGTTGGAATCGGCATCAGTGAAATCATACGAGCGCTGATCATTAGTCAGTTTCCGCTATTGCAGGTGGCCATGGGGCCCAGGGAATTGATGATCGGTTTGATCCTGGGGATGCTGGCCGGAATTCTGGGCGCCATTTACCCGGCCTACAAAGCGGCCCGAATGGATCCAGTCCGGGCGTTGAGCTATGAGTAGGATACAATTATAGATTATGGAAAAAATTCCAGATAGGGCCATTGAAACTATCGATCTGAGTATGACTTATAGTACTGGAAAGATAGAAGTGCCGGCACTGAGAAACGTCAGCTTCACCGTGGGAAAAGGGGAGTTCATAGCCGTGATGGGACCGTCAGGGTGCGGCAAGTCCACCCTTCTTCACCTTCTGGGAGGGTTGATGCAGCCGACCGGCGGAAGGATTCTCATTGACGGGATTGATATTTCCACCCTTCCGGATGCGGAGCGCACTACGGTTAGAAGGCAAAAAATCGGATATGTCTTTCAGCGATTCAACCTTCTGCCGACATTGACGGCGAAAGGAAATATCGAGCTGGCAAAAAAAATTCATGGAAACGGTTCTCTCGGCAGGAACGGAATAGGCGAGGTTATCGAAATGTTGGGGCTGACGGGTAAGATCGATTCCCGGCCCGCCGAACTTTCCGGAGGGGAACAGCAGCGGGTTGCCATAGCGCGGGCTTTAATCAATCAGCCGTCCATCATACTCGCGGATGAACCGACGGGCAGCCTGGACTCAAAGAACGCCCACACCGTTCTTAGAAAACTCCAGACTTTGAATGAAAAACTGAAGCAGACCATCGTTATGATTACACACGACTCCGAGGCGGCCTCGACTGCCAGTCGTGTGATAGAAATGAAGGACGGTCAGATTCATACCCCCGCCTCCAAATTCGAGTATGAATCGGAATTGAGAACTTCAATACAGTACTCATGATTAGATCCAGGTCCACCACACAAAAAATTTTCATCTGGACGTATGAACGGGGCACGCTTTCATACGACATCATCTGTATACTGATCCTTGCCTTTATTTTTTTTGTTCCCCCCAGTTGTTTCCATAAAAGGCAATACTCCACCACTCCATCCCTGAATGAGCCTGCACGGGTTTCTCAACCGGTCGATACGGTTACGGATCCAGGGGATTCGGATCATGAAAATAAATAACCTTATTCCCGTGCGGTTTAAGGCTTCCGGGACCGCGGCAATTTTTGTATTGTTGATGTTCCCGGCATTGACCGCCCCGGGCGCCCAGGACAAGCAGGCAGACAAACTGGATTCGGTTTTAAAGCGTATGGAAGAGTCCAGCAGAAGTTTCAAGAGCTTTACGGCGGACATTACCAAAAAGACGTACACGGCAATCCTGGAGGAGTTCGATCCTCCCGAGAAGGGGAAATTCTATTATAAACGTGCCGGTGACGGGTCGGCTCTCATTCGGGAGGAGATGACGGATCCCGCGGAAAAAATTACGACAATTGAAGGCGATGAAGCACTGGTTTACCAGCCGCAAATCAAATCCGCAAGCAGCTACAAATTGGGAAAACACAAGGATAAGGCGGAATATGTGGCTCTTGGAATCGGACAAACGCCGGCGGATCTGAAGAAAACCTTCAACATTTCCTACAGGGGAAACGAGACCTTAAACGGCACTGCGTGCTCCGTTCTTGAATTGAAACCGAAAGACTCCTCGGTCGCCTCCGTTTTTTCTTCCATTACCATCTGGATCGATGATGCAACCGGTGTTACAAAACAAATGAAGCTGGAAGAACCTTTCGAAGACTACATTCTGATAACCTTCTCCAACGAAAAGTTGAACGAAAAGATTGACGATTCAAAATTTGAACAGAAACTGCCCCGGGACGTGGATGTTTTGAGCATTAACTAGACCGCGATCTTCCTCGCGCGCACGCGAGCTTCAGCCTGGGTACAGTCTTTATAAACGGGTTGAGAAATGATTACCGGGAATGAGCGGATGGTTTCGGTTTCGGAAGCTCTTTCCAGGTATAGTATATCCGGCTGATTACGGTCCAGTTTCCCAGGATTGCCAGAATCCAAAGCACCGCTTCCATACGATTCGCCAGGCCGCCGATAATAAGGAGCACAATCCTTTCGGGACGCTCCATAAAACCGACTTTACAGCTGGGAATCAGGGATTCCGCCCTGGCCCTGGTATAACTGGTCAACACCGCACCCATTATAACGACGCCAACGAGGACCACGTATTCCAGCATTTGATGCCGTGCGTAATAAACCAAAAGCCCCTGCAGAATAATAATATCCGAGTAGCGATCGATCACGGAATCATAAAAAGCGCCGAACCGTGTTTCGGTCCGGCTGACTCTCGCAACCTCTCCATCGAGCATATCGAAAAGGCCCGCAAGGATGATAATCAGCCCGCCTTTACGCAAACTCCCGTAGCCGAACTCAAAAGCAGCCCACAGGCTTATGAGGACTCCTATAAAGGTAAGAAAATTGGGATTGATTTTCAAAAGAGTCAGGGGCCGGACTATTTTGTCCAGAATGAATTTTCCCCCTTGTCCGATAGCGTCGCTAAGCATGGCGTAAGGCTAGACAGATTCAAAAACCTTGTCAAGATCAAAACAAGCGTACACGGATGGTCATGTATTTTTTGGGATCCTGCCGAAGGTCATAGAGAAGCTTGCTGATTTCCGAGGAAGATTGCTCAAGGTTATTGTAAAGGCCGGGATCTTTTAAAAGTTTCCCCAGAGTGCCCTGGCCCTGTTCTATCTGTTCGACTAAGGAGGCGAATTTTTCAAGGGCCAGTTTGGTTCTATCGTATAAGGCCTCGTCCGTCGAAAGCTTGCCAAGGGTTCCTTCGCCTTTCTCCATCCTGCCAACGATGGTATCGGTCCTGTCCACCGCCGAATGTGCCGAGTCATAAAGCGCCGGATCGTTGATGAGCTTCGATATGGTGCCGGGGCCGTCCTGGATGTTTTCTGCGATCGTGTTGAATTTTTCCAGTGCTGCGGTCAGGCGGGTGTACGCCTCGGGATCGCTGACCAACTTGCCGAAGGTGCCCTGACCGGAATGAAGTTCGCTTATCAGGACAGTCGCCTCCGAGAAAGCTTTTTCCGCAGCGGCGATCGTATCATTCAGTGCTTTGACGGTGTCGGATATGTCGGACCCGATGTCTTCCGGAATAATTTTCGCTGCGATGTCCTTGACCCTTTCGGAAAGCACGCCGAAGTTTGCAATAACATCGTTGGCGCCGGTCATAATTTCACGGAATCCCGGCTGCTGGACGCTCTTAATTAAATAAAATTCTCCTTTTCGAGGAGGAAGTTCATTAAAGATCCCGGGAGATATATCGATAAAGGAATCTCCTATCAGTCCACGGGAAGCGATGCTGACATCAGAATCAGGGCCGATTCGGTTCAAGTACTGCATGCGGATATCCATTTGGACTTCTACAAGCCTCAGATCCGATTGCAGTCTACGGATCTCATCCTGCAGGTTTTTCAGAATCCTTAAATCGGAGCGCCTTTGAGGGTCTAAATTCCGGATCTTTATTTTTATTTCCTCGATCCGGGATATGATTGGGGCGTTTTCGGGATAGGATTCAGGGGAAATGAGGTTTATTTTCCGTACTTTCCCGATCTCCATACCTGCCAACCAAACAGGCGATCCCGGCTTCAGGCCGCCGACATCCGTCAGGTAGGTGATAATTTTAGCCGAATCGGAAAACCAGTTGATCCCCCAGCTCTGATGCAGAATCAGAATCGAAAGCAGAATAAATGCAATTATGACGAAAATTCCAAGCTTCATCTGGGCCAGTTTTACCTGTTTTGTCTTCGGCATAGAGTTCCTTTTCTAGCGGTCTCCAGAAATCATAATATACGCCTGAGAGCCGGCAGGACCTTATTGGGTCCGGGCAGCATAATTTAATTCACGAATAATTTTACATAAGGCACTTCGGAATCTTTCATTTCCCGATATCCGCCATGAAAACAGATACTACCGTCCATAAGCATTATAAAATTAATCGCAGGGGGGATCTCGGATCCGGAGCCGGATTTATAATCTATGGTTCCTTTTTCTGAGGAGGATGCATATTCGGTTGCGATAATGGAAGCGGCATGCAGATCATGGGTAACAAAGATACTTGTAACGCCCTGCATGTCGCGCAGCTTTATCATCAATTCCACTATAGTCCGTTTGGTAATCGGATCAAGACCGGCCGTAGCTTCATCATACAAAATGATCTCGGGATTGCCGACAAGGGCCCTGGCGATTCCGACTCTACGCTTCATTCCTCCCGACAATTCCACCGGCATTTTATCGATGGATTCTTCCAGCCCTACAAATCCCAGGTGCTTCTGCACTTCCGAATCGACTTCCGCTTCCTCCAGCTTTCCTTCTTCGTAAAGCCTGTATCCGACGTTGTCCCTGACGGGCAGTGAATCGAAGAGCGCTCCTTCCTGAAATACCATTCCGATATTTCTGCGTACCGATACGAGTTCTCTTTCCGACATGCCGGTTATATCGCGGCCTTCGATAATAATCTTCCCTGAATCCGGCTTAATCAAACCGAGGATCAGCTTCAGGATCGTTGATTTTCCGGAACCGCTTTCTCCCAATATAACCAGAGTCTCTCCGCGCTGGACCTTGAAACTGATATTCCTGAGAACCACTTCGTCTTCGAATGATTTTGTGACATCCAGAAATTCGATCATGAATTTATTAAGGGCGCCAGATAAATCAGCAGATTGTTTAAGAAGAAGTCGGCGGCGATGACGAGGATGGAACTGCTGACAACAGCCAGGGTTGTAGCTTTGCCGACTCCTTCCGTTCCTCCCTGAGTCCGCAACCCCACGTAGCATCCTATCATGGAAATGGTGAAGCCGAACACCACGGGCTTAACCAGAGTTCCGACAAGGTCGGAAATCTGCATCGCGTTCATTGCATCCGTCCAGTATTGATTGGAGCTGATGAGAAGTTTATAGGCTGCAATAATCCAGCCTCCGAACATGCCCACGGCATCACAGACAATCGTTAGTAAAGGCAGCATCAGTACCATGGCAATCATACGGGGAGTCACCAATCGCCTGGTAGGGTCCGTTCCCAAAGCCCGCATGGCGCTGATCTGTTCCGAAACGACCATGGATCCGAGCTCGGAGGCTATCCCGGATCCCATCCTCCCGGCCAGCATCAAAGCCGACAGTACCGGACCCAACTCCCGGATCAGAGTCAATGAAACGAGCTGGCCCGTCATGCTGACGGCGCCGTAGGTTCTGAGAACTCCTTCGGACTGTATTGCAAGAACCGCACCGGTAAAGAAACCGGTCAAAATGACAATAGTCAGGGATCCGATTCCCACGCGATCCATCTGCAGGATGATTTCTCTCCAATAAATCGGCCGTGTAAAAAGATTAGCAACGGCACGGAGAGACAGCAGGGTAAAAGATTGAATTTCCCAGATTGCCTTGGCTAAAAAGCGAAAAGGGGCTTCTACTAAGCTTTTTAGGATATTGTCCATATCAGTTGACTTACCATGGCAAGTTTATTGGGCAGATCTTCTGTAAGTCAAGGGCAAATAGGACAATTTTAACGCTTCGGACAAAGATCGGTTAATAGGTTGGGCCAATATCATAAATCTGAGGATCGATTAAAGATTGAAAATTGAAGATTAAACCTTCTCGACTTTGGACCTTCGACGGTATGGGGACTAACATGTTATTTGCAAAGGGAAGCAATATATGTTTCATTATTTTATTGTCATCAGCAGATCAGCTCAGATGTATCCGCATGGAGCCATGCGGTCTTTGAATGGAAAGGGAACTCTATGCTCCGCTTTATGACGGCGGGTGAATCACATGGGAAAACGCTTGCGGGAATTCTGGAAGGAATGCCGTGCGGATTGGAAATTGATAAAAACTATATAAATTTCCAGCTATACAGGCGGCAGCTTGGTTTCGGGCGGGGTGAACGAATGAAAATCGAACAGGACCGGATCGACATACTGTCGGGAATCCGACATGGGAAAACTCTCGGGAGTCCCATTTCTTTCTTGATCCAGAACAGAGACTGGGTGAAATGGCAGCTTCCAATGAGCCCGGATCCGGTTCCCGACGGAACGGATATTTTATCCGTTACACAGCCGCGTCCCGGGCATGCCGATCTGGCCGGCGCGTTAAAATACCTGACGGGCGATGTCCGGAACATTCTGGAGCGTGCCAGCGCCCGTGAAACTGCTTCGAGAGTCGCCGCTGGAGCTTTCTGCCGCATCCTGCTTATGCATTTCGGCATTCGCATAGGGAGCCACGTGATAGCCATAGGAAACGAACGTGTGGCGGGTAAATTTGAAGATTTGAAGGGGGCCGTCATATTGGATATTGATCCTGAATCTCCCGTACGGTGCGCCGATTCCGCTGCCGCAGGGAGAATGATGACGGCAATCAGTGCGTCTAAAGAATCGGGCGATACTCTCGGAGGAGAGCTGGAGGCGGTTGCCGTAGGAGTCCCTGTGGGACTTGGTTCCCATATTCAATGGGATCGCAGGCTTGACGGTCGCATTGCACAGGCCATGATGAGCATTCCGGCGGCAAAAGGGGTGGAGATAGGAGCGGCTTCCGCAGGAGCAAAGCAATCGGGATCCTCTGTTCATGACGAGATTTTCTACGATGCCGGCAGACGACGTTTTTATCACAAATCGAACAGAGCGGGCGGCATTGAAGGGGGCATCAGCAACGGTGAGGACATTCGCGTGAAGGTCTATATGAAGCCGATTCCAACTCTGCGTAAACCTCTCAAATCCGTAAATATCGACAGCAAACAGGCATCCGACGCCGCTTTTGAGAGAAGCGATACATGCGTAGTGCCGGCGGCGGGCGTTGTTGCGGAATCTATGCTTTCGTACGTTCTGGCGGACGCATTTATGGAAAAATTCGGAGGAGATTCCATCCGTGAAATAGAAGGCAATTACAAAAACTATATGCGTCTTCTGGAAGAATACTGAATCTTTTTGACTCTTTACAATCACAATTATCGTCATTAAAATTAATTAGTTATGATTATTCCAATTCTGAAACTCGGAGCGCCGGAGCTGAGGAAAGTCAGCGAGCCCGTCACAAACTTCAACGGTGAGCTTGAAGAGATCGTGAAGAATATGGTGGAGACGATGTACGGGGCTTCCGGTGTCGGATTGGCCGCCCCCCAGATTGGAATCAACATCCGGCTGGTCACCATTGATACCTCCATAGGTGAGGATAAAGAAAAGAGGATTGTTATCTGCAATCCCGAAATCATCTCATCGGAGGGCAAACAGGCGGGAGAGGAGGGTTGCCTTAGTATCCCGGACTTCAGTGAAAACGTGGAACGTCCTATGAAACTGGTTGTTAAAGGGCAGAATCTTAAAGGAGATGAAGTGACCATCGACGCCGAGGGGATTCTTGCGCGGTGCTTCTGCCATGAAATAGACCATCTGAACGGCGTTCTTTTTATCGATCACATAAGCGTTTTGAAACGCAGCCTGATACGGAATAAAATAAAAAAACTGGCCAAAGCCGGGGAATGGTAAGCCATGCGTGTTGTTTTCCTGGGCACCCCGGAAATAGCCGTTCCGCCACTGCAATATCTACTCAACTATTCCTATGATGTAGCCGCCGTTTTCACGCAACCGGACCGCCCTTCCGGACGCGGCCATAAACGGATGCCCAGTCCCGTCAAGGTTTTTGCCGAAAGGAAGGGGATACCGGTTCATCAGCCTGAGAAAATCGTATTGGAAGAAAACAGGATGATGATGGAAGATCTGCGTCCCGATTATCTCGTTGTTGCTGCATACGGTCAGATTCTCCCCTCCTGGTTTCTGAAATCTGCGCGCCTGGCGCCCTTGAATATTCATTTTTCACTCCTTCCCAGATATCGGGGCGCCGCTCCCGTCGCTCATTCAATCCTGAACGGAGACTCCGTAACGGGAGTAACAATCATGATCATGGAGGAAGCGCTTGACGCCGGTCCGATTCTGACCCAGAAGGAAGTCCCGATATCCGCTACGGTAACAAGGGGGGAGCTGGAAAACGAGCTTGCGTCAATCGGCGCGGAACTGTTGACGGAAACAATGGGAAAATATACAGCCGGTTCTTTGCAGCCGGTGCCGCAGGATGCCCGCCTGGCAACCTGGGCGCCCGCTATTTCCAAAAACAATGCACGGATTATCTGGGGCGAAAATTCCCGGAGAATCCACAATCATATACGGGCTTTGAGTCCCTGGCCGGGTGCCTATACGATTTTCCGCGATGAGCGGGTGCGGATATGGAGCAGCGCACCCGAAACAAAGAACGATTATTCCAGTGAAGTTCCCGGGACCTTTCTTGGAATTTCCAAAAACGGCCTTCGGGTTCTGTGCGGTGAAGGAAGCGTTCTGGAGATAACGGAGCTGCAAAAATCCTCCAGAAAACGCGTTAACGGCCGTGAATTTGCCAATGGAGAGCATCTGCGTTCAGGGGAGTTGCTTTTTCACCATTGACCCGCGTATTTTGCGAGCAGGCATGTATCTTTTTCATGGCGTTTTCAAACGGGAAATCCATTCCGGAGACGCCATGGTTTTCATCAGAATAAGCGGACATAAGGCACTGTGATTTCACCGGCGAGACAGATTGGTTACAGCCTTCTGCGGCAAATTGAACAGGATCGTGTTTTCAGTGATGACGCACTGAACTCAAAGATAATGGGTACTGTCGATGCCCGTGACCGTCATTTGATCACGGAGATCGTCTACGGCACACTTCGATGGCGGTTGCGCCTGGATTATCTGCTTTCCGGGATAAGCTCCAGGCCCTGGAGGCATGTCGAAACGGGTGCCAGGATTCTGCTTCGAATGAGCCTTTACCAGATGTGGCATATGGACAGGATCCCGGACCACGCTCTGGTAAACGACGCCGTGGAGCTGGCAAAGAAAAATTTGAAGCCCGGAATCGGACGCTACTGCAACGGTATTCTGAGAAACCTGGCACGCAACCGGCCCTGGACAGATCCGGGGCATCTTGAGGACGCGCCGAAATGGATCCGGGCATCGCTCCCGCGATGGCTCTGGAACCGTTGGGTGAGGCGTTATGGAGAGAATACGGCTGAAGAATATGCGGTTTCCCTGAACATTCCGCCCCGCCCCGTTCTGCGACTCGGAACCGAACAGGATGCCGGACAGTATCCCTTTAAAATCCGTCCTTCGGATCTTGTCCCGGGGGCTTATTTGCAGGACTGCAGACACCATGAAAATAAACGGAGCTGCCCATTTAAAATTGCCTATCAGGATGAAGCGTCCCAGCTGATTCCGCATCTGTTGGGAGATATACGCGGATGGACCGTGTGGGATGCCTGTGCGGCTCCGGGAGGGAAGACCGCAATACTGTGCGATGGGATCGGGAAAACGGGCATAATGGTGGCAAGCGACAGGAGCATGAAGAGAGTCCGCAGAATCGTGGATACCCTGAAAGATAACAGCCGGGTGAAATGGTCCGTCATAGTAGCGGATGCCGGTCTGTCCGCGCCGTTTCGCAGAGCTTTTGACGCCGTCGTTGTTGACGCACCCTGTTCCGGCCTCGGCACATTGAGAAGGAATCCCGAAATCAAATGGCGGTTTCGCAAATCTGATTTTTCGTCGCTTCAAAAAAAACAATTGAACATCCTTCGTTCCGTATCTGAGAATGTCCGCTCCGGAGGCAAGTTGCTTTATTCGACGTGTTCGACCGAGCCTGAGGAAAACGAACAGGTGGTTGAAAAGTTTCTGGCCGGAAATCCGGACTTTCGAATAGAAAAGCCTGCTTCCCCAAGGGGAATTCCGTCCTGGACCGGTAATGATGGAATGGTTCGCACCTTCCCCGGAAAGCATCTGTGGGACGGTTTCTTTGCCGCTGTAATGGTGCGCGGCCGTTGAATTTTACCGGTACCGGTACGCATTTTGGAGTTTCCATCCAGCGGGGAACCGGTAAGGGGATCCGGACCGATCCTTATACATGGGAATAATACAAGTTGTTTTCGTTCATAACTTTAGAAGGTGGACTTCTTGAATCGGCCTGGCCGCTGTGATACCCTTCAGCGAATAATTTTCCGGAAGGTAGGGCAAAAAATTGGGAACAAAAATCGAAATCGCACCGTCAATATTAGCGGCCGATTTTTCCCGGCTGGCTGAGGAAATCAACAAGGTCGAAAGTGCCGGAGCGGATATTCTTCATCTTGATGTAATGGACGGCCATTTCGTGCCAAATATTACAATCGGTCCGCCGGTAGTGGCGTCGATTCGTAAGAGTACGCGTATGGTTCTGGACGTGCATTTGATGATTGAGCGCCCGGAAAATTTCATTGAAGACTTTATCCGTGCCGGAGCCGACTGGATTTCGGTCCACGTAGAAGCGGACAGACATCTGGACCGGACGTTGAACTTCCTTAAAGAAAAGGGAGTGCGCGCAGGAGTCGCGCTGAATCCGGCCACTCCGGTGAGTTCGCTGGACGAAGTATTGCACCTGCTCGATTATGTGCTGATTATGACCGTAAATCCGGGATTCGGCGGGCAGAAATTCATCCCCACAACCATGGAGAAGATAAGGAAACTGAAAAGATTGTCCAAGTCGGATGCCTATAGGGGAAGGATCGAGGCAGACGGCGGCATCGATTCAGGCAACCTGTCCAAAGTTCTCGACGCCGGTGCGGATATTATAGTGGCGGGATCCGCGATTTTCGGCAGTGAGGATGCGGGAGAAGCGGTTCTGGAGATGAAAAGGATCGCGGGACAATACGTAAAAATTCCGGAGATCGTATAGGATTATTTTTTTAAGTGTACTATCAAGACACTGAGGTAAATGAAGATAGAGGAAATCAGGCGATGAAATTTACGGTACCTTCATGCTTTTTGTGTGCCCTCCTGTTTTTGTCCTGGGGGTGTGCTCAAAAAAGCGCCAGCCTTCAGAAAAGCGTTGTGCCTCCCGATCAGACGCTGTTTGAGACCGGGACGCACTTTCTGGAAAAGGGGCAGTACCTTCGGTCCCGTCTGGCGCTGCAGACCATGATTAATACCTATCCCGACAGCGACATGACGGCCGATGCCTATTACGCCATAGGCGATTCCTATTACGAAGAAGGCGGTACTCAGAACTGGCTGCAGGCAGAACAGCAGTACAAGGATTTTATAATTTTTTTCCCGGCGGACCCCAAAGCACCGGACGCCCAGATGAAAATTATCGCCGCCAACATGAAAATGATGGGGCCGATCGACCGGGACCAACAATATACGCTGCGGGCCTTACAGGAGGGAAATAAATTCCTGGAAATGTTTCCCGACGACGATTATGCTCCGATCGTAAGACAGGATCTGCTTATCATTCAGGATGCCTTGGCCAAAAAAGAAGAGGGGATAGGAGATTTCTACGCCAAGCGCGGGAATCAGGGAGCCGCTGTAGGGCGCTACCTGTTCGCCCTGGACAAATACCCCGACTATTACAATACTCCGGAAGTCCTTCTCAAAACGGCGGATTCTCTTTTAAAAAGCAATAATCCGGATGAAGCAGAAATATATCTGGATAAACTGGTTGCCGAGTATCCTTTTACAGAATTAGCGGACCAGGCCAAACAGCAGCTTGCTGATTTGGGGAAACCGATTCCTGACGTAAATACGGAACGGGCAGAGATGAACGAGACTAATATGAGGAAACCGGAGGGTTTCTCTCCCGTGAAACCGCTCCTGGACTTCGGAAAAGCACTGGGTTTCGTAGGCCCTCCCGACCGATATGAGGAAGCCAAGGAGGCTGTAGCGGCTGAAAAAGCGAAGGCTGCCAAGGAAGCCCAAGCAAAGGCTGCGGGTGAAAAACCTGAAGGCATCGATATCGAAGATCAAATCCGAAAGCCCGTTTCGGAGGAAAATCAGCCGGAAAAAAAGTAGAATCTAAAGGATCCTTCCCATAACGTCGAAAACTATATTGGAACGGAATACAGTAGGTTCAATATGACTCTGAAACTGTTCGTAGCCGATGACAGTGAAACAATCCATAAAGTGATCAGCCTGGCCTTCGACGGTTCGGACGCCGTTGTCGAATTCGCCACCAGCGGAGATGCCGCAATGGAGGGCATCCGTAAATTCCGTCCCGATATCGTACTGGCCGACGTCTGCCTGCCGGGCATCAATGGGTATGAAATATGTGCCCGGGTGAAAAATATTCCGGAATTGGCTGCGATTCCGGTTGTGCTTTTAGTGGGAACATTTGAACCATTCGATGAGGCGGAAGCATCTCGCGCAGGGTGTGCCGCCTGTCTGACGAAGCCTTTCGATACATCCGAACTCATCGATGTCGTCCAGAAAAAAGTAGGGAGGGACACCATGTCGCCGGAGAAAGAATCCGAAGCAAGCTTTAACTCCGCAGTTCCGGATGGCTTCAATGCCGCCGTGCTGAATGAAAAAGTGTTGAATGCAAAAATTCCCGTAACCAGACAGGCGTGGGATTCCTTTCTTGGAACGGATCGCGTCCTTGATGTTTTTGACGCAGGCGCAGTGAAAGCCGCGGAGCGCAAACTGGAATCAAAATCCGTACCGTTCAGAGGCGCAGAGGCGGCAGTCGACTCTTCCTCGCCCCCCCGGTCTATTTCGGCGGATCAGCTGTCCGATGAAGTTCTGGATAAGATTGTAGAAAAAGTAGTGGAAAGAATGTCGGCGGACATTGTCAGCGAAATAGCATGGGAAGTGGTTCCGGAACTCTCCGAAATTTTAATTAAGCGGACGATCGAAGAAAATACGAAGCAAGGCTGACGGGAGTCCGGATACATTTACGTCCCGCCCCATTCCCGCAAGAGGGGAGATCCTCCCTGCCTCTTTCATATACCAAGAGCCCCGAAGCGTTCTGCCGTAAAACTTGCAGAAAAACCGGGCTGCAATGCGTTCAGACCGGAAATGTATACTGGACGGGCTCCTGTAATTAGAATAAAATTCAACCTTTTATCCGATACAGCCAGCACCTGTCGCCGTTGCCGCCCGTAACGCGAAGAAACGCGGGTTAACGGTTCCGTAACATGAAACAGAGGTTTTAAATGTCCTGCGAGCCCCTTGCCAGATCCTATAATCCGAAAGAGGTCGAGAAAAAGTGGTATCCCTTCTGGGAAGAAAAGAATTATTTTTTTGCCGACAATACATCCAAGGATCCCCGTTTTTCGATTGTCATACCGCCTCCCAATGTAACCGGGTCTCTACACATGGGGCATGCGCTGCAGCATACGCTGCACGATATACTTGTGCGCTGGAAAAGGATGAGCGGATACAACACCCTCTGGCTGCCCGGAACCGATCACGCCAGTATCGCGGTGCATTACGTTCTCGACAAACAATTGAGCGAAAAAAATTTAAATCGTTTCGATCTGGGCCGGGAAGAATTTTTAAAACTCGCATGGGAATGGAAGAAGACCAGTGGAGGAACGATTCTTAACCAGATGCGCCGCATGGGAGTGTCCTGCGACTGGAGCCGCGAACGTTTTACGATGGATGAACAGCTTTCACGTGCGGTTGTTGAAGTGTTTGTCCGGCTGTACGAGGAGGGATTGATCTATCGGGGCGAGTATATTGTCAACTGGTGTCCCCGCTGCAAAACGGCGATTTCAGATTTGGAAGTTGTCTACGAATCCAACAAGGGGAAATTGTGGCATCTGAAATATCCCGTGGTGGGCAGTAATGAATACGTCAGCGTCGCCACCACACGGCCTGAAACCATGCTCGGAGACACGGCGGTCGCGGTGCATCCGGAAGACGAACGATATCGACATCTGGTAGGCGGGAAGGTGCTCCTCCCTGTCATGAACAGGGAAATCCCCGTAATAGCGGATTCTTTTGTAGACCGTGAATTCGGCACAGGAGTCGTCAAGGTTACACCGGCGCACGATCCCAATGATTATGAGGCAGGGAAGCGTCATGGGCTCGATAAAATAACGGTAATTGACGACAGCGGCAACATGACGGAAGCGGCAGGGCAATATGCAGGAACGGATCGTTATGCATGCAGAAAGAAGCTTCTCGCTCAACTTGCTGCGGAAGACATTCTTCTGAAGACAGAGGATTACGTGCACAATGTCGGACAGTGTGATCGCTGCTCCACTATTGTGGAGCCCAAAATATCCCTGCAGTGGTATCTGAAGGTGGATTCTCTCGCAAAACCGGCTATTGAAGCGGTCGAAAGCGGTAAGATACGCTTTATTCCGGACACATTTAAAAAGCGATATTTTGAGTGGATGTACAATATTCACGACTGGTGCATCTCGCGTCAGCTTTGGTGGGGACACCGCATACCGGCGTGGCATTGCGATGCCTGCGGGCATATCGTCGTATCCCGTTTTACGCCGGCGGAATGCGATAAATGTTCGGGGCCGCTCCGCGAAGAGAGCGATATCCTGGACACATGGTTCAGTTCCGCTCTCTGGCCTTTTACTACAATGGGATGGCCCGATGAAACGGAGGATCTTAAGGTATATTATCCGACCGATACATTGATTACCGGGCCGGACATCATCTTCTTCTGGGTAGCCCGCATGATTATGATGGGGCTCAAGTTCACGAGCGATATTCCTTTCCGCGAGGTGCACATAAACGGCATTGTACGGGATGCCAACCGGAAGAAGATGAGTAAAACGAAAGGGAATATCATAGAACCGCTGGAGCTCATCGATCAGTACGGAGCAGATGCCGTTCGCTTTACGCTTTCATCGATGGCCGTTCCGGGAACCGATATCCCTTTTTCGACCGATCGGATGAAAGGCTACAGCGCCTTTGCCAACAAAGTTTGGAACGCTGCGCGCTTCGTACTCATGAATCTTTCGGAAGAGGATTCCTTTGTCGACCCCGGTGAAATCGACCGGCTTATTCAGGACAGCCGGGAAAGGCTGCCTATTGAAGATCACTGGATTCTACATAGATTGAACCGCATCTCTTCCGAAGTTTCCGAATCTCTTGACAAGTATCGTTTCCATGAAGCTTCCGCCCTGATATATCAGTTTATCTGGCACGAGTTGTGCGACTGGTATATCGAGCTGGTGAAGCCGGTTCTTACCGACACTTCTGCACACGCCGACGAGAGGGCGCTCCGTTCCAAGATACTGATACACGTTGTCGATTACGCCCTGCGGATTCTCCATCCTTTCATGCCGTTCATTACAGAAGAAATCTGGCAGAAAATTCCCCATGAGGGCGATTCCATAATGATTCAGGCGTTTCCCGCCTCCAGGGAGTCGAGGGAAAATGAGGAAGCGGCACTAAAGATGCAGGATCTAATGGATTTGATCGGCGAGATCCGCTCTTTACGCGCGGAGATGAACATTGATCCCAAGAAACAGTTGGACGCGACGCTCCGTATTCCGTCCGACGCGGACAGGGAACTGGTGGAACAAAATCTCGAAAAGGTTCTTTCTCTGGCGAAAATCAAGTCGATTCAATTTTCAGACTCCTTGCCGCCGGAGAGGCTTCGCGGCGTGTGGAGACTTGGGGAATTCGGTCTGGACATTCAGGGCGCGATTGATGTTTCGGCCGAACGGGAAAGACTTCAGAAAGAAAACACCCGGATCAGAGAACAGATGGAGAAAATAGAAAAAAAATTGAACAGCGGCGAATTCCTGGACCGGGCACCGGAAAAAATAATTTCGGAGAACAAAACAAGGTACAAGGAGCTGGAAGAAAGATACCGTAAGATTCAATCAAATTTAAAACATTTACCCGTTCAATAATCATGTCCAACAAACGAATTCCAGATATCCTCACGGATCTGTCTCATGTGGGAACGGCAGGACTTCTCGTGGGAGGATCTCCGGTTATTATGCAGGAACTGGAGATTTGCCGCCAGTGGGGATTCCTTGTTGGACAGGACGGCGACAGGATTTTTCTCCGTTTCGACGACGAGCAGATTGTTCCGTATTGGATACAACGGGAAACGCCGGATCTTGCGTGGGACGGGCTGAGAGTAAACGGATTTTTAAGTGTGGATTCCACAAACAAAGAGGCGCTCCTGCAGGCGCGCATGGGCGCGCCGAGCGGCACTCTGATATGCGCTGAGGAACAGACCATGGGAAGAGGGCGGGGAGACCGGGTCTGGCACTCTCCCGCGAAAAAAGGACTGTATTTTTCGTTAATCGTCCGGCCGCGGCAGGAGAGCCGGTTCTGGCCTCTTCTGACGCATGTCGCTTCCATCGCTCTGGTACGGAGCTTGCAGGATCTCTTCGATACAAAAGTTATTAAATATCCTCTTGATGTCGATATCAAATGGCCGAATGACGTGCTGATTTCCGGGAAAAAATGTGCGGGAATTTTGCTGGAGACATTAACCGAAGAAGACAATCCGGCGGTTGTTGTCGGAGTCGGGATCAATGTGCATCGGGGCTGCGTTCCCGCTGAACTGTCCGATACGGCCGTCTGCATCGATGAGCCGGCCCGGACCGTTGTACCCCGGCGAAGGGTGCTGGTGGGTTTCCTGAAGCATTTTCAAATTGTTTACGTTACCTTTGAAAGCGGCAAACATGGAGAAATTCTGGAAAGCTGGAAGCGTCATTCAACGATGTGGGACAATGCACATATTTGGATTGAGGAAGGTCGTAGCCGCCGATCAGCCGTGACATGCGGTCTCAACGAGATCGGCGCCCTGATGGTTGAAAACGAGGATGGATCCAGGGAAACCGTTGTTGCCGGCGATGTGCATATTAGACGTTCTCCCGCTTGATGCCGCCGTTTGAGAGACTGTTCCGGATTGTACCATCAGTTCAGTCGATCAAGGGAGGCAGGGGGCCGGAAACGTTGCCCGCCTTGACCGTTCCGAAAAAGATGGATCCTTTCATAGTCCTGCGAACTGAAATCGTGCATTTATTATCAAAGGTGATTCATGATTTTTAAAAGGTCCTCCGAAGAACAGAGCGGAAAAAAGTCCGGCCTTTTCGCAAAAATGAAAAAGGCTCTCGGGGCTACCAAGGATAATCTCGTTGGGAAAATTGAATCGGTCCTTTCTTCGCGGCCGTCGATTGACGAAGAAGTGCTCGACGATCTGGAGGGTACGTTGCTTTCGGCGGACCTTGGAGTACGGGTTACGGAAAAAATAATGCGTGCCGTCAGGGAAAAGCAAAAGAAGCAGCTCCTGACGACGGCGGAAGATGCGAGAGAGGAGATCAGAAGCCAGCTGTATTCAATTCTGAATGCAGGACAGGAACCGGAGCCTTCCGGCAGCGGAATTGATATTCAGGTATGGATGATTGTCGGAGTGAACGGGACGGGAAAGACGACCACAATTGGAAAGCTGGCTGCAAAAATGTTGCAAGCCGGAAAAAATGTTCTTGTATGCGCAGCGGATACTTTCCGTCCGGCGGCAATTGAGCAATTGAGCGTATGGGCCGAACGCTCCGGAGCGGATCTGGTCAAAAGCAAAACCGGCATGGATCCTTCGGCGGTGCTGCATGACGCTCTCGATGCGGCGACGGCAAGAAAAAACGACCTTGTGATTATTGATACGGCAGGCAGACTTCATACCAAGGAGAACCTGATGCAGGAACTGGAAAAAATGCGTCGTGTAGCAGGAAAAAAGATCCCGGGCGCTCCCCATGAAGTCCTGCTGGTTATCGACGCCACTACGGGGCAGAACGGGTTATCGCAGGCGCGGGAATTTATGAAATTTACGGGTATAACCGGACTCATCATCACGAAACTGGACGGGACGGCCAAAGGAGGGATTGTATTCGGCATCAGCCAGGAACTCGGCATACCGGTCCGATATATAGGCGTGGGAGAATCGCTGGAGGATCTTCTGGAGTTTTCTCCGGAAGTCTTTGTCGACTCCCTGTTCAACGACGCATCCCTGCGTTAGTTATGTGTCGTTCCTCCTTCCCCGGTCTTCATCAGCGGATAAGGAAAACCAATCGTGGATATGACAACCGAATCTACACGGGATCAGGTTATCCTCCATCTTAATTCCGCTTCCCAATGGCTTCATTTTAAACATCCATTTCAGGTAATAGAGGTAAGGAAAATTGAAGAGGTACGAACGGCTCTGCGGGATATCGAAGCGCGGGTAAGGGATCGGGGTCTCTATGCCGCCGGTTTCATCAGCTACGAAGCGTCCACGGCGTTTGATTCTGCAATGCGTACGAACAATACCGCGGATTTTCCCCTTCTCTGGTTCGGACTGTATCCGCCTCCGGAGAGAATCCGGATTCAAAAACCGGATTTCAGTGCATATTCCATGGGCGATTGGATCCCATCCATCAACAAGTCCGGATATTTCGCCGCGATATCCAGAATCAAGGAACATATTCATTCCGGAGACACCTACCAGGTTAACTATACATTCCTGCTGCGCGTCCCGTTTTCAGGCGATCCCCGGCATCTTTTTCTTGCAATGGTGCGTGCACAGAGTCCGGGATACGCCGCCTATGTGGATACCGGACAATATGCAATATGTTCCGCTTCTCCGGAACTGTTTTTCGATCTCCAGGGAAGCCGACTGGTTTGCAAGCCCATGAAAGGGACGGTTCGGCGCGGGCGTACGCTTGAAGAGGATGAATCCCTGGCCCGATGGCTGCATCAATCCGAAAAGAACCGTGCGGAAAACCTGATGATCGTGGACATGATTCGTAACGATCTGGGGCGTGTCGCCGTTGCGGGAAGCGTGGAAGTGGAAAGGCTTTTTGAGGTGGAACGCCACCCGACACTTTGGCAGATGACTTCAACCATACGGGCGGAATCCTCCAAATCGCTGGCCGACATCCTGGCCGCGCTTTTTCCCTGCGCTTCGATAACCGGTGCTCCGAAAATCCGGACCACGCGCATAATCGCAGATCTGGAACAGTCGGGCCGGAACATCTATACAGGCTGTATCGGTTTTATCGGGCCGGAGCCCAACGCTCAGTTTAATGTAGCCATCAGGACGGCTGTCGTCAATCGACGGAGCGGAACGGCGGAATACGGCACCGGTGGAGGCATCGTATGGGATTCGGCCCATAACGATGAATACACCGAAGCGATACTGAAAGCCCGCGTTCTTACACTGCAGCGGCCCGATTTCTCTCTGCTTGAAACCTTGTTGTGGACTCCGGATGAAGGATATTTTTTATTGGAATATCATATGAAAAGGCTGGCGGATTCAGCTTCCTACTTCGATTATCCTGCCGATATCGGGCAAATTATTTGCGCCCTCCATGCGAAGGCTTCCGTTTTTTCGGGAGGAGATCAGAAAGTTCGTCTGACGGTCGACCGACGCGGTTCCATTGAAATCCAGCATTCCCCTTTAGGGCCCGGAAAAACAAATAGGATGCCGAAGGTAAAGTTGGCAGAGAAGCCTGTGAACGCCAACGATATCTTTCTGTTTCATAAGACCACGTTCAGGCATACCTATGAATCGGCTCTCCGGGATTTTCCCGAATACGACGATGTCCTGTTGTGGAACGAAAGCGGGGAATTAACGGAGTCGACCGTTGCGAATATCGTAGCGGAAATAGATGGAGCACTGTATACGCCCCCGGTATCCGCGGGGCTTCTTGGGGGCACTTTCCGAATCCGGCTGCTGGAACAGGGAAAGATTCGGGAACGGACGCTTCCTGTTTCCGAAATGAAGGGATACGGGAAAATATACCTGATAAATTCCGTCCGCAAGTGGCGGGAAGCCGTGGTGGTCGACGGGAGCAGACGGTAAAAGAACCGGATTCCTCCGGACCGGCAAAGTTGAAGTGCACGCAGACCGCCCGTGCGTCAATGCCCGGACGTGCCTGCCGGCTTATTCCTTTACCAGCGCCTTGGGATCCAGCAGCGTCATACGCCGCTGGTCCACTTCAATAATGCCTTCTTCGCGGAGACGGGCTATCACGCGCGTGACCGTTTCCCTTGAGGTGCCTACCATCTCAGCAAGTTCCTGGTGCGTTATTTTAAGATCAATGATGGTTCCGTGCGCGTCCTGTACCCCGTGCCTTTTCGCCAGCTCGTAAATACCCATGCGAATTCTGGCATCGGCCTTGCTGGAACTCAAGCTCTGCGTCTGCCATACCTGACGGAGGCGTGCGCACAACACGTCGATGATCTGCAACAGAACTTTCTCGTTATGCATAAGGTACTTGTGAAAGTCGCTGCCGCTTACTGAAATGATTTTTGAATCTTCCATCGCGGAAACGGTCGCCGGTGCTGTCTTGCCGTCCAGAAGAGACATCTCTCCGAAAAAATCGCCGGCTTTATGAATAGCCAGAATGGTCTCTCTGCCCGCGGAACTCGACTTGGCCACTTTAACCTTCCCGGCAAGGACCAGGTACATATAAGTTCCCGTCTCTTCTTCCATGAAAATAACCTGATTCCTACGATACGATCGCAGAATAAAAATATGCTGCAACGAGGAGAATTCTTCGTCCGTCAGCGTAGAAAACAGGGGAACCTTGCGAATTTGGTCTACTTTCATTTTAGTTTCAACCTGGTTATTTCGGTTCTTTTTGGATTATCCAAAGGGTTTTTAGGAAATAATCGACGCAACATCAGCCTGCATGCGGCGAGTCCGACACCGGCCAGAACAGACAGACCGCAAGTCACTACGACAATAAAAAACGCCAGCACGGTGGAACCGAGGATGCTGACGGGAATTCCCCATACCGTTGTGGGTTTGGAATTTTTATTGTAAATCCACTGGACGGTATAACTGTAGCGAACGGGTTTGAGTATATCGTTCGCGGTGCCCGGGCTGAATGAGCCTTCGAGCACGCACATCAAAGGGCCTATTCTGCGGAGGTAGGTGTTGTCGTCGCCATCATGGGAGTGTGCCGTTTCGGAGATTTCCGTGAAATACTCTTCGGCAACCTGGTGCGTGGGAAATTTCAAAAGGAAGAGAGTGCCCGACTGATTTTTAACGGAAAAACGGGCCCGGGCGATCTCCATATCGTAAAGAATAGGAATTATACCGTCCGAAGTTTTCCGGTCAAAAGATTCAAAAGCTTTCGTTCCGGGGAAATACCGGAGGGTCGAAATATCCAGGCCGGTTTTAGGAAAAAGTGAAATCAGGGAGGGAATTTTATAGTCGGGCTTACCCATCCGGTTGCTGACCGAGACGGCTGCACGTTGGATCAGCGCGTCGGGGATTTCATCTCCCATGATGCGAACAAATCTCCGACCGTGGCAAAAAATTATGCGGCCGGAATCGGAAGCGAATTCATCTCCGGGAGGACCTTCTTGAATGCCGGTTGTCCTGAGAAGAGTGAGCAGTGAAAACGCGGCTCGGGCATCGATGAGAGATACAATTTCTATGGAAAGGGTTTTTGAATTTTCCAGATTATATGTGCGTTGTGCGTAACTGTCGAAGCCAACGGATGCGAACAGTTTTCCGTTTTTGATGCCGGTTAAGCCGCCGGGATCAGCGATACGGTTCTCAGACCCGATGCTTTTAAATTCCCCGAACTCGCGGTCCGCCGGGAAGTAATTATCGGAAACAGGTTCAATTTGTGCGATTGCGGGTACGGCAGCGACGAGTATTATGAAAAAAAGGGCGAGAGATTTCATTTATCTTGGGTTGTCCGGTACGCGATAGGATAAGTTCCCAGCTTCTTCATATAGTCCTCAATTCCGGAAAACAGCGCATCCACCAGAAGGTCCCGGTTTTTTTCTCTGTTCAGCAGTTTCTCGTCCTTCGGATTGCTGAGAAAGGCCACTTCCGTCAGGATTGAAGGCATATTAGCCCCGATCAGCACTACGAAAGGCGCCCGGCGAACGCCTCGGTTGCGAGTGGATGCAGAGATCGTTTTAGATTCCCGGTAGAGATTGTTTTGAATCAATGAGGCGAGCTCCTTTGATTCGGCGGATTTGTCCGCCTGGGTGATCTGCTTGACCAGGTTTTCGAGATCACTGATGCTGTTGCCGGAACCGGCATTTTCACGGGCTGCCACTTCGCGTTCCGAGTCGGATTTTGCGAAATCAAGATAGTATGTTTCCACGCCGCTGGTTGAGCGATAACGGCTTGAATTGGCATGTATCGAAATAAACAGGTCCGCTCGACTCTGATTGGCTATCTCCGTGCGCTTTTCAAGGGGAACGAAAATATCCTTGTCCCGCGTCAGGATCACTTCCGCCCCAAGTTTCTGTTCCAGCATTGTTTTCAGTTTAAATGCCAGGGAGAGAACCAGGTCTTTTTCGAATAATCCACCGGGACCCACGGTGCCGAGATCGTGTCCTCCATGCCCCGGATCCAGAACGATCCTTCCGATTTTCAAACCGAGCATGCGCGTCATGGTTTGCTGTCCGTGGCTTGTCGGGTCCGCAGCCCGCGGGGAATCGGGAAGATCTTTCATGATCAGTTCGGACAACAGAACCTTTTTCCCACTGAGCGGCTGAGCCTCTGTGTTTTCAGAAGACGCTTTCGATTTCTTTTTATTGGAAATTCCCTTGGAATCCACGCTTTTTCCTGACGAAGACTCCGCCGGGGATGGTTTTGATATTTCAGGGAAAGCCGGGTTCGCGGGCTCTGGTTTGGCGGTTTTTGCCTGCTCCCCCGGATGGTTATGCAGGTCGATCACGATCCTGAAGGGATTCTGAAGTTTGAATACCGAGTAGGTTTTGAAGTTTGAGAAATCAAGGACTATACGAACTGTGTCCGGACTGTACTGTGCGATTCTGACCTGTTTAAGGAAATTGTCCTGTATGGAGTAAGTGCGGTTATGCAAACCGTCCTCCAGACACGCATTGGCGATATCGAAATACATACGGCTGGGATTGTGCAGGAGCGCTTTTTCGTATTGGGCATCTGAATCCATATCGATGACCAGACGCGTATAGTCCCTCGACGACCAGTGACGAATGTTGCGAATCGTGGTTTTTGATCCCGTCTGGACGCGTTTACTGCGCATTTGGGAGGATTCCCGGCCGGGAGGCGTTTCAGGGGAAGGTATGGGAGCAGTTTCGGAAGGTTGATTCTTCGAACGACCGTATTGAGTTTTGAGAATCAGGTATGCTTCCCGGGCTTTCTCCTTATCGATCAGTTTGTTGGTGTAAATATCACCGATCCGCAACAGAGCGTCCGGACAGTTATTATTGCCTCCGTAATCCGATACCAGAAAATTGAAGCGCTTTACTGCAAGGAAATAATATTCCTGCCTTTCAAGCAGGTCTCCCATTTTTTGATATAGCAGCCCTTCCTTAAAAACAGCATCCGCGGAATTTTCGTAATGTGGATCCCTGGTGTACACCAACCGGTAGTTCCGGGCGCAATGCAGGTACTCGGAGTCGGTTGCATCCGGATTCTGTTTCAGTAGGCCGAACTCCTTCTCCGCTTCTGCAAATGCACGCTGTGCTCCCGCGGTATCCCATTGACCGGCCTCAACAGCAAAAACTGTAATGATAATGAAAAGGACGAGGCGGTTCAATGCGCCAAAGTATCGGGGTCCGCATCTGCCGTGACTCATGCGTCGAATCATAAGGGTATCGAAATTTAAAGTCAAGGTTATATTGATAGAACTTATTGATAATTAAGGTGTTTGCGGCTTACCTCCACTGCCCGGAAAATGTTTATATACTGAATAATGAAAAACGGCTCCGGTTGTTTTAAACGGAAGGCGCTGTATTGGCCTGATAAAAATATTCCGTCAAGCAGACCGTATTTCTTCCCCAGCGTGCTTGTCGCCGGGATTAACGAGCCGGTGGAATGTTCGTTAAATGAAGCACTCCTCTGGCGTCGACATACCGATATGTACGGTTTTCCTGTTCCTGCACGTTGTCTTGTCTTTCCTTGTATCGGCGTGTTACGGACCGGACATAATCAATCGTTTCTTGATACATAGGAACACGGCCCAGACGCCGGACCAGGTTTTCTCCCGCATTGTAGGCTGCAAGGCTCAGATCCAGATTATTGTTGAACATATCCATAAGTGAGCGAAAATGCCGCACACCGGCACATATATTCTGCTCCGGATCGAAGCTGTTTTTCACCCCTAACCGCGCGGCTGTTGCCGGCATCAATTGCATAAGCCCGCGAGCTCCTTTGGAGGAAACCGCGTTGGGATTGAAGCCTGATTCCGTTGCGATTATTGAGTGAATCAATGAAGGATCCAGTTCATAATAGTTGGCATATTTGTTGATAATCGGATCGAATTTACGGGAGTCGGGCGCAGCAATTCCTGAGGAGAGATCAGAATTCTGCTCCTTGTTTTGGGGGACGGAAGTTAAATCCGTCAAGGTTGTTTCGGAAACAGGCGGTATATTTGTTAAAACCTGAGCCCCGCTGTCGTCAAGATAGGAATAGAAATCCTCTCCCTGTAAGGCTGGGCCGGCAACAGGGATCATCGCAATGGAAGACAAAATGAAGAGCCACGAGTGTTTTAGCCGCATCTGGTTTCTTTTCAACTGTTTCCGGGAAACAGCCTCCGATCCGGAATGGAGGCCCGGTTCATTGGCACATCTATGAAAACTTTATAAATTTCCGGTGTTTATAGACAGTCCTTGCACTCCTCAAATTTCGCTACCCATGCATTCTTCGACAACAGAGTAGCCGTATTCGATTGCATCGGCCAATTTCGCGGAATCTTTACCCCCTGCTTCGGCCAATTCAGGTTTTCCGCCGCCGCCGCCGTTGACCAGTGGGGCAATTTTTTTAATGATTTGACCGGCGGGCACCTTCCTGCTGATATCTTCCGTTACCATAACAACTAATGCCGCTTTTCCTTCCTGATCCGTTCCAAGGATGACAATTCCGGACCCGATCTTCCGTTTCAATTCATCGGCAAGATTCCTGAGACCTGCCCTGTCTATGGAAGGAACACGGGCGGACACAACCTTGATCCCGCGTATTTCCCTTGCAGATGACAATATATCCGTGATGTTGGAGCGGGCGGACCTGGCTTTTAATTCCTGATTCTGTCGCTGCAACTCACGGATATTACCCTGCAGTTTATGGATGAAAGCATCTATTTCATCCCTTGATACCTTGTAGTCCTCATAAATATTATCGAGAATACGGTCGCCGGAGCGAAAACGCTCGAATGCCGCCGGGCCCGTTAACGCCTCGATACGCCGGATACCGGCGGCGATCCCCCCTTCGCTTATTATTTTAAAAAGTCCGATCGATCCCGTTGCGGGCACATGCGTTCCACCGCAAAGCTCCTTGCTGAATCCCGGCACTTCGATAACCCGGACATTCTCCTGGTATTTTTCGCCGAAAAGCGCGACCGCTCCCGATTTCATGGCACTTTTTAAGTCCATGATTGTTGTTACGACGCCCGTATTCTTCCAGATGCATTCATTTACGTAATCCTCAATTTTTCGGATTTCAGCCGCGGTCAGGGGAGCATAGTGAACAAAGTCAAACCTGAGGCGATCCGGCGATACAAAAGAGCCGGCCTGCTTCACATGGTCGCCGAGGACTTTGCGTAACGCCGCCTGGAGGAGATGTGTTGCCGTGTGGTTTTTCATGGTTCGATACCGTTTTTCGAGGTCTATGATTGCATCTACCTCATCGCCTGCCTGCAACAGACCGCTTTCCTGCTCAACGTGATGGGCTATAACGGTACCCTGATAAACGGTGTCTTCAACACGGGCACGGCTCTTGTTTTTAACCAGATAACCGGTGTCGCCGACCTGGCCGCCGGCCTCGGCATAGAAAGGGGTGGCATCCAGTACGAGTTCCCCTTTCTGACCGGCCTCGATACGGTCCGTACGGTTTCCATCCACAATGATTGCGCGTACTGTGGACTTCATGGGGCCCGAGATTCCGTAGCCCACAAAGCTTGTTTTTCCTTCGTATAAGGATTGGGCGACCTGTTCGTTGACTTTGCCGGACAAATAATCCCGCCGCGAACGTTCCTGTTGTCTTTCCAACGCCTTTGTAAAACCGGCCTCGTCGACGACGAGATCGTTTTCCATGGCAAGATCTTCAATGATTTCAATCGGCAATCCACGGGTATCGTATAAAAAGAACGCTTCTTCTCCCGGCAGTGTGCGGGAACCTCTGGCCTTGATGTTTTTAGCCCGGTCGTTGAAATCCTTCAATCCCTCACCCAAAGTGCCCGCAAAGGAATCTTCTTCCTGCTTGATGACCCGTGCGACAGTTTCTCTTGTTTGAACGAGTTCCGGGTACGCGGTTTTCATCGTCTCGACAACGGCGCTTGCAATGCGGTACAGGAAGGGATCTTCGATGCCCAGCCGCTTTCCATGAACAATGGCCCGCCTCATAATCTTGCGCAGGACATATCCGCGTTTGTCGTTTCCGGGATATTGTCCGTCTCCGATTACGAAATTGGCAGCCCGGACATGGTCCGCGATTATCTTCATCGAAACGTCGTCGTTTGAATCGTTCCCGTATTCGATGCCGGATATTTCGGCCACCGCATCCAGCAGCGGAATAAAAAGATCGGTGTCGTAAGTAGTCGTTTTGTTTTGAAGTATTGTCGTTATGCGTTCAAATCCCATTCCCGTGTCGATCGACGGCGCGGGCAAAGGGTTCATCTTTCCTTCGACGTCCCGATTGTACTGCATGAAAACCAGGTTCCATACTTCGACCCAGCGGCCGCACGGGCACGTCAGGTCGCATTCCCCGTGATCCCGCAGCGGGCTTTCTCCCAGATCGTAATGAAGTTCGGAGCAGGGACCGCAGGGACCCGTATCTCCCATCGCCCAAAAATTGTCCGATTCGCCGAGCCGTAATATTTTTCCTTCCGGAATTTTTTCCTGGGAATGCCAGATATTCCAGGCCTCTTCGTCGTCCTGGAAGACGGTTACCCAGAGGCGTTTTGGATCAAGATTGAAAGTTTTTGTCAGCAGCTCCCAGGCAAAATGAATGGCGTCTTTCTTGAAATAATCTCCAAAAGAAAAATTGCCCAGCATTTCAAAAAAGGTATGATGCCGGCTCGAGTGGCCCACATCTTTGAAGTCATTGTGTTTTCCGCTGACCCGCATGCACTTCTGGCTGGTGGAAGCCCGGCTGTAAGGCGCACTCTGATTGCCGAGAAAAATGTCCTTGAACTGATTCATTCCGGCATTTGTAAAAAGCAGGGTCGGATCGTTAAATGGAATCAGGGAAGAGCTGGGTACGACCGTATGAGCCTTTTGCTCAAAATAATTTAAAAAAGACTGGCGTATCGTATTGCTGGTGGTCAATTCAATCTCCCGTTTCGAAATACCGCATCATTTCCTCTGGAAGCGATTGTTTCAATACTTTGATCATGCTGTTTCGATTATAACCTCGCCGGTGCAGATGCGTAACGAGTTTACGAACGCTGTTCGGGCACTCCGGCATTCCTTTTTTAGCAAAGTATCTTTTTAAGTATTCCCCGAGGGCGTAATCGTCGCCCACAACAGAGCGAATCTGATCGAGAGCCGTGGAAATATCGGAAGCGGATACCCGGCGGTTATGGAGCGCCCTGCGTATCTTCTCCGGGCCCCATCCCTCCCGACCGACTCGGGAAAGTGCAAAATTATACGCGTAATCGAGGTCGTTGAGAAGCTTCAGATGTTCGAGGCGGTCCAGGACGGTTTCCACAACCGGCTCATCCGCTGCTTTCAGGAGCTTTTGTCGGATCTCACCTCTGCTGTATGCGCGCCGCGCAAGAAGCGCCGCCGCCTTTTTTTGAAGATCTGATTTCACCGGAATTCCTTGGCCCGTTACAAAAAGCTTTTGCTGCTGTATTAATTCGCGGCACAGAACGGGGGGCAGGCTTATATTGATTTGTCAGTCGGCGGAACGGGCGGTTATTGGGAGCGGCTACCGGATCATTTCCTGTTCCATCGATTCGATCGCCGCATCCTTCGTAGTGTAAATACCCTGAACCCGCAGCTTGAATTCTTCCGGATTGGTTGAATAATTGAGCGCGTCTTCAAGGGTTATTCGTTCCGCCTGGTAATGCTCGTAAATCGACTGATCGAAAGTCTGCATGCCATATTCGGATGTGCCGGCCGCTATCGCCTCCCGGAACAATTTTACTTTTTCAGGATCCAGGATACAGTTACGGATATACTCCGTGACACGCATTATTTCAATAGCCGGAATACGTCCTGTGTTGTCGGATTTTCTGATAAGACGCATGGAAACTACGGCCTTAAGAACCATGGCGAGCTGCAGTCGTATCTGGCGTTGTTGATGGTTGGGAAATACCGTTGTAATTCGGTTGATGGTTTCCACTGCATCCATCGTGTGAAGCGTGCTGAAAACAAGGTGACCTGTTTCCGCCGCAAGCAGAGCGGTTTCTATTGTTTCCAGGTCGCGCATTTCACCGACCAGGATGACGTCGGGGTCCTGGCGCAGAGAACTTCGGAGTGAGGAGGCGAAATCTGTCGCATCCACGCTGATTTCGCGCTGGCTTATCAGGCTCATTCGATCGGTGTGAAGGAACTCTATAGGATCTTCGATGGTTATGATGTGGCGCATCATGTTCTTGTTTATATAGTCCAGCATGGAAGCGATGGTTGTCGATTTTCCTGAGCCGGTTGTACCGGTGACCAGGACGAGCCCCCTCGGTTCCCGAGCTATTTTTTCAACCACTTTGGGCAGACATAACTCATCGAACCCTTTTATATTGCTTGGGATGGCACGGATTGCGAGCGAGACGTTTCCACGCTGTTGAAAAATATTCATACGGAACCTGCCGAGGCCGCGAACTCCATACCCGACATCCACTTCACTGGCATCCCGGAAGCGTTCTTTCTGCCTGTTGTTCATGACGGAAAATGCCATCATGAGACATTCTTCTTTCTCCAGCTTTCCCTGGTCCCCAAGGGGAACCAGTTCGCCGTTGAGACGCAGATGTGGAAGGCATCCTACTTTCAGGTGCATATCGGATGCGCCTTTATTGACCATAGTGCGAAGCAGCGTATCGAGATTCATAGAGATTCCTGTTGTGCGCCGTCAGGAAAATGGCCCATGCATCGTTGCAACAAGCCGTCGGATGCATGAAACGTGTCCTACCGGTTTCGTGCGGCAATTCTAGACGGAGCAGAAAATTATTCTTTAACCTGTAAACACCGGACAAAGACAAATTCAGGGCGAAACCGCGTCTTTTTGCCTTCGTGCCCTTTTTTCTCCTGTTCCTGTCGGAGCAGGCGGGTCTAATCTGAAAGCCCCAAAGAAAAAAACAAGCCATCGTTGTAGATATCGGCTTTTAAAGGGCTAAACGATAGTTCAAGATTTCAGAAAATGTATCCGCGCCATGAAACCACGGGGAGTCTTTCACCTTGACTGCCTATATCCATTTCCGTAAGATTCCTACCCTATGAAAATTCAGCAGGAACAAAAAGCTCCGTTGGGAACTCAACCGGAAATTTCCACAGAAATCTCCCGAAAAACGATCGGCATTTGTGTGGCCGCAGCTTTAATCCCGGGACTGGGTCATGCCATTCTGAGAAAATGGGACCGCGCGCTCGTTTTTCTGGGTAGCATTGCGTGTTTGTTTGCGCTGGGACTTTATTTGCACGGCAGATTGTTCAATCCGGAATTCCACACAATTACGGCGATTCTGAAATTCGTCGCGAATGCCGGCTTCGGATTGTTTTACTGGATCGCCTTGCTGAGCGGTCTTGGAGAGGGCGATCCCACCACGTACACTTACGACTACGCCAATGTGTTTCTCTATGTTGCCGGGCTTTTAAATATGCTGGTGGTAATCGACGTCTTTGACATCGCAATGGGCAGGAAAAAATGAAAAATCATTTTGTTCTGATGCTGATTTTCAGTATTTGCACATCGCTGGTCCTTTCTTTTATTGCAAAAAGAAGCGGGAAAGAACGCATAAAGTATTTTTTAACTCTACTGTGTGCGTTTATCGGTATATCGATACTGGCAAGCTGGGTAATGTTCCCATTTCCTTTTTAAGGAAACCGTGCGGATTAACCTTCGCTCCCGAAGATTTGGAAGAAAAATATGAGCTTTCAGGGACGTACCGCCATTATTTCGGGCGGAACACGAGGGATCGGACGCGCCCTCAGTCTGGAATTAGCCGGACGCGGATGTAATGTCGCCTTTAATTATTTACAGAGCCGGGATTTAGCGGAAAATCTCGTTTCTGAAATCACGGCGATGGGGTGTAAAGCTCTCGCCTTCTGTCTGAGCGTCGCGGATCATTCGGCGGTTATGGACATGGCAAAGAACGTGAAAGAAAAGTTCGGCTCCATAGACTTTCTTGTGAACAATGCCGGGATCGTCCGCGACACCCTGCTGCTGCGAATGAAGGAAAAGGACTGGGATGATGTTATCGATACGAACCTGAAAGGGGCCTTTAACGTGTCCAAGGCCGTTTCTCCAATTATGCTGAAAGCGCGTTCAGGCTCCATTTTGAATATTACATCAATCAGCGGTCTTCGAGGTATGAGCGGCCAGGTGAACTACGCGGCTTCCAAGGCCGGTATGATCGGATTGACGAAAGCTATGGCCAGAGAGTTCGCCGGGCGGACTGTCACGGTCAATGCCCTGGCCCTGGGATTCGTCGAAACCGCAATGACGGAAAATTTATCCGAAGAGTACAAATCGGAGCTAATAAAAAATATCCCTCTAGGGCGTTTCGGAAGGGTTGAAGAGATCGCATCCATAGCGGCATTTCTTCTATCCGACGAGGCGCGCTATATAACAGGCCAGGTTATTCAGGTGGATGGCGGATTGGCTATGTAAAATTTCATTGATCCCTTCGGCGTGCGCCCCGACATCAGCCCCGGGCCTCCTTCTATGACCGCCTTTGTATTTCCACTTCCTTTTTCCCCATCTCCGGTATGCTTGAATCCCCTATTTAATTTTCCATGACGAATTTATTGGCAAATTTCAGCTCCGGACCATTTTAATTTCTAGCCTGTTTTTTTAAGAGTTGTCTAATGCAGCGTCACGGAAGATCCTCAGAAAAAGCAGGCCGGGATCGGTTATGAACAAAAATGAAGATCCATCAGGGAATGGCGGCCGGGATATTCTTGACTGGATGTCCAGCCTTTTGGGGCGCGGCGGAAATAGTATTGCCTCTCATGCGGCTTCAAGGCGTCTGCTTCTTTATTTCGGCTCCGTTCAAGCGATAGCCGGGGCATCGCTTGAAGAGATCCGCAAGGCCGGAAAGATTTCGGCCAATCAGGCAAAATCTCTCTTCTACGCCATGAAGTTGGGGTGTCGGGCTTGTTCCGAACCTTTTCAGGCCGGGGAACGATTTTCGAACAGCGATGATTTATTTCAAAGATATAGAGCGCGTTTTTACGGCTGTAAACGGGAACATTTTTATTCGCTTCATCTTAATTCCAAAAACAGGCTGATCAGAGAGGTGCTGGTGTCGATTGGAAGCCTGAACACATCGGTCGTTCACCCTCGTGAAGTGTTTGCTCCGGCTGTTCGGGACAGCGCGGCTGCGATGATTTTTCTACACAACCATCCTTCCGGGGATCCATCTCCCAGCCGGGAAGATAACGATTGTACGCATCGCCTTGTAAACGCCGGAAGAATCCTGGGTATTAGGGTGCTGGATCATATTGTATTCGGCCATGACGTGTACTACAGCTTTTCGGACGCCGGAAAGCTGTATGGGGCATGATTCTGCGGTTGTGATTTTACACTCCTTAGCTGTAGGATGAATCGAAACCGGAATCTTTATCAGGCCCGCATTTCTCACAAGGGTTCGGCCGCTTCGTTTGTGCCTCGGCAGTATGAAGTCTGGCCCAAAGTATCACCAGGAATCCTGTTGATACTCTGGGCTGTGAGAAATTAGGGCCAGGTTCTTTGCGAAAATCCAGCCGGTAAAGACAACCTTGAATGAAAATAAAAAAGCTGGAG
>CAZPHK010000001.1:9772-24732 GCA_964586015.1 uncultured Acidobacteriota bacterium | reverse complement strand
TGCGTGATGAGCACCTCATCGCAGGTTATGAAGTTATATTGAAAACACTGTCTAAAGACCCTAATGATCGCTTTCAGAACGCAAAAGAACTCGGAAAAATGTTCCATGAAGTTTTTCTTTCCGATTCACATCCTACGACCATAAGCAATCAGCAAGGGAAAATACCTGCCTCAGGCAGCGAAGAATCAGAGAATGAAAATAAAAAAGCTGAAATCGCCGTCGGACAAGTTTGATGTGTGTTTCCCAACGGGAAAGAATTACGACGTTGTCGGATTCGGGACGAATTCCGTCGACCACTTGTGCGTCGTGCCTGAATACCCGGATGTAAGCACCAAAACAGAGATTGTACAATATAAGAAATTGCCCGGAGGGCAGGTAGCTACCGCGGTTCTGCTGCTTTCACGACTGGGTTGTCGTGTGCATTATATGGGGAAAGTGGGGGATGATGATACGGGCCGGATTTTCCTGGAGAGTTTCAAGTCTGAATCCCTGGATATTTCTTCAATATTGATCGAAAAAAACGTTCCCACCCAGTCTGCTTTCATTGTTGTCGACGGCAAAAGCGGGGAGAGGACAATATTCTGGCAGAGAAGCGATAAATTGAATTACCGAAGATCCGAACTGGATATGGAAATAATCTGCAATGGAAAAATCCTCCATCTGGATGGTTATGATTCCCGTACAGCACTTTTAGCGGCATCCATGTGCCGGGAGAGGGAAATTCCCGTCAGTATAGACCTCGACAAAGTCGTTGAGGATTGTGATGCGCTCATTGATAGCGTCGATTTTCTTATTGTAAGCTCCGATTTCGGCCGTGAATACACGGGTACACAGGATGTTTATAAGTCTTTTCGAGCTCTTTGCGATTCCTTCAATGGTTTTTTGGTCATGACTGTCGGTGCTTCAGGCGCCCTTGCTTTCGTAGCAGGCGAATGCCTGGAGTTTCCGGGTATTACAGTGCAGGCAGTCGATACGACCGGTGCCGGAGACATCTTTCATGGCGCATTTATATACGGTTTGTTGCAGAACTGGTCCCTCGATCGGATCATGGCATTTTCAAACGCGGCAGCCGGATTGAGCTGTGTTTATCCGGGCGCGCAATCAGGAATACGTCCTCTGGATGAAATTTTGGAATGTATCAAAAGAAATAACCTTTTTCTCCACCGCAGTTTTTAACTGTAACCATAATCTTTCCCCTGGTAATTTCCGTCGCAAACGGCATCGAATCTTTGTAAATAATTGATATATTAATATATATATAGAATTTCCATCACATTCATCAGACAAAAATCGCATGGATGGAATCTATAAACCGGCCTCTTCGTTTCCCTCTCATTTTACTAAAGGTTTCATAACGGCAAGACGATAAATGAGTCATCCTGAATAGTTTTTAGGGCTCCTATTGGGAGTGGGGAAATAGGAAGGGGAGAGAAGAATATGAGAATCGTTGCTGGGATTGCAGCATTGGCCGTTATTTTGATGATGTGGAATGTGGTGCCGTCAATCGCACAGTCGAGCAATTCCGATTTTGTCATAGTGGCCAACAAACAGATGGCCGGGAGTTCCATAGACAAGAAAGCCCTGAAAGGCATATACCTTCGCGAGGTTAAAAACTGGGGCAACGGCAACAAAATAATCGTTGTCAATTTGGAAGACAGCGGAGATTTCTATCAGAATCTTTTTGGAAAATCGGCTGTGCAGATGCAGGCGTACTGGTTGAATATGCGGATTAAGTACAGTGTCGACCTTCCAGTGTCCCAGCCGGATTCCGACAGCGTCAAGCAGTTCGTCGCCTCGAACAAAGGCGCCATAGGATTTATAAGGAAAAGCGACCTGGACGATACTGTAAAGGTTTTAAATATCATCAATTAGTTCACTGCTCTATTATGTCGGCAGAATTACTCATTTGCTGATCCTTTTTATTAAGAAAATAATATAAATCAGCATGAAGATTGAATAGTTTATTATATAGCTATTCAATCTTTTTTGCTGAATAAGCCGTATAAATACGTTCCTCAATTTAGAATATACAAGTCTTCCTTCCTGAAATCTGCATATCCGTGGTGTATCGCTCGGGAATATCCGAAGTTACTCCGAACTCTTTAAGATCCGAATCATCCGGCACGTGAAAGCGCTCTATGCGCAGGCCGGTTGCTGACGGTATAATACCGGCAGGAAGGAGGAAGCGATGGATCGGATATTCTTTGCGGATATTGACACCCAGAGGGATTTTATGCTTCCTACGGGCGCACTGTATGTACCGGGCGCCGAACGTCTTATTCCCAAACTGAGACGTTTATTTGACTTCGCCAAAAAAAACGACGTGCATATACTTTCCTCGGCCGACGCGCATTCTTCGGAAGATCCTGAATTCAGGCAATTTCCGGCTCATTGCGTAAAGGGGACCGAAGGTCAGAGAAAGCTGGAAGAAACGCTCTTGCCACATCCGCTTGTATTGACCAATCAGGCAATAGACAGGAATCTGGTGCAGGATGTGAAAAAACATCTGCAGATTATAGTGGAAAAGCAGACTTTGGACGTATTCAGTAATCCTGTGACCGAACGTTTGTTGAGAATACTGCCTCCCCGGGCCATCGTATTCGGCGTCGCCACGGAATATTGCGTGCAGGCAGCCTGCCTCGGGTTCCGTCGCAACGGGATTCAGACCGTTTTGCTCAGCGATGCCGTTAAAGCGCTTTCACATAAAACAGAAAAGGAAGCTCTGAACAATTTAAGTCAGGCGGGCGTAGAGTTCATCACGCTGGATGCCCTATTGGGCGCAGGTTCCGCCTGATTCGATAATAAAATGAGCGACCCTTACCCGATGCGTTCAGGAATATATATCCACATTCCGTTTTGCACACGGAACTGCCATTACTGCCATTTTGTAACCGCTCCTTTCAACCGCGAAATATCAGAAAGATACAAATCAAACTTAGTCAAAGAAATAGCTCTATACGCGGGAAACGCTAAAAATAAGGTTGAAGTCGACTCAATCTATATCGGAGGAGGCACTCCGAGTCTGCCGGATGCTGAAAAGGTGGAAGAAATGCTGCAGGCCTGCCGGCATTATTTCTCCGTATCCGAAGATTGTGAAATTTCCCTCGAAACAAATCCGGATACTCTGCAGAAAGAAAAAGCGCGATCTTACCGTAAGGCCGGTGTAAACAGAATATCCGTGGGCGGTCAGTCGTTTCACGACAGGGAACTGAAAGCAATAGGCCGGCTTCATAGCGTGGATTCCGTTATGGAATGCGCGTCAATACTGAAAGAAACGGGATTTAAAAACATCAATCTGGATTTGCTCCTGGGAGTTCCTTTTCAGACTCCCGAAAGCTGGAGGGAAAACCTTCAAAAGGTCCCTGAGTGCGGATTTACCCACGTTTCAGTCTACATGCTGGATCTGGATGAACCCTGCCGCCTTTCCGCAGCCGTTTCCGAAGGCTCCGTTACTGTTCCGGAGGATGACGTTGTCGCTGATTTATACCTGGAAACGATTGATATTCTTGACTCTTACGGATACCAACAGTATGAAATCAGCAATTTTGCGAAACCGGGATGCGCATGCCGGCATAATTTGAAGTACTGGATGCGTGAACCCTACATTGGATTCGGACTTGCAAGTCATTCGTTTGACGGAGTTTCAAGATACGCAAACTTGCGTGATATGAAGAAGTATTTTCAGGCGCTGGACGCATCTCGTCTTCCTGTTGAATGGCGCAAGTCCCTGGAGAAGAAGGAATCGCTGGCTGAGACACTGTTTCTCGGATTACGCCTGAATAAAGGGATCCGATGGGCCCGACTGAAGCAAAAATACAAGGAGGATTGCCTGCAGGAATACGAAGATTTTTTGCACAAATTATGCAATGAAGGTCTCGTGGAATGGGCAAATTCCTCCTTTAAGCTTACCCCGAACGGTATGCTGCTATCCAACGAGATTTTCCAGCAGTTTGTCTAGCCCGTGGCGGGAATTATTGATAAATCATAGAAACCCGCGTTTTTATTGACGACTAATACTGTAGGAACGAATGCTGATGGACGATAATTATATACGATGGCGTATTTTTCAGATGAAAAATCGGAATCGGATATAATGGATTTTACTCTGCCCGAACCTCTTCAACTCCAACTTAAAGCCTGCCGGACACTTCCCAGCATCCCCGCCGTTGTCCTTGAGGTTCTGGATATCTGCCAGGACGAAGATGTCAGCATCGGCCAGGTTTCGAAGGTACTCATGCGGGATCCGGCATTGAGCGGCAAAATTCTCAAGGTGGCAAATTCCCCATACTACGGAGTCCGTTCCCAGGTGACCACCCTGGAGCGAGCCGTTACAATTCTGGGCATTAACGCTACATTGAGCCTGGCTCTAAGTTTTTCGCTGGTAAGAGGCTTGCAGAACGGGAAGAGATCCGGATTCGATCATCATGCTTTCTGGTTGCGATGCGTTATTTCCGCTGCGGCAAGCCGTGTGATCGGTATTTGGGCCAACACGGCTAATCACGATGAGCTGTTTCTTGCAGGATTGCTGCAGGATATCGGGATGCTCGTTTTAAATGAAGCCCTGTCCGACAGTTACGGTAAAATCATTTCACGGACAAAGGGAAATCACACTCTGTTGGCCGAGATGGAAAAGAAGGAATACGGGTGCGATCATGCAACCGTCGGCGCATGGCTGCTGAAACGCTGGAATCTTCCTATTAATCTGCAGATGGCTGCCGCTTTCAGCCATGGAGAGACAGCAGGGGTGGAAGAAATGCCGATTTTCAGCAGATGTGCCCTGCTGGCACACTATGTTGCGGCTGTCTGGACACAGCCGGACACGGTCGAAGCGACCACTGTTGCAAAGGACAAAGCTGAAGAAACATTGCAGATGTCCCCGGAACAGTTTGAGGATATTCTGAACGACGTTGCCCAAGTATTGCCGGAAGTGACGGAAAATCTTGAAATCAACATCGGCGATGAAGATTTTATAGCCCGGGTAATGGATCAGGCACGGGGTACGCTGGTCGAACTGTCTCTGCATGCACAGCGAATGATCCAGGAAATAGAGCTTCAGGCAAAAAGGGATGAACTGACCTCTCTGGCCAACCGCGCCTATCTGAATGAAATATTACCCCAGCAGTTTATTGCCTCCCGTGAAATGGGGCGATCGTTCAGCGTCCTGTTCATTGATATCGACAGGTTCAAATCCATTAACGACACCTACGGACATCAGGGCGGCGACTCCATACTTGTTTCAGTTGCACGCGTCCTGCGATCCTGCACGCGGGAATTCGATATTGTCGCGCGGTACGGTGGGGATGAATTTGTTATACTTCTCGCCAATACCGGCGAAAAAGCAGCGCTGAATCTATCTCGGAGGATTCAGGAAGCAGTTATGGTGCATCCTCATATGATTGATGAAGTTACTAAGATTGCCGTAACCATTTCCGTCGGATGCGCCACTTTCTCACCGGAACAACAGTTCGTATCCGCAAATGATCTTATCGAAGCGGCGGATCGTTGCCTGTATGCCGCTAAAACAACGGGAAGAAACAGGGTTGTTTCATTCGATCAACTGAATTCCCCTGTGAATCCTTCCGTTGATTGCGCCCAGGCCGGATGATCGATACCGGGCCCTGAGTTGTTTTTTGAATATTCAGCATCTGCGAATCACACTCACCGACATTTCTTACGAGATCCCGGTCGCTTCGCTTAAGTCGCCGCAGTAGAAACTTTGTGAGAAATGCGGGTTACATCCATGCGTCCCCAACCCGATGGATTTCCACTTTAATACGGGGAAAAGACCGTTTATCCGATACCGGTGATCTGCAAGGCTCCCTTTTCAAATTCCGTCAACGCTGTTAAGATGACCGATTGCAGGAAACCGTAGTTTACGGAGGACGTATAACTGAAATGTATTCGAATTTTTTAATTTTTCCCGGTGGCCGTCTCCCGGATGGTTTCGGCGGCATCCACGGGGATCTTATCTGCCGGGTTCATTGCTATTAAATCCGGCCGGCAATTTTTATAGGATTCATAATAGTAAAGAGGCCTATGAATCCTGTCGTGAATGCGGGCCATTAACGGACGGGTTGTTATGGAAAAAGTTGCGATCGGAATTATAGGCGGAAGCGGATTGTACGATATGTCGGAGCTTACGGAGCGAAGCGAAATCAGTGTGGACACACCGTTCGGCAAACCTTCCGACAATCTGATTCTCGGCACGCTGGAGGGGAAGCGGGTTGTTTTCCTGTCACGGCATGGACGCGGGCATCGATATCTGCCCTCAGAACTGAACTTTCGGGCAAATATTTATGCGATGAAAACACTGGGAGTGGAAAGGATTCTTTCCGTAAGCGCCGTAGGCTCCCTGAGAGAAGAAATCGCGCCTCTGGATATCGTGCTGCCCGATCAATTCGCCGACCGGACACGCGGGCGTATTTCGACCTTCTTCGGCAAAGGGCTCGTCGCGCACATCGCATTCGGCGATCCCATATGTCCGGACCTGATATCGCAGGTTCAGGCGGCATCCCGGAAAGTCGGTATCGAGGCCAAAAAAGGAGGGACCTATCTTTGCATGGAGGGGCCTGCGTTTTCTACGAAGGCGGAATCGAATCTGTACCGTAAGTGGGGGATGGATATTATCGGGATGACCAATCTGCAGGAAGCCAAGTTGGCCAGGGAAGCCGAGATTTGTTATGTGACCATAGCCCTGGTAACGGATTTCGACTGCTGGCACGAATCCCATGAAACAGTCAGCGCCGATATGATCCTTGAAAATCTGCAGAAAAACAGCAGGACCGCTCAAAGAATTCTCGCGCAAACCGTTCACGACATGAATGCTGAAAGAGCATGTCAATGCGGAGAGGCGCTGAAATATGCCCTGATTACTGAAAAAAGCATGATCGATGAAGAGACTAAAACACGGCTGGCCTGCATAATCGGTAAATACCTTGAATAAAAGGAGAATAAAAAGAAAATGGGGATACTGGTTGTCGGTTCTGTTGCATTGGACTCTGTAATAACGCCATTCGGAGCCAAGGATGAAATCCTCGGCGGTTCCGCCACCTATTCCTGTATAGCCGCCAGCTATTTCACGGACGTCAGTATGGTTGCCGTTATAGGGGACGATTTTCCGGAGAGCCATACGGAGTTATTAAGAACCAAAGGGATCGATACCGCTGGGCTTCAGCAAGTTCAGGGCAAGACTTTCCGTTGGAAAGGGAAGTATGGAAACGATCTGAATTCCCGTACAACTCTGGATACACAGCTCAATGTTTTTGCGGATTTCGATCCCAAACTGTCACCCGCGCACCGGCAGCACCCATACCTTTTACTGGGAAATATCGATCCGGATCTTCAGTTTTCCGTCCTGCAGCAGATGCAACGGCCGAAGTTCGTTGCCTGCGACACGATGAATCTCTGGATTGACAATAAACGGGACTCCCTGCTCAAAGTTCTCAGCAAAATCGATCTTCTGGTGATAAATGATGAAGAAGCCGGAATGCTTGCCGGTACGTCAAATGTTTTTCAAGCCGCGAAAAAAATCATGGCAATCGGCCCTAAAAGACTGGTTATAAAGCGCGGCGAATACGGCGCCGTTCTGTTCGGTCCAAAGACAGTTTTTCTCGTGCCGGCATTTCCGGTTGAAGATGTTTTCGATCCGACGGGAGCCGGGGATTCCTTTGCCGGCGGATTTATGGGATACCTTTCCAGTGTGGCTTCGGAAGATGAAGTATCGTTTCGGAAGGCGGTTGTATACGGATCCGTGATGGCTTCGTTCAATGTGGCCGACTTCGGCGCTAAAAAATTGGCAGAACTTACTTTTACGGAAATCGAGGGACGATACCGGGAATTCTGCAAAATGACTCTTTTTGAAGATTTCAATGAAAATGACGGTATGAAATTCGACCTGACTTCCTGATGAGGGAAAAAGAACGGGAGCTCTGAATTTCCGAAATGGTTAAAATAATTCCGTGACCCGCCGGATCCCCAGGATTTAGATGTGCGTGTAAAATCAACAATTCCGAAATACGGACCCGCTGCTTTTATTCTGTTCCTTTTCCTTTGCGCGAGTTGGCCGCTCAAAGGCGACGACACCGGGGGAGAGAAAAAAGTACCGACGATTGAAGACGCCGTTGTCTTCAACGAAGCTTATGGGTGGGTGAAAAAAGCGGAAGCTTTAATGGGAACGCCTAAGGAAAACAGCGATGAACAGGCCCAACTGTATTTAAAGGCAACCCAGATAAAGCCGGACTTCCTGGAAGCGCACTATAATCTCGGTTTGATTTATGCCAACCAGAATAAACACGAAGAAGCGGCCCGGGAGTTTGAAAGAGTGATTGAAATCAAACCGGAATTTGAAGGCATTTATCAACTTCTGGCAACAGCTTACGGGAAGCTGGGCAATTCCTCTGCGGCGATGGGTGCGCTCGAAAAGGGCCTGGAACACTTCCCAAATGATCCGCAAATGCGCCGTGTACTGGCGATGCTTCAAATAAGCGCAAACATGGACAAGGACGCTATCGAAAACCTGCAAAAGCTTATCGAGAAGAATCCCGAAGATCCTGCCTTAAGACTGGATCTGGCAAGGCTTTATCAGCGAAACGGTGAAACGGCCAAAGCTGTTGAGAACTATCTGTTGGTCACCCGCAACGATCCGGACAATTTTACGGCGCAGTACAATCTTGCTCAAATGTACATGCATCAGAAGAAATATCGTGAAGCGGCCGAAAAACTCGAAGCGGCCGACCGCATCAAACCCGGTGATCCCGTTCTGTTGGAACAGTTGGGTGACGCCTATGCGGCAAATATGGAGCTTGAAAACGCGATATCCGCCTACAGTTCCGCGCTCGAAAACGCTGCGGACAAAGAGAGACTTTACGCAAAGCTGGGCTTCACCCAGGCGAACCTGGATCGGACTGAAGATGCCGTTTCATCGCTGGAAAATTCCGTAAAACTGAATACCGGGAATGCGGATGTTTATTACCTCCTGGGCTATTTGTACAGCGAGCAGAAACGAACGGAAGAAGCGGTTGCGGCTTACAAAAAAACCCTTGCAATCAGGCCGGACCAAAAAGACGTTCGTTACAATCTGGGCACTATATATGCCGAGGAGGGACGCCTGGACGAAGCCCTTGAGGAATTGAAGGCCGCAGTACGGATCGATCCGGATTACGCTTCCGCATGGATCAATCTGGCCCTTGTATATGAAAAACTAGGGCGCGACGCGGATGCTGTATACGCGCATGAAAAGGCGATCGATCTCGGAGGCGCCGGGGCTTTGAATTATTTTCACCTGGGTGTTCTTTATGCGAAAGCGGATAAGCCGGATCAGGCCATCCGTGCATTTGCCCGGGCGCTTGAAATGGAACCGGATACATACCGCGGCCTTTTGTTGGAGGAGTTAAAAAAAGTTCATTCCGTGCTGGATACTGTGCGATACAAAGATGATTTCATCCGTCTCCTTGAATCGAAGCCGCCGGTTGATTAGCCCGCTTTTCTTCTGGATTTTATAAAACGGTCCAGGGCGCTGTCGGACAATCCGTAGATATCCTGAGGATTTTCGGGTGGCTGGTATTTCCACCTTTTATGCCCCCACAGCCAGGATTCCGGCTGTTCCCGGATTATCTTTTCCAGGATTTTGTTGAATTTCAAAGTGTTCGCTGCGATATCCCGATTCCGGTCGCCCGTTCGGGTAACCTCGATGTGTGGAAGGAATTTTATCGTGTAGCGTCCACGCTTCAGGGGTGTCAGGTATCCCGGCAGAACCGGAGCGCCCGTGTGAAGGGCCAGGAGCGCCAAGCCGGTTGTGGTTGCCGCCGGAATACCGAAAAAGTCGGCGAAAATCCCTTCCTGCAGACTGGTATTCTGATCCACCAATATTCCTACGGAACCTTTCTCTTTGAGGGTACAAAGGACGGGGCGCAGGGCATTTTTCTTGTTGATCACACTGTTGCCCATAGACTCGCGCAGCCGCTGCAGATAGCGGTCCAGCCTTTTGTTGTCCAGTGGGCGCGTAATGAAGCTGAGCGGATAGCCGAAGAGCGCATGGGCCGCCGGAAGCAGCTCCCATGCGCTGAAATGTCCTGTAAGATATAGAATCCCTTTTCCTTTAGACTGTGCCCGTCTGAAGTTTTCAAGGCCGGAATCCGGATCGTATTGTACCAGAGATGCAATATTCCGCCGGCTCAACATGGAGATGCGGCTGATTTCAATGAGGTTCAGCGCCGTGTTCTGAAAGCTTTTCCTGGCGATTTCCGTTCTCCGGGATTCGGACAGATCGGGAAATGCGATTTTGAGATTTACGGCCGCAATGTGTCTGTGTCTGAAGTCCAGCCAGTAAACTGAAAACGCTATAACCCTGGTCAGAAATATGCCGATACGGCGGGGCAGAATACGCATGCACTGAATAACCGTCCTGGCAAAGATATAGATGAAATAGGATTCCAAAGTGACGCATCCCTGAGGCATCCTGCATGTCTTACATGGTATCAACGGAACCGCTTCAGTGCCGGCGAAGCGTCCGGCACCGTGAGATATGCAGGTTTATGGTGTGATCTTTAAAACCGCAACCGTTTCCTTTACGGTTGCGGCGGTTTCATCCAATCCATGGCTCGCCCCTGATGTAACGATGTTCTTGTTTTAAAAGGGCGGACTGCGGCATTATGCCGCGGGTCAAGGTTATTTTCAACGCCAACACGAAGGGATTAAAATATCAGCAATACACGGAAATAATAATATAAATAAGGGAGATCTCTTCAAATGACCGGACTGGAATTGGACATGGGAAAGCCCTATCGGGATGATTTAAGGGGAATTCTGGCTTTTTCCAACTTCGCCGAAACGGAAAAAACGATCCGCGATCTCGAAAAATTATATCGGAAATATACGAAAGCGAGCGATAAGAAAGGAGTGGAGTATTGTAGAAGAATTGCCCTGCTTGGAAGGCGGCGATCAGAGTTTATCAGTGGAAACAAAAGGGTAAGTCTTAAGAAAAGGTTGGAGAAAAAAGAGATAGCCGTATGGTTCAAAATATGGCTCGAAACGCCGGATCTCTTTGAGGACTGGCTTGCAATGAGAAAGCAAACCGAAGAGTTCAAAAAACTCTTATAGCTGGAGCCCGATATGCCGGGATTGAAATCCCCGAAAGCGCGCAACTCATTCCTGGAAGCGTTGCGAACGGAAATCGTTGCCGGAAACGAAAACCTGTCTTCATGGATCAAGCACATTCATTCGCAGGGTGCCATCGACAGTCTCTTCGGTCTGGAAATCTGGCTGAAAGGTATTCGTTCTTTTCTTAATATCGAACATCTTCCCCTCGCCGATTCGGAAAAGGAAGATTTGCTGAGCCGGAGCTTTCTGTCGGAAATCAGGATCGTGCGCAACGCGGTTCAAATATGTGAGACCTATGCATGCGATGTGCTTAATATCGAGCATGCCGAGGAGTTAGATGCGGGGAAGATCATTGAGGACAAAATAAGAAAGGAAAGAATACTCGATTCCCACACGAGCCGGTTCCTGGCTCAGATAACTCCGGTCGACAGCGTGTCTCAGTTGCTCGATTCCCTGAATGACGTGCGGATTTCCATCGATGCGTATCAACGGATTCCTAATCCGGGTTTCCAGCTGTTTCTCACTATAGGCAGAAACTTCCGGCAGGAGCTGAAAAATTGCCGCTATATCGATATGCTGATGAGCCAGAGGTTCCGGATCCAATACGACCTCATTGAGAACAAACGCCTTACGGAAGTGCTTCGGGGGATCCGGGACGAACAGGCGCAGCGCAATGTCGCCCTGGCCATGCTGTATATATACCGGTTCCTGAAGTATTTAAAATACGTATCCAGCGATCTCGAACACGATCGGTCCCTGAGGCATAACCTGGTCATTTTTTCTCTGCTCCATGAAGAAATGGAAAATTTATCCAACTTCCTCAAGGCGCGCATGCTTAAGGGGAAAGGCGCGAATCGGGATCTGAAAAATGCCGCGGATCTGGTCGCCTATTCTCTTAAGACCGAATCCCGGAAAGTCATATCCAGAGAGCTTGTTTTTGTTTCCCGGGAGATGGAGCCGGCCAATGTGTACGCCAGAATTGAAAACAGCCACGGTCTGCTTCTGAACTGCTGCCAGGGCGCAATTTTAAGCCTTGTCCACGCCGTCGATCCGAATTTTGACGACCGGAACCTTTTCCCCAAGAGGGCCGAGCGCATTGCCATGGGCGATCAAATCCGACAGGATTTGTGGAGCCTGCGACAGTGGCTGATTGAGATATCGGAAAATGAAACCGTGCCTGATACAAACAAAATTATCGAACGCCTTACAGCTTTTAAAGAGAAATCCCTGCCGTCGCTCATGTATCGCGACTGGGCGGGATTTGAAAGTTTTATGGAAATTCTTGCAATCTCCAATAATTCCACGGAAATCCTCACTCGTATGCGGAGGTTTATCGCTTTCATCGAAGACCTGATCCAGGAAGTTTCCAAGCGGGGCATTTACCAGAATAATGTAAAACTGTAAAACAATCCGCCGGCGCACTAATAAATATAACGAAAATCGATAACAGCGATATGGACCGGCAATAAAGTGTTACCCGCGCGAACAGAGTCTGCTACCATATGCCCTTGTTATTTTTAATTCAGGGGTGAAGGTATGGCGGAATCCTTGATAAACAATCTCCCGGGAACGAGGGACTTGTTGCCGGAGGAACTTGCCGGATGGCACGTAATCGAAGACCGCGCCGGGCGCATTTTCCGCCAGTACGGCTTTCTGGAAATTCGGACGCCCATTATCGAACCGACCGAGCTGTTTGCCAGGGGCATCGGGGAAAACACAGATATTGTAGGGAAAGAAATGTACACTTTCCCGGACAGGAGCAACCGGTCCGTGACGCTTCGTCCGGAAGCCACCGCGTCCGTAGTCCGGGCCTATGTCCAGAATGCGCTCTATCGGGAGAGCGGTATAACGAAACTGTATTATTTCGGCCCCATGTTCCGCTACGAAAAGAAACAGAAAGGCAGATGGCGGCAGTTTTATCAGATCGGAGTGGAGGCTTTCGGTTCGGACAATCCGGCGATCGACGCTGAAATAATCGAAATGGCCCTGCGATTCGTGGATTCCCTTGGAGTGAACGCGAGACTGATGATTAATTCGGTCGGGTGCAGGCAATGCCGTCCACAATACCTGGAGCGGCTGCGTCAAACCCTGAGGTCGGAACTCGACAATCTCTGCGAGGACTGCCGGCGCCGGGCGGACACGAACAGTCTCCGGGTTTTCGACTGCAAGGTTGAGCGATGTCAGCCGATACTCGAAAACCTTCCTGTAATAGGGGGCAGCCTCTGCAGCGAGTGCTCCGGGCATTTCAGCAGTGTAAGGTCTTACCTTGAGGATGCCGGAATTCCTTTTGAGATCGCGCCGAGGCTGGTTCGGGGACTGGACTATTACGTTCGAACGGCGTTCGAGATCGTAAGCGGTGAGTTGGGCGCCCAGAATGCCGTAGTCGGCGGCGGCCGTTACGACGGCTTGTCGGAAGTTATAGGCGGCCCCCCGGTCGAAGCGATCGGGTTTGCCGTCGGGCTGGATCGTCTGGCCATGATACTGCCTGAGAAAATGCGTGCATCGGGCATATGGAAACCGGATCTTTTTATAGCCTACAAGGGAGAGGCCGCGTTCCAGAGAGCGCTCCAGATAGCCCGGGAACTTCGCCGGCTCGAACATTCTTGTTTTCTGGATTTCTCGGGAGGAAGCCTGAAGCGCCAGATGCGCCTGGCCAATAAAATCGATGCGGCCCATGTGCTGATTATCGGCGATGAAGAAATCGCCCGCGGTTCCTACAATATCAAAAGAATGGATGACTCCAGTCAGTGGGAAGTCACGCTGCCCGAACTCATACAATATCTACAAACCCGCATCGGATAAAGAAAGATTCGGCCCGGGTCATGCATTAATGATTAAAAGAAAGCTAAGAAAATCAGGAAAATTATTAGTCCATGGAATCCAAAAAATCCGGTTTTTTAATCTTCAATTTTTAATCTTCGATCTTCAATTTATAAAGATACGAAATCGGTCCGAATAATGAACAAGATCAGGGTGCTGCCGGAAATTCTTGCCAATAAGATTGCCGCCGGTGAAATCGTCGAGCGCCCGGCTTCCGTCGTTAAAGAACTGGTGGAAAATTCCATCGACGCCGGAAGCCGTGCGGTTCATGTCGCCATTCGTTCGGGTGGTAGAAGCCTTATCCAGGTAAGGGATGACGGGACAGGGATGAACCAGGACGACGCCATCCTCGCATTCGAGCATCATGCGACCAGCAAACTCGAAACAGCGCAGGACCTGAGCGCGATCGCCACGCTGGGCTTCAGGGGAGAGGCGTTGCCGTCGATCGCGTCGGTTTCGCGCCTGACATTGAAAACCCGGCCGGACGATCCCGACGCCGTATCGGGAACGCAGCTGGAGATCCAGGGCGGAATCCTGCGCTCCGTTAAACCTGTGTCCTGGGACCGGGGCACGGAAATATCCGTGCGCGACCTCTTTTTTAATGTGCCGGCCCGGAGGAAATTCCTGAAATCCCATGATACCGAGTCCGGTCATATTGCGAGGCATGTAACCCATTATGCCCTCGCGTATCCGGAAATCCGGTTTGCCCTGCAAAGCGGCGATCGGGTTCTTCTCGATACCGTGGCTGTATCAACCGTCCGGGAAAGGATATACCAGGTTTTCGGAGAGGGCTTTCTCGACAACATGGCTGAATTGTCGGGATCGTCGGGGCCGGTTCGGATTCATGGATTCTGTTCCCGGCCTTATGAGCAGAGAACCAATGCCTACTCGCAGTATTTTTTTGTGAACCGGCGGATGGTACGCGACAAAGTTATAACAGGGGCCTTGAGGGAAGCTTACCGGCGATGCATGCCTGCCGCCGCGTATCCCGTCGTTGTCCTGTTCCTGGAACTGCCCTTCGATCAGGTGGACGTCAACGCCCA
>CAZPHK010000001.1:0-9762 GCA_964586015.1 uncultured Acidobacteriota bacterium | reverse complement strand
AAATAGAGATCCGCTTTCATAACCAGAGTTCCATTTACAATTTAGTGCGTGAGAGTGTCGCGCGCGCCCTGTCGCAGGATATCGTTGTTCCCGAATTCGGAATAAGCGGAGCAAATGCCTATCCCGTCGAGGTACCGGAAAATGAAACGCAGTATGTGAAGGATGTTGGGAATGTTCCGGAGGCAACTTCATCGGACTATCCCCCGATAAATGAAAGGCATCCCGATGCCGGTCAACATGGATTTCAGTTCCCGCCCCAGGATATAGTTAACGGGCATGCCCCTGCAGCAGAGAATCACTCCGCCCTTGGAATACAGCCGGACATGCTGCTGGACACAGAAAGAGAGACGGGCGAATCGTTGCTGCCCGGATCGGTACGGATTCTGGGCCAATACCGGGACAGCTACATCATTGCCTGCGACAGGCAGGGTTTGCTGATTATCGATCAACACGTTGCGCACGAACGGATTCTTTACGAAAAACTGGCCAATTCGCTGAAAAGCAGGGAAGTGGAAACACAGGGTCTCCTGAATCCGTTCTCTCTGGATCTTGCTCCGCACCACGTTGCCTTGATCGAAAAAGTGATGCCGGAGCTGAAACGGAGCGGTTTTCATGTGGAGCCCTTCGGCGGGGCGTCCGTCATCGTCCGCTCCGTCCCGGCATTCGCCGGAGAATCCGACTGCAGGGATTTGTTGAAGGAAATTTTTGAAAACCTGAATGAGGAAGACAGGGGCGTGGATATTGAAAGAATACGGGACCGCATTGCGGTGACCGCCGCCTGCCGGTCGGCCGTCAAAGTGAATATGCCGCTTTCCATGGAAAAAATGCAATGGCTGATCGATCAGCTTGCAAAAACGCGGATACCCACCCGCTGCCCGCACGGAAGACCGATAATTCTGAGATTCAGCAACCGCGAGATAGAAAAAAAGTTTGGAAGGGCATAATTACGTTAGTCCTGGTAGTTTTTAAGCCGCGGATGGCGTGCGGTTTTTCACCCTTTTTTTAGGATATTTGATAATGGTATGTAAATATTCCTGTTTTCGTGTCGATAATGATAGAAGGCGGGAAAATCTTTCCCAAACCTTTTGTATGGTATGGCTTGAGATTCAGCGTTATGGAACAGTCAGCAGAGGCAAGAGACGATAACAGGACCCTCGAGGATGGGATAGAGTTATTCGAAGACGGAGACTTTTCAGCCGTTTCCGTCAACGACGCCCTCCATGTAACTGCGGCGGACGATCCGAATCCGTCGAACTACTACAGCCGGGTGAATAATATCGAGGAGGGCAAAATAATCATCGCCTGGCCCACCCAACGGGGCATACGCCTGCCGGTGCGACGTGACCAGAAGCTGAGCTTCACTTTTTTACATAACGGGATCCCATTTGTTTTCAGCGGAATTGTGGATGAAACCAGCGGTGGATCCTTCCCCGAATTAACCGTCATTCCCGTCGGCCAAATAATAAAAACGCAACGACGCCATAATTTCCGGATGAAATGCCTCGTGCCGGTCGAAATAACCTGGACGGATTATTCTTCCGATTCGAATAATGGAGGGGAGAATATCGAAACCATTACTACAAGCACTTTCGATCTCAGTGCGGGCGGCATAGGCATCCGATGGCCTAAGGCAATTCCGGAAGGCACTCCTGTCGAGATCAAACTGGACATGCCTGACAAGGGTCCGTTAATAAAAATTCCCTGCCGTGTGGCCTATACTGAAAAACTGCCGGATAATCCGTCCATGTCCCATGTCGGCATTCAGTTTCTGGCAATCAGCGAACGCGAACAGGCGCGTATCGTTCGTTATTTGAATCGTCTGCAGATTCAAAGCCTCAATCCCTAGTCGCAAGACTCCCACTGCGGCGGCCCGTTAAGCAAAGCGACTGTATCTGGACATATCTGACGCGTGCCCAATTTATGCAAAGATTAAACCGGGTACGCTCATCTCGGGCTAGTTGACGACCTGAACCGATCCCGGGCCGCAGATATCTTCAATCCGCTGAATTAACTCCGGGCTCGATTTGATCCTTACAAAGTCGGACGACTGGATATTAACGCGGAATTCGGAAGGATTATACAGTTCGATGTCGACGCCGGTATCTCCACGATTTTTTTCGAGCAGGCGACGGAGCTCGGTTGCGGACGACGGTGAAAGGGAGGAAACGCACGCCGTAATCCGGAGGGTTTTAGCGTTCCTTTGCATGATTCCGGGTAAAGGCTCTATTTCTGATACGATTATTTTAAAGCTTCTTTCGTCTTCCGGTTCGAAACGTCCCGATACCAGCAGCGGACAATCGGCGGCAATATACGGTTCGTATTTCGTATAGGAGTTTGGGAATACTATAGCAGGCACCGCCCCCGAGAGATCTTCCAGAGTAAATATCGCCATCAGATCCCCCTTCTTGGTACGGCGTGTTCGGAGCTCCGTTACAATACCGGCAATCCGGCATTCGACGCTGCTGCCGTCGGCGATCAGCTCCGCGATGCTCTTTTGACTGTAGCGGGCGGCTTCCTCGGCAAAACGGCTCATCGGGTGTCCGGATACATAGAATCCCAGCGTTTCCTTTTCAAATGCCAGGAGTTGTTCTATGGGCCATTCCTGGATATCCGGAAGATCGGGTTCGGGAAGTTCGGCCTGCCCGGACGCCGATAAGCTCGCAAACAGCCCCCGCTGTCCGCTCTCACGGTCGCGCCTTGCCTTCTGTCCGTATTCCAGGGCCGTGTCCAGCATTTCCATGCATTGAGCACGTTTCCACCCGAGTGAATCCATCGCTCCGCTTTTAATCAAGCTTTCGAGGACTCTTCTGTTCAGGGAGCGGGAATCGACCTCTTCGCAAAACTGGAAGAAGCTTCGGAATTTCCCGTTATTGTTTCGATAATCGAGAACGGAACGGATAACACCTTCTCCGACATTTTTAATTGCCAGCATTCCAAACCGGATTCTGCTTTCCTGAGACAGAAAATCGAGCGAGCTTTCATTGATATCCGGTGGGAGAACGTCGATTCCCATATCTTTGCACTCTGCAATATACATGACAATCTTGTCGGTGTTCCCGATTTCACTTGTCAACAGGGCCGCCATGAACTGGACCGGATAATGGACCTTGAGATACGCCGTTTGATAGGCGAGCAGAGCGTACGCCGTGCTGTGAGATTTGTTGAATCCGTATTGTGCAAACTGCTCCATCAGGCTGAAAACCTGTTTTGCGGACTTATCCGAAATTTTATTTTTTCGTGCGCCCTCTATGAACTTTTGCCGCATCGATTTCATTATGTCTTTTTTCTTTTTCCCCATGGCCTTTCGCAGAATGTCGGCTTCGCCGAGGGAAAAGCCCGCCATTTTACTGGCGATCTGCATCACCTGTTCCTGATAGACGATAACGCCGTAGGTTTCCTTTAAGATTTCCTCCAGAATCGGGTGCGGGTAGCGGACCTCGATTTCGCCCTGCTTGCGTTTTACGAAATCCGGTATCATGTCCATCGGCCCGGGGCGATAGAGGGCGTTCAGTGCGATAAGGTCTTCGAAACGTTCCGGCTTCAACCGGCGCAGTTCACTCTTCATGCCGCCGCTCTCAAACTGGAATATGCCGTTTGTTCTTCCCTGTGAAAACAGCTCGAAAACTTTTTTATCCGTAAGGGGAATGGATGTCAGGTCCAGTTCGATGCTTTTTTCTTCACGGACGCGCGTCACAGTGCTGTCGATGACGGTCAGCGTGGTCAGAGCCAGGAAATCCATCTTGAGGAGTCCGATCGACTCCAGGTCCTTCATGCTGTATTGGGAGGTAATTTCGTCCTTGTTTGTTTTTTGAAGCGGAACGAGCTCCACCAGGGGTTCGGGAGCGATGACCACGCCGGCGGCGTGTGTGGAAGAATGTCTCGAAAGCCCCTCCAGGCGTTTTGCGATGGTGATAAGATTTTCGATCTGTGGGTTTTTCATTTCTTCGACCAGCCGCGGTTCCTGTGCCAGGGCTTTGTCTATGGTTGCATTCAGTTCATCCGGTATCAGCTTTGCTATACGGTCGACTTCCGAATACGGGATGTCCAGGCTCCTGCCGACATCGCGTATCACTCCCCTGGCCGCCATAGTCCCGAAAGTGATGATCTGGCAGACGTTGTCCCTGCCGTACTTCCGAGCGACATAGTCGATCATTTCCGACCGTCGCTTCATGCAGAAATCCATATCAATGTCGGGAGGCGCGATCCGCTCGGGGTTCAGAAAACGCTCAAAGAAAAGTTCGTATTGGAGGGGATCGATATCCGTGATTGCGAGACTGTAGGCAACCAGACTGCCTACGACGGAGCCTCTGCCGGGTCCTACGGGAATACTGTGATCGCGGGCGTACTTCATCAAATCCCAGACGATGAGAAAATAACTCGAGAACTGCATTCGCTTAATCATTTCAATTTCGAAATTCAGCCGTTCTTCATACGCCGGCAGTGGGTATTTTAAATTCCCGTCACTGGAAAGAATTTCCAGGTGCCTGCGCCTGTTAAGAAAGCCGTCTCGAGTGACTTTATCGAAATAACTTTCCGAGTCGTATCCGGCCGGCACTTCAAACGGAGGCAGCGGCTGCTCCGTCGGCATTTCGAAACCGCACCGTTCCGCGATAAGTACGGTATTCAGTAAAGCATCGGGTATATGGCCCCAGAGTGCATGCATTTCCCGAGGAGATTTAAAGTAGAACTGGTCGGATTCGTATCGCATGCGATCCTGCTGGTTTACGGTCTTTCCTGTGCCGATGCACAGGAGAACATCGTGCGCGACACTGTCCTGGGGAAGGATGTAGTGCGTATCGTTCGTACACACGAGCGGAATGCCGGTTTTTTTTGAGATTTCCACAATGCCGGGATTTACCTGTTTCTGAGGAGCAAGATTATGATCCTGCAGTTCCAGATAAAAATTCTCCGGGCCGAAAATGTCGCGCAGCATCGCGGCTTCCTGCATCGCCGCCTCGAACTGTTCGGCATACAGTTTTTGCGGTATCGCCCCCTTGAGGCAGGCGGAAAGGGCAATGAGCCCTTCGCTGTGCTGCGACATCAGGGATTTATCGATTCGGGGCTTATAATAAAATCCCTCCAGGAATCCGAAGGAAACCAGCTTGGCGAGATTGTGATACCCCTGCAGATCTTGAGCCAGCAGTACAAGGTGATTGGATTGATCTCCGCCGCCTTCTTTTTTGAACCGATCCTCTTTTGCGACATAGACTTCGCAGCCGATGATCGGCTTGATGCCGCGCTTTTTCGCCGCGGAGTAAAACTGTATGGCTCCGAAAAGGTTCCCGTGATCCGTGAGAGCCAGCGCCGGCATTTTCATGGCAACTGCTGCATCGACCATGCTCTCGATTTTGGAAGCCCCGTCCAGCAGGCTGTAATCGGAGTGATTATGCAGATGAACGAAAGGAGGTTGCTCAGGCACTTTCTACTCCCATTCGATGGTTCCAGGAGGTTTTGAGGTGATGTCGTAAACGACACGGTTGATTCCGCGCACTTCATTCACAATGCGGTTTGAAATTTTTTCAAGAACTTCGTAAGGTATTTTCGCCCAGTCCGCGGTCATGCCGTCCATGCTGGTTACGATTCGAAGAGCGGCAACGTTCTCATAAGTGCGGTCGTCTCCCATGACACCCACGCTCTGTATAGGCAGTAAAACAGCAAAAGCCTGCCACAGATCCCGCAGCAGTCCGGCCCGTTCAATTTCTTCCTGCACGATAGCGTCCGCTTCCCTTAAAACAAACAACCGCTCCCCGGATATGGAGCCTACAATGCGAACGGCGAGTCCCGGGCCCGGGAATGGATGGCGATGCACAAAACTTTCATCCATTCCCAATTCTTCTCCTACCCTGCGAACTTCGTCTTTGAACAATTCACGAAGAGGTTCAATAAGTTTCAGCTTCATTTCCGGGGGCAGGCCGCCCACATTGTGGTGCGACTTTATGACGGCGGAGGGCCCCCGTACGGAAACCGATTCGATAACGTCAGGGTACAGCGTACCCTGTACCAGGAAGGGCGGGTCTCCAACCTTGTGCGATTCTTCTTCAAAAACCCTGATGAATTCATTCCCTATTATTTTTCGTTTCTTTTCAGGGTCTTCGACCCCTTTCAGAAGGTCAAGAAACCGATCGCTGACGTCAACTCCCTGTACCTTTAGGTGCAGTCGTTGCCGGAAATTCTGCAGGACGGACTCGAATTCATTCTTTCGAAGCAACCCGTTGTTGACAAAAACGCATGTAAGCCTGTCGCCTATCGCTTCATGAACGAGCAGTGCCGCGACGGTAGAATCGACTCCACCGCTGAGACCGCATATGGCGCCTTCGCTTCCGACCTGAGATTTAATGGATTCTATGGTCGACTTTATGAAAGAAGCCATGGTCCAATCCCGTTTGCAGCCGCAGACGCGGGAAAGAAAATTTTCGAGGATTTCTTTCCCGTGGGGTGTATGCACCACTTCCGGGTGGAATTGCAGGCCCCAGATTCTTTTGGCTTCGTTCGCCGCGGCGGCGATCAGGTTGCCCGATTTTGCGATAAGTTTGAATCCCGAAGGCAGCTGTTCCACGCGATCCCCATGACTCATCCACACCTGAAACTGTTCAGGAAGATCCCTGAAAAGCACGCCGTCGTCGAGGCGAACGGCTACAGCTTTGCCGTATTCCCGCCTGTCGCCCCCCGGGACAGTTTTCCCCCCCAGGCTCTTTGCCAGAAGTTGGAATCCGTAACAGATGCCCAGAATCGGAATGTCCGTCTCGAAGAATTCCGGGGGTAGGGAAGGACTGCCGTCCCGGCATACCGAATCCGGTCCCCCGGAAAGAATTATTCCGGAAGGCTTAGAGTCGCGGACCTTTTCGATTGCATCGAAGTAGGGAACAATTTCACAATACACGGACAACTCCCGAACGCGCCGTCCGATCAGTTGCGTATATTGAGAACCAAAATCTAGAATTAGAATATTTTCTCGGTAAATTGGTTTGCTCCAGCTTCAGTTTGGTTATAATTCGTGGAGTTCATAAATTATCGTAGGCGAAGAATAAATTCAATGGAAACAGAGAGGAAAAAAATGAACTACTACGTTCTGTTTTACTACGTCGTCGAAGATTATCTATTACGACGGGCGGAGTATAGAGAAGAACACCTGCGGCTTGTCCGGCAAATGCGGGATCACGGAGGACTTTTACTCGGCGGGGCGCTGGCGGACCCCGCCGATCGGGTTATGCTCGTGTTCAGGACCGCAAACACAGCCGATATTGAGGATTTTGTCCTTAAAGATCCTTACGTAAGGAACGGACTGGTGACTCGTTGGGAGATAAGACCCTGGACCGTTGTTGTGGGCAATGCCATCGATTGACTGGATTGCACGGATCTGAATACTCTTTTATTGTTTAACAATAAGGGTTTTTATTTAAATAATTAAATAAATAGATTTAAAATTTATCAATAGATATGCAATCGATCTCTGGTAAAGATTGCCTATTTACGATCAGGAGTATTTACATTGCATTCATGCAATCAGCTTGTTTAGAGGGTATTCAATAATCCCCTCCGCACCGGCTCTTTTTAATTCCGGAATCATCTTTTTCACTACTTTTTCTTCCACAACGACTTCGAGTGCAATCCATCCTGAAATTGTGAGCGGACTGACGGTAGGGCGCTTCAGGGAGGGAAGAATTCCCATTATTTTATCGAGGTCGGTTTCTTTAAGATTCATTTTCAGTCCGACCATTCCTTCCGCAGCCAGTGCGCCTTTGAGCAATATAGCGATGTTTTCCATCTTTTCACGTTTCCAGGGATCCTGCCAGGACTGTCTGTTGGCGATAAAGCGGGTTGTAGAAGACAACACTTCCTCGATAATTCGCAATTGATTGGCTTTCAGGGAGCGCCCCGTCTCTGTCAACTCGACAATAGCGTCCACCAGAATTCCCGCTTTCGCTTCCGTTGCACCCCAGGAGTATTCAATCTTTGCCTTTACGTTATTTTTTGAAAAATACTTTTTAACGCACTGGACCAGTTCCGTTGCAACGGTTTTATCCTGAAGATCTTTAACAGAGCGCACTTTCGAGCTTTCTGGAACAGCCAGGACCCATCGAACGGGCTTGAAGCCGGACTTGGCATAAATAAGTTCACAGATCTGTTTGACGTTTGCCCCTGTTTCAAGAATCCAGTCCTGCCCGGTGATGCCTGCGTCAAAAAGCCCGTCCTGAACGTATTTGGCCATTTCCTGAGACCGGATCAGCATGACCTCAATTTCTTCATCGTCACAATATGGAAAATAGGATCTGTCGCTGGAAAAAACACGGATGCCCGCCCTGCGAAACAGCTCAATCGTCGATTCCTGAAGACTGCCCTTGGGCAGACCCAGTTTTAGAATTTTTTTTGTTTTAGGCATGAAAGCTCCTGGTTCTGAGACGATATATATCGGTAACAATGTTGAATTCGAAAGGATAATACCGGAACAGCCGGATTTCCACTGGTTTCAGCGTATTTATCAAGGTTTCATCAAAAGTGGTCGAAAAAGGTAACATAATCCGATGCGTTCGGAGCGGAAATCGGGGCATATCCTTATTTCAAGACCGATTTTGCAATCGATGCTGATATTATTTGCATCGCGCTTCAATCCCTAGGAGAGAGGACGGTCGGAACAGGACGGCATGGAATTGATTTCGGCGGCAGTTTTAGGCATCATCCAGGAGCTCACTGAATTATTACCCATACACAGGAATCGGCATTCTTAAATCCGGGGGAACCGTTAGAAGGACTATATATATTATGGCAACGAGCTATTCGGCGTCGGTATGCAGATATCTGGAAAAACAATTTTCTACGTATAACCTGCATCGTCCCATAGAAACCGGACATTACGATGAAGGACGACGACTCACCTACACCATGACCACCGTCGATGCTCCGGCAAAAGACATCGATGTCACGATGAAGATTGAGAAATTTGTTGGTGGCGGTTTTGCCGGCCAGGTATATAAAGTCAGGATCCTTGACGTCAAAGCAGACTGCCCGACAGGTATCGTATCCGGAAATACATACGCCCTGAAAATTCTTATTCCGCCGTCGGGTTTTTCCCGGATGTTCCGCAACCTGCTTTATACGATCGGTTTTCAGGGATCCTTTCAGCTTCAGATCAACCCGGTTGCGGCCCGCTGCGGCGCACTGTGGCAGAAAATGATACAGCGTGCGGCTGAATCCCGATTTGGCGACCGCGCATCGGTCAATAGTATTCACACTACCTTTGTCGATTCAACGCTTGGCAGCTGCGGTGAACTGAGCGACTGGGTCGAGGGAAGAACCTGGCAGCTTGAGGTGGATGACCATTTGGACCTGCTGTCGAAATGGGAAGGCGGGGAAACGGTCGATATCGCCAAACTGGGCTCTCCTGAATATAGGGCAAAAAAAGAGTTCATGCATGATTTCGTCTCTATGCTGCACGAGATGGGCGCCCATGAATTTGCCCGTCAATACGAGTGGTCGACATGGAAGAGCCAACCCAACTGCCTGAAAAGGATCTCAACCGACAGTACGCCTGAAAAAGGGCTCGTCGCCGTGGATTTTCGTGCCGGGCTGGCGCTTCTCCCTTTTCTTCCCATGAGCCCCGGAGACGTCAAGCTTATTTTTCAGGGCCTGCTGCGGGGAAGCCTTGTACAATTTGACCGAGGCGATCTATCAAAACTCAAATCCTTCATCCATGCTCATAAAGATGCATTTACCGACCTTCTTCCGCTGGTTGAAGAGCTGGAAAAGAGCGAACGTATCTACCGC